>JBEHWJ010000043.1:0-16688 GCA_040217755.1 Syntrophomonadaceae bacterium | reverse complement strand
TCCATTCCTGGGCGTATATATCCAGGATTTCCGCCATCCAGGCCTGCTCCTTATCGGCGGGAGTCAGGATGTGGGTGAAGCTGTAATCGGGCTGCAAGGCCAATCCCCGGGTAAAGCCGGCGAATATCTTGGCGGTGGCCTGGCTCAGCCCCTCCACCAGTTTTTCGTATTCGGTCGAGATTGAAGCGAGGTGGGCGGACTGGCTGCGCAGGTGGGCCAGGAAGCCTTTACGGGCCCGCCGTTCCCGCTGGTGCAGCATCCCCAACCGGCGCAGGAAATCGTCCTGGTCGAAACGAAGGGCCAGACGATCGAAGGTCTCCTTGATGAAGGTGTGGGCCTCATCTATGATCAGGGAGGTAAATTCGGGCAGGATATGGTTGTCGACCATCACGTCGGACAACAACAGGGCGTGGTTGGTGACGATCAGGTCGGCTTTGCCCATGGATTTGATCATCTTGAGCCGGAAGCATTTGTCATGATATTGGCATTTCTCCCGCAGGCAACTGTTGCGGTCGGCCATCACCACCGGCCAGTTCCGCATGAGTTCCGGGCTCAGGCTCAGTTCCTTGCGGTCCCCGCTGCGGGTGGATTCGGCCCAGGCCATCATCTTCTGGAAGAAGTCAACCTGGTCCTTATCCAAGGATTTCCGGCCCGACAATATCCGCTGGTACTTGCTCCAGCACAGGTAATTTTCGCGGCCCTTGGCTTCGACATACTTGAAATCAAAGTCCAGGGCCCGTTCCAATTGGGGCAGGTCGCGGTCCACGATCTGTTGCTGGAGTGCTTTGGTCTTGGTGGATACCACTATCTTCTCCCGGTTTTGGCGGGCCCATAACAAAGCCGGCACCAGGTATCCGTAAGTCTTGCCCACCCCGGTCCCGGCTTCCGCCACCAGGAATAGTTCATCCTGCAGGGCCTCCCCCACCGCCGCCGCGAACCGCACCTGTTCTTCCCGGTAAATATAGCCGTCCACGACCCGGGCTAAAGGTCCCCCCGACGCAAAAACTTCCCCCAGTCGCTGCAAATATTCAGTCATTATCTAGTTTCTCCTGGTGGGATGCCCCGTCCGCGTTGATGATATGGTAGACCCCCTCGATCCGGACCATTTTCTCTTCCAGGGCCGCCCGTACCGCATCCAGGTTCTCCGGGGCCACCTTGACGGCCAGTCCGCAGCTGGCTGATATCTGGCGGGGGGTAGGTATGACCAAAAACTGAGCGGAGGCCTCCTTTAATACCCGCTCCGCTTTCAGGGCTTGAGATGTCGATTGAAAGGCAATTATGCCATATTCCTTTAAGTTAAACAGACCCTGTGTCAAAACGTCCTCTCCACTTTTTTAATAATCAAGTTCGGCTACCTTGTAGAATGTGCCTTTGCAGTATGCTATGAGGCGCTCGCCCACCATGACCCTGGTTTCGGTAAAAAAGATATCCTGCCCGGCTTTGACCACGCTGCCTGCTGCGCGCAGGGTTTCTCCCAACCGGGCCGGCGCGGTGAATCCGATCGATAAATCGACGGTAACCGCATTCACACCCAGGCTGCGGACCGCTATCCCCATGGATGTATCGGCCAGGGAACTGACCAGCCCTCCCTGCAGCATTCCGATGGAATTGGTGTGTTCCCGCCGAGCTTCCATGATAAACACCGACCGGCCGGGAGCGATGCTCTCCAGTTCGATGCCCAGCAATTTGTAGAAGGGCGCTTCCTTGATCGATTCGAGCAGGCGGGCAAACAGTTTTTGGTCGATGCCATTATTGGTGGGCGTCATCAGTTTAAGCTCCTTTAATCACAACTACTCTTGTCAATATTATTCCATCCACAATCTGCAATTAATAAAAAGAAAATAATCCAGCCACAATAATCAATACAGGAGGTGTTGCCGATGCCCCGAGACGGCCGGATCATACTGGTCCCACTGGCTATCTTGTCCCTGTTCCTGGCTTCTTATTTCTTTTTCCGGTCGGCCTACCAGCCGGAGACCAAACCTGGGCCTGACATCGAGTCGAACCAGCCGCCCGTCCTGCCCCCTGCTCCTCAACCGGTGTGGTACGTGCGATTCGCGGTCGAAGGCCAGAAGTCTACTTATTACACCGAGCACCCCCAGGCCCCGGCGTCAGCTTCAGCCCGGGGATATTTCCTGGGTTCCGGAGCGGTTCATCCCCTCCACCCGCTGGATGAGGGCGGGGAAGCCCGGGAGCCTGTCATCCCTTTCGGCACTACTCTCTACCTGGCCCAACCGGTCCAGATACAGGGCGATTGGTATGATACGCTGGAAGTCAACGATACCGGTGATGTCTATTATGGCCTGTGGCGCAAGTATCCTTACTGGGTCGACGTCTATGCCGGCGCGACCAATTACTATACCCAGAAGGCCGCCCTCCAAAGCGGAATCGACCTTATCGATTATCACTGGTATGAACCCTGGAGATAGCCTGCCCGCCGGTTAGTTGCTGGAGGGCTTGGGATGTTTCTTCTTATCGTCCGATTCATACCTGATCTTGTTGGCGCACAGGTCGCAGATAAAGGTTCCTGGTTTGCTGGGATCGGCGGCTTTCTTCTCCGCCACCTTTTTGAAATCCTTGTCGTCTTCCCCCAGTTGATACACTTTGCCGCACAACATGCATTTGGCTTCAACCTGTTCCATTGTCTTGTCCCCCTCGTTTTGTTTGGTCAGTCCCCGCTGACCGGATTATCAGGCAGCACCTTCATGTAGAGAACGTTATGATAGTTATAGGAGCCCATGACATTGCCATCCTGGTCGTACATGTAATTCAAGGAAGAACCACCGGAATAAACCTGGGCTTCCGTATCAACCCCCAGGCTCTTGACATAGCACTCCACCTCAGCCTGGTCGCTGAAGTGGATATTGACCCTTATCAATGCCGTCTCCTCGGTCTTGGCTCCCGGCAATAATGACCGGTAATCGTACCCACATCCGGCCGGCCCCAGCGAAAGCAGTACCATCAGGACGACCAGCATTATTTTATGCCTGCTCACAGTCTAAGCCCTCCTGCTCCTTCTTCTCGTTCCCGGAACCACTGTCTGACCATGCTTGGCACCCCCCATGAACCTGAAACCGCTGCGGTTGGTCCACTCGTTTAAGCGGCGGTTGACCCGGTAATGGATAGTATCGGCGGGAAATTCGCCGTTTTCTTTGCGCTCCCCGGCCGCCATCCCGGTCAGGATCTCCAATCCCTCATCGACATGTTTGATGGCCCAGATGTTAAATTTCCTGGCCCTCACCGCGGCGATGACATCTTCATCCAGCATCAGGTTGCGGATATTCTGCCAGGGGATGATTACTCCCTGTTGGCCGTCCAAACCGCGTTTCTCACATACCCGGAAATATCCTTCAATTTTTTGATTAACCCCGCCGATCGCCTGTATCTCACCATTCTGGTTGACCGAACCGGTCACCGCTATCCCCTGGCGCAGGGGTACTTCGGCCAAACTGGAGAGAAGGGTATATAATTCCGCACTGGAGGCGCTGTCTCCCTCGATGCCGGCATAGTTCTGTTCGACGGTCAGACTGGCGGAGAGGGATAGGGGTTTGTCCTGGGCGTATTGAGCACCCAGATAGCCATTCAAGGTCAGGACCCCTTTACTGTGGATGCTGCCGCTCAAGTGTATCTCCCGCTCGATATTGACCAATCCTTTTTCACCCATAAAGGTCTTGGCAGTAATGCGCACCGGTTTGCCGAACTGATAGTCCCCCACCTGATACACCGCCAGCCCGTTCAACTGCCCTACCTTGCTGCCGGAGACATCTATCATGATCGTCCCCTCTTCGATATATTCCTGCAGCCGTTCCTCGATCATGGCTGACCGGTCCTTTTTCTCGGATATGGCCCGGCGGACGTGTTCGCGTTCGACCAGTTCGGCATTGTCATACCCGGCCCAGCAATTGGCCTCATAGATTATCTCCACCAACTTATTGAACAGCGTGCTCAGCTTGTTCTGGTCATCGGCCATGCGGCTGCCGTAGTCGACCACCTGGGCTACGGCGCCGGCCTTGAAATGCCGCAGTTTTTTACTGTTGCACACCGAACTGACGAAGCGGGCGTAATCCCTGGTATTGGAAGGGGTGCGGTCCATGTCGATATCGAAGTCGGCTTTTATCTTAAATAGCTTTTGGAACTCCTCATCATAATTATATAGAAGGTAGTAATATTGGGGGTCGCCGATCAGTATCACTTTCAGGTCGATGGGTATAGGTTTGGGCTCGAGGGTCTCAGCGTTGCCCAGCCCGAAAGTCTTGCTTAAACTCTCCACCACTATCTCATCGTTTTTAAGGACTCGCTTCAGCTTATCCCAGACGTAATAGTTTCTTATGATATCATAGACATTCATCACCAGGTAGCCGCCGTTGGCCTTGTGGATGGACCCGGCCCTGATGCGGGAAAAGTCGGTGGTCAACACCCCGAACTCGCTTTCGAACTCGATCTGCCCGAACAGGTTGGCATAACTGGGATTGGTCTCATATATGACCGGGGCATGCTGGAGAGATGAATTGTCAACGATCAGGTTTACCTGGTATCGGCGCAGCAACGCCCGCTTATCCAACCGCCGCAGCAGGTTCATGGGCGAATCGTCATCACTGGCTTTGAATAATTCTATATTATCGAGGATATCCTGCTGCATCGTGGTCAGGTATTCTATAACATCGGCCAGCTGGGCATATTTTTTCTCCATGGCGGCAAAATCAGGAGCGGCTACCTGGCGCGCGGTCTCAACCTCCAGTTCCTTGAGCCTTTCCTTGAGTTCCTTTTCCAGCTCCCGGTACTGGCGGTAGGAGTCGTTGATGCGGTCCTGCACCAGCGCGCTTTTCCGCATCAGTTCCACCCGCTCCTCTTCCGGCATGGCCAGGAACTCATCCTGGCTCAGTTGGGAGCCGTCCTCCTTCAAGGGTATGCTGTTGACTCCGGTCTGGGTGCGGGAGATGGTGAAGCCATAGGTGCGCACTTCCTCCTCCAGGCGCACATAGAGAAGGTTGCCATCCTCCATGAATTTATTCACCAGGGTGCTTTTTTGCAGCTCAAATGCTTCGCTCTGGAAAGCCTTGCCGATATTTTTGGCAAAGTTGTCCATGGCCGCGGCCACTTCATTGCGGAACTGTTGGCCCCACCCGGCTGGCAGGCTCACCGCCCGGGGAAACTCCTGCTCCTGGAAGTTGTTGACATAACACCAGTCGGCCGGTACCGGGTCACGGCTGGCCTTCTGGTTGAGCATCTCCCGGGCCAGGGTCGTCTTACCGGTTCCGAAATATCCGGACAGGAAGACATTATAGCCTTCGTTCTTGATGTCCAGCGCAAACCCCAGCGAGCGTACCGCTCTTTCCTGGCCGATGATTCCTTGCAGCGGATCTATTTCAGCAGTACTGCCGAATCGGAAGGATGATGGTTTACAAGTCCTGGACAGATCCTTGGGTTTAAGTTTGAATTGGCTGGGATCCAAGCGGCTACACCTCCAGATATTATGATAATTCACTGGCGCCATTTATGGAAATCTAAACTTCATACCGGTTTCACCTTTGATTACCTTGCTTCCCAGTGCATTGTACAAGCGTGCCGCGGCATGAAAGCCGGTGCAGTGAGCCACCACCAGCCGGTCGATGTCCAGGGCTCGTAATGCCTGGATAGTCTTATCGATACGGCTTTCGGAAGCGTTCATCAGGTGCGTCCCGCCGATGTAAGCCAGAATCTTTGATTTGCCGGTAATTCGCCGGGCCTGCTCGATTATGTTGAGGAAACCGGCGTGGGCACAGCCGCTGATGACCACCAAGCCATCCGGCAAGTCGACTACCAGGGCCATATCATCCTCCAGATGGTCGTCCTCCAATCGCCCATTCACCTCGACCTTGAAATCTCCGCCCACATCCTCAAACTCGTTAAAGCGGGGGATCTCGCCGCTCAGATAGACTCCTGGCCAGATCTCCTTCCACTGATCATACAAAATAAAGGTGGCCCCGGCATTCTCCAGTTCAGCCCGGGCAAAAGGGGTGCCGATAGAAGTGAACCCGCCTTTGGCCTTGGGCAACATCCGGGGCAGGAAGAGCCGGGTATGGGCCAAAATCCGCTTGGGGCCGTACTGCTCCAAGAGGGGCAGGAGGGCTCCAGTATGGTCAAAATGGCCATGGCTTATGACCACCTCTCCGATCTCAGCCAGGTTGACTCCCAATACCCTGCTGTTGTGAAATAACGCCTGTTCACTGCCGGTATCGAACAACAGGCTGCGGCCGTCGATATTTACCAGGCAGGCAAACCCGTATTCCCCCATCAATCCCGGGGTAGGAGCGGTATTCTCGACCAGGATGGTTACGGTAAGCTGCATGATGCACCCCCTTTATATTTGATTCTATAATTTGTCATCGACTTCAGCAATTCCTGCTTGTTCCCTTCCCTATATCCTTGCCAGAGGGGGTAAAAAAATATCAGCGGCCAGCGGGTTGGTATCCCCGGGCCGCTCCTGGGCGCTTGTCCGGCATATGGTGTTTAACTTACTACCTTGATCGATGGTTGGCTCTCAGTCTTTATGACTCCTTCCCGCACCAGCTTGACGAAGATATTAGCCAGCAGCGGGTCGAACTGGGTGCCTACATTATTTTCGATTTCCCCCAAAGCCGCGTTGACGGTCAGGCTGTTGCGGTAGGGACGGTTGGAAGTCATGGCATCGAAAGCATCGGCGATGGCCAGGCAGCGGGCTGCCAAAGGAATATTTTCACACCTCAGGCCGCGCGGGTAGCCTTTGCCATCCCAGCGTTCGTGGTGGCCAATGACTGCGGGTATAACATGGTTCATGGAAGGAAGATGCTTGATTATGGTGATCGACATCTCCACATGTTGTTTGACTATATCGAATTCCTCATTGGTAAGGCGGCCGGTCTTGGTCAGTATATGCTCCGGTATCCCGATCTTGCCGATATCGTGCAGCAAGGCCGCTTCCTGGATCAGCTCCACATGAGATTTGTCCAGGGACAATTTGCTGGCCAGGAGGGTGGCATATTCGGCTACCTTTTGGGAATGGCCGAAGGTATAGTGGTCCTTGGCGTCGATGGCCGCGGTCAGGGCGTATATAGTGGCGGCGAAATTCGGCTTCATGGGTCCGCTGGTGCTCATCATCCCCTGCATGGACGGTTCAGTCAACCGGATCTCCGGGGTATAGATAACGGTTTTGTTTTTACCGGAATTCTTGGCGGTGTACATGGCGATGTCGGCTCGTTTCAGCAATTCATCGGTGTTGGGCGCGGCATAAGGATAAGTGCAGACACCTACACTGGCCGTCAGGAACCTCTGGGTGACGTCGTTCATACTAAAGAAGGTTTTCTCTATATCAATTCTAATCTTTTCGGCCAGGTCATAGGCCATCTTGGTGTCACAGCGAGGCAGCAGCACCGTAAATTCCTCCCCGCCGTAGCGACAGACTATGCCTTTGCTGCCGACGTTGCGGGTGAGGATGGAGGCCACCGTCTCCAGGGCGTTGTCTCCCTCCACGTGCCCGTAGAGATCGTTGAAAAGTTTAAACAGATCGAGGTCGATCATCAGCAGGGACAATTCCCCGGTACCGAGTTTTTCGACTTCCTCCTCCAAGGCGCGGTAGAAATAGCGGTGGTTGTGGAGCTTGGTCAGGCTGTCGGTCATGGCTTCGGACTGGGAGCGCGAGTACAAGCGGGCATTGTCGAGGGCTACCCCGGTGGAAGCACCCAGGTAGGTAAGCAGATCAACGTCTTCCACATTGTAGGCGGTATTACTATTCTTGCGGGTCAGCATCAAAAGACCGATGACCTCGCTGCGGCTCTTGATGGGTATGATAACTTCAATGCCCAGTTCGTCAAGCGTCCTTTTTTCCTTGTCCCACATGGATTTAAAAAAGGGCAGCGAATGCATCTCCGCCCGGGACAAGCTGGAGTGGTCCGATTCAAACCAAAGAACTATCGGATTATCGGCGGGTATATTCAAATCCGGCCTGAATATCTGCGCGGTGTTATGGAATACATGGTAGTGACCTTTTTCCTCATTCTTCATAAACAACAGGACATTGTTGGCCCGGATAGCCTGCTGCACCGAATCGATCAAAAGATCAGCGATATTGCGAAGGTCAAGGTTGTTGGAGATGATCATGCTGAAATTACGGAGGGCCTGGCGCCGCATATATTCGGCTCGGTGGAACAATTTGTCCACCATCTTGCCAGTCTGTTTATACAACGGCTGAAACAGGAAAGCTATTACCAGAGCTGACAAAGCCGTGATGTAAGGAATGAGCTCATTATTTTGGGTACTGATATACTTATATACCGTCACCACCATGTAAACGTAGGCTACCGTTAGCAGTATGGCGAAAGCTGAATATATCAGCCCCTTGGTTACCACAAACCTTAGTTCCAGCATGCGGTACTTGTAGATGGCGACGACGATCAGAATGGCATTGACAAAAGTAGCCAGGATGTCTACTGGATATTTTCCAATTGCAGGGACCAGGTTCAGTAATGATCCCACGAACATTATCAAGGCCCCAAAAACTATCAGCTTGATCTGGCTATAGGATATCTTGCCGGATTGTTTGCCGCGGCTGACTCTGACAATTACGGCGATGATGATAAGGAACATCAGGGCATATATCGGATAGGCTGCTGGCCCCATTGTATAAGTAAACTGCACTTCATCATATGGCCGGCCGTTAAAAAGAGTACGATTAATGATAACTCCGGCATCGGAAACTATATAACCCATTAAATCAACGGCTATGGCGGCGGCGGACAAACCACCCAGCAGGGTTATCATGAATTTATTATAGGTGTCAGTAAAAACAGAGGCAAAAAGGTAGATGAGGAAGGGAGTCGCCAGAGTTCCAGCGACCATGATCCGGTTCCAGTACAGTACTCCAGGATAGACTTGCAGTTTCATCATCAGGGCGCCGGCGGTCCAGATAATCAAAGAGCCCAATACGAGCATGAAATACCTGATATATTTATCCTTCTGGGTGAAACTCATAAACAGCGCCAAAAGGCAGTAGCTTATCAACGCCACTATTGGCACCGACCAAAAGAATATTTGGGAGAGCGGCATCAAGACACCTCTCTTCTGGCACTGTCGCCCGCAATTTTCAAAATCTCCACCAGATCGTAGTGGGAAGGATTCATGCGGCGGATATTACGCCCGAATGTATCCAGGAACTGCCCTATGGTACCCTGGGGCATCACTGTTATTTTGAGAGGATCTATTCCCAACAGGGCTCTTAAATCCTTATAATCGGAGTCGATGTGTCTAAAATAAATTGACAGGTGCTCTCCGATCATGTCCTGGTTGAGCCCCGACCTCATCCCTTCCATTCCTATCTCCACATAAAGATGCAGGAAGGTCTTGTTATCCTCCGCCACATCTTTCACAGCTAACCAGTCGTCGATGTCTAGTTTGGATATGCGGATGGCCTGATTGATGGTTTCCTCGGAGATGCGGGTAAAACCAGCAATATCAATGATGGTCGGATACCTGTCGATATAAGCAAAATGGGGCAGTTTTATGCCTTCCTCTTTATTACTCAGCGAAATACACCGGAACATGTCACCGGTACGGTAGCGGGCAAAAGCGCCGCCTTTAAAATTGGATATGACCAATTCGTATTGGTTGCCGGGGACCAACTCGTCCATCAGATAGGTATTCGGTTGATAGGACGGATTATCCAGGTTCTTGTCAATCTCAACCTTGGGTATAAATTCATAGAAATCAATATCGGGGTAAAATACCAGCCCATCCTTTTTCCAGGTTTCTGTGGCTATGCAACTGCATTCTGTACCCCCAAACAGCTCTAGGGGCCTTACCCCCCAATATTCTTCTATCTTGGGCTTAAGACTGGCGGTGTCGGTTCCGGTGCAGGCCAATCCCTTTAATGTCCAGACGTCCTTCGGCCTTATCGGCGTCTTCTCCTGTTTGCTGTTCAGCCAGGCTCTGAATAGACGACCATTCATTTTAGGGGAATTCTTCATTATCTGGATGCTTCCACTGCCGCCAGAGGAAAAGGATTCTCCCATCTTGGCCACGATGCTGCTCAAACCGAAAAAGAGGTCCACCCCCCTCTGCAAGCCCATCTGGAATCCCGCCCTGGACCGCTCCCGGAATCCCATCGTCTCGGCATCAGTTATGGGCGGCATGAAGTTTACGGTGAAGGTGTTAGAAACCAGATGGGGTATCAAGCCGGTCAGGTAGGGCAGAGGCGCCATTCCGTACAGGAAATTCTCACCGCCGCGAAGACTGAATTCTCCCCGGGCATGGCTGGTCGCCAGGACTATGATGGCCATTATGGCGTTGTTATAGTTTTTGACCATTCCTTCGGTATAGGGGGCTACTTTAATCGGATTCCTGGCACCCTCCCAGGTGGTCTCGATCCATACCAAAGGTTTGGCAGGTAAGGCCGATTCGACTTTGTTCAATAGAAAGTCAGCATAATCTTCATATGTGGTCAGTGGGACGATTTTACGGAATTCCGCTACAGTTGACGGTTTCTTGCCTTTCATTATGTGATGGCCCAGCTCACAGCTGACATAAAGCTCCAACTGCTCCATCATAAGCCGGTTCTGGATATCTATATATTGGGGCATGGAAAGGTCGAGAAATCCGCAATACTCCTGCCATATCTGGTCATATTGTTTTTTACGGAACTTCTCGTCCAGATACATCCTGATCCCCCGCACTGCATAATGCTTTATTGGGAAACGCCAAACAGCGCAAAACCACCAGTTTTAGCGCTCCAACCGAATCCCATTATTTATTCTGTTAAGAATCCCAATCCGGGCGTGCCCGCCCTTCCCGTCATATGTATATAGTTAAATCCCGCATTTATCGATATTACACTTAATTCAGCATAAATGATTAAATATCTAATTACAACAATATTCGTAAATATTACCAAAATAGTTTCTAAAATTTACTTTTTGAAGAAATTGTTGAGGCTTTTTCGATTGGGTATCATAAATGGAACCCTACTTATATATACGTCGTAGTCTTTAAACATGCGAGGGAAAAAAAGGCGATCCTGAAGGAAGACATGGATGACGTCACAGATGGTCCATACCACATTAGCCCACAAGACCATCATCTTTCCAGTTCCCAGCCACAATAAAAGGTAAAACAAAAAGAACCACATGACCCCCGGGTGACGAGCCAGTGCGAAGAAACCGGTATCGACTATCTCATAATCCCCTATTTCTACATAAGTTTTGTTGAACGGAACCGCAAAAAATATTATATACAATTGAATCCCCATACAGAGCGACGCAATAATAAAGCATATCAGCGGCCATATTCCAGGGAGTCTGAAAGATGCAGGAAATACCTGAACGATGCGGATTGTTGAGAAAATAAGCAGAAGTAGTCCAACTGCAGCAGCAAAATTGAATACTGGATGTATTTCTTTCGTTTTATTTAAATCCGCTAAAATGAAGAGTAAATATCCGATGACACCTAAAATCACATAGACCATATAAATCGTCACCATCCATGATAATTTCAACAATATTACCATATTGGGGTACAGACTTCTATTTATAACCCTATAAATATGTGTTGGTGAAAGATTACGCCGTGTTCATTTCCTCAAATGGTTCCGGTGGTGAACTGCTGGTCCAGCAGGTCCAGGTAAATGTATCGGGGGGCTTTTATCACATCTTTGCGTTTCAACAAGATATTAACGGCAGCATTGGCGGCCAAAATTGACGCCAGTCCTACCCCAATACTGCAAGTTGGTATCGGTCTCAGACCCGCCAGGATTTCGCCCATCATCTGGCTGTTCATGGCAGTGTTGATATAGGAAGGAGCAACCGGCAATACCTTTTCCGGTGCTACCTCGATGGTTTCCAAGCTTTCCAGGTCTTGCCCAGCCGCCAAACCATTGTATTCTTCGAGGGTGATGCCATCGGGAGCAAAATTGGTCAGCAGGGCCCCAAAACCGATCGCCCCGGCAAAACAATAATAAACACCCCTGTTCCTGGCCGCCCGTTGCAGGTAGATTGATTCTTTCCAGGCGCCGTAGTCCATCTCATCTATGACCAAATCCGCACCGTCCGCTAATTGCTCAGCATCCAGGCTAGTGGTTATACCATGATCGTCGCAGATGATATGGGCTTCGGGATTGATCTCCCGCACCGATTGGCTGACCACCGCTGTTTTATGACATTCATCGGTAAGCACCGAACAGCCGAACTGGCGGTTGGTATTGCTCATTTCGAAGGTCCCCATGTCGGTGATCTTAATAGTGCCGATCCCTAACCGGACCAGTCTCTCCACCAGCAACCCGCCTACCCCTCCGACTCCGGCCACGGCGATGGCGGAATTTCTCAGGCACTTCTGTTCTTCCTCCGTAAATATGCCGATATTACGCACAAAACGCTCCATGTATTGTTTCTCCATGAGTGGTTCCCCCTTTTTCGGAACTCCGTTCGATTGCTGATGGTAGGATTACCGGGGATTGCCGGGTCAATTTCCAGAACGGATCGTCCCCTGTCCATCCCTGCATTTCCGCTTTTGCTGTCATCTCTATTTAATCGGATATATTGCCGGCCTGCAAACCACTTTTTCCCTATTCACATCTTTTCGTCTTACCTATTAAAGGTTCAACTCCGGATTTTCATAACCGAATAAAAAGACCCGGGAACAAGCAAATTAATAGAAAATGACAGGAGGATATACAATGGAGTTGGATAAAAATGAACGCAGTATTTTTGGGTTCTTCGGATCCAGTACCAAAGCGGCCGACGCGGTGGAGGCCCTAAAAAACGCAGGCCTGGTGGAGGATGAAGGTTCCATTCAGCTCGATCAGGTCTCGAGATTCGGGACCACCAACGACCAGGAATACAATAGTCCTATCAATAATGCCACGACTCTGCATGGGCCCACCATTTACAGCAACAGTGCCGGCGTGGATGACGGCGCCAATCCGCTGTTGGCGGCGGAAGCCAGCGAATCAGGAGTGGGAGCCAACTATGAAAACCAGGCGGGCGGCAAATCCTTTATGGTAGTATTGGTCACTGCCAACCAAAACGTGGACCAAGCCGTGTCTATAATGAAGCAATATGGGGGTCAGGTTTAGGCTTTAGATAACCTTGCGCACCAGCCGGCAAATTTGATAGGTGTAACGGGCGCCGCGGCCCGATTCTCTTAATAACTCTCCCGCCAGGTCGTTCAAACCCTGTCGGGCCACTTTCTGGTCGGTGAAATACATGGCCAGCAACCCTTCGATGACTGTTTTGGCGAATCCGGGCTGGGTCATGGCGCCGGCCCGGTTATGAGCTTCACGGATGAAGGTCCGCAAGCGCTCGATCATGTAATCCCGGCTGGGATAGTAGAAGGTGAAATTGAGGTCTCCCCCCTCCCGGTCCTCCTGCTGGTCGATACAATAGTCCAGAAGTATGTGCAGCCCGCAGATCCAAGGGAAATAAGCATCCAGCACCGCCGCTGCCTGGGCGGGATGGGCATCCGGGCGGGAGGCCACTTCCAGCAAAGCGAACAGGGCCAGGGTCGAGCCGGCAGCAGCTGCAAACTCGTTCCATTCTATGCCCGGATTCCAATTCAGGTTGCCCTGCGCCCAATCGATAAGGGTCTTTTCCCGCATCTCCCAGGCTATATGTTTCTTTACCTGCAAGTCGATGTAAAGGTTGGCCAGTCCGGCCACTTCCTGGTGAACGAGATGGTAGGACGGCAGTTCCATCAGGCGCCGGCGGCATTCCTCCACTAGTTTATCGATATAACCGCTGTCATCGCGGTATGGGTAGTACCGGTAGTAGTTGCGCCGCGTTCCGCCTGGATTTAAGGCATCGAGCAAGGAAAGGTGCAGTTGGCGGAATGCCTGACCATCCAGGCAGTGGGCCCGGTCGCACAGGTTGTCGAGGTAGTCGCACAGGGTTTGATAGGCGACGATGAGCGGTACCAGGCTGGCTTCGGCCGCGGGGTTGGCAACCGCCAGGAAAGCACCGCCCTGGCAATGAAAATTTTTACCGGCAATACTGGCCATCGCTTGCCGCCGCAGTTCTTCGTCGGCGCATCGGCCGGCCTCCTCCCGCCAAATATCCAGCAAACGGTTTACCCATGGCAAGATGCGAAAGATGTAGTGATAAAGATAGCCAGCCTGGGTCCAGCCGGTCCCTTTTCCATACTGGCTTTCAGCCCGCAGCGGGTTGGCGGAAGCGGTATCGACATGCATCAATGGACCGCCTCGCTCTGCCGGGTCGGCGCCGGTCCGGCCAGCATATGGTCATATGTTTCCAGCAGATACCAGGCCAGAGCGTTGAGCTGCTTGACCGTGGCTCCCGGCGGCAGTACCTGCAAATACGCCCGGGCCCGGTCGATGAATTGGCGGGCCAGCCTCAGGGAATCTTCTATAGCGCCGGTGGCATGCAATATTTGTATTATCTCCGGCATCTTTTCGGTTACCGGAATACCTTCGTCCTCCAGCAGGGAGCGCAGGCCTTGCCCGTGCAGGCTGCTTTGCAGCGCCTGGATGACCGGCAGGGTTATGTTGCCTTCCTCCAGGTCGTTGCCTACCGGTTTGCCCAACCGGGCACTGTCGGCCTGGAAGTCGAGCAGATCGTCGATGATCTGGTAGGCGTAGCCCAGGCAGAGACCATACTGTTCCAGAGCATAGACGGTCTCCTCGGGCAACCCGGCGGCCAGGGCTCCCACCACGCAGCTGGAGGCGAATAAACAGCCGGTTTTGCCATAGCATTTTTGTAGGTAATCCTCGATGGTTATATCCAGGTTGCGGATCAGGGACATCTGCTTTATCTCCCCGGCACACATGATACGGATGGTAGTCGTTATATTTTCCATGATCGACCTCATCCCATGCTCATTTATCAGCTGAAAAGCGGTGGCGAACAGATAGTCGCCGGCCAGCACGCTGGCATGGTTTCCCCAGCGCTTGTTGAGGCTGTCCCGGCCGCGCCGGGACATGGCCTGGTCTATCACATCATCATGCACCAGTGAGGCCATGTGGATCAGCTCCACCGCCACCGCCGCATCCCGGACTATTTCCTGGTCGTGGGGAGCCAGGGACGCGGCCAGGAAGACCATCCTCGGCCTCAGCATCTTGCCCCGGTTGGCGACCAGGTAATCAAGGATTATCTTTATGTCAGAATCATCGGCGGCCAGGACTTCCTGCATGCGAAGATATATCGAGTCGGAAGGAAACGGATAGAAGGCCAGCACATTGGTGTCCGGGTTCATAGCAATCGACCCCTTTATGGTACTTTTTGCTAATAGAGTACCCAAACCAGCCCGTTTTATGCTTATTTTGCGGAAAGTATCATTTTGCGCACCTGTTCGTGGGCGATATGCTCGATGGAATCATCGAGGCAGCGGTTAAGCTCCACTCCCTTCCGGGCGGCCATATTCTTAATAAAGAAATCAGCCAGCAGGGGGTTCTTGGGCAGGAGAGGCCCGTGCAGATAGGTCCCGATGAGGTTGCCGAACCTCATCCCTTCGTTCTTGTCTTCACCGTTATTGCCGTATCCGACCACTACCTGGCCCAGTGGCTGCAGTCCCGGATCCCGAAAATAGGTGCGGCCGCCGTGGTTTTCGAAACCGACCAGAGTAGTAATCACCCCGTCGATTTCTGCTTCCAGCAAGATATTGCCGATCAGGCGGTCTTTCCGGCCTTCGGTATGGAAAGGAAAGAAGCCCAGTCCCTGCATCACCTGGCCCTCATGGGATTGGTAGTAGGCGCCCAGCAATTGATAGGCTCCGCATATGCAGAGCATGGGCAGGCCGGCCTCGATCTCCCGGTGCAGTTGATCCGCCTTTTCGACCAGGTCCTCATAGACCAGGCCTTGCTCGCGGTCAGAGCCACCGCCCATGAAGATCATGTCTATCTGATCGAAGTCCAGGCGGTCGCCCAGATAAATGCTTTTGATGTCGCAGCTGAATCCGTACCACTGTAGTCTTTTTTGCAGGCAGATCAGGTTGCCCCGATCGCCGTAAAGGTTCATCAAGTCGGGATACATGTGAGCCAGGCAAAATTTCATCATGTCACACCACCTTATGGCTTAACTGAACATTCGGGAGAAAACTTCTAGGTCGATCGTCCTCTGGTTCTTGTCCCCCCCGGTTGCGGGGAGGGGTATTGCTGCTGCAGTTTGACCAGTATCTTGCGGCTGGCGAACAAGGCGGTATAAGTGCAAAGTATGTAGGTAATCGTGGATTCTTCATTTACCGCCCGGACTATCCCTTCCCCCAGTTCTGACTGGATCAGTATCTTGTCCGTCGGAATGCCGGCGTATTTGACTCTGACCGCCATATCCCCGCTGCGCTGTCCGGAACAGATGACCCGGTTGATGGCATCCATCCCCTGGGCCAATATCTCCACATCAGCGTCCCAGATCCAGCTCACGTCCCGTCCGTCAGCGGCATTATCATTTAAAGCCAGAAAGAGGTTTTTGGCGGCGGGGTCCATCCCCAGCATGCTGAGACTTTGGTTGAATCCGGTAGGATTTTTGATAAGGATAAGGATAATCTTTTTGCCCCTGACGGAGAAAGTCTCCATACGCCCCGCCTGGGGCCGGAATTCAGCGATGGCTTTTTGGATCACCCCGGCGTCCATCCCGGTCAGCCGGGCCAGGGCCACTGCGGCCAGGACGTTATAGGCGTTATAGAATCCCTGGTAAGGGCTTTCTATGGCCAGGTTATTGACCTCGAAACTTATGCTGGGG
>JBEHWJ010000042.1:0-16777 GCA_040217755.1 Syntrophomonadaceae bacterium | reverse complement strand
AATCATCGATGATAGCATGGTGAAGTTCGTAATCGAGGGAGAATTGAATTAATTCTCCCCCCCAAAAGGGGAAAGCTTTTGGCCAGCATATCCGTCAATTTCTGGACAACATACACCGTCTATTGGCGGACATTATGCAGCCCTCACGCTCCAATTCCTTACACAATTCTTCGTAATCAGAATCCAGCGAAATGGTGAAATAAACCCGGGCATCAGAAGACAACGCGTTAATCTTATCGAGGACCTTTCTAATGATTCGTTGCTTATCATCTTCCTCAACAAAATAATCCATGCACAGAGTATTCATGATCTCACCTCCTCCCAAAATGGTTTGTAAATGTCACGTGCCGATCACCTTGGATATCGTCAGCTACACTGAATGGTCACTCCTTTCTGCCTATCACGAGACTCGCTCTGTCGTTTCGCTTGATGCGATAAATAATCTGCAACCGGGGTAATCGTTGGACTATGACTGAACATTCATTCACTGTTGTGCAAAAAAATAAACACGCTACAGGCTACGACTACTGAATACCAGTGGGGTCTTGTTGCCAGATTGATTTGGGCCATGCGCATCTGTTTGCTTCCTCTTCCATTCTGGGATATTTACCCGGATTCTGCGCCAGGTAATCCGCGTTGAGCAGGCCGAGGGCCAAAGAACGGTGAAAGGACAGGACCAGGGAGACCATCTCCTCCGCCGAGATGTCCTTCATTACGACCCACTTATAGACGGCGTAGTTGATGATCGCTAAAGTGGAATAGGCTATGGGTAAAACGGGAAGGTCGCAGAAGACACCATTATCGATGCCATATTGATTGTTCTTGCTCATGAAAAGTATCAGCCGGTCGTCAAAATCCTTCAGGCATTGGTCCACATTACTGCCCAATCCACGGACCCGGCTATATATCTCCGCCATCTTTTCGTTGCGGACAAAAACCTCAAGGATGAATCGTTTCGATTCGATGAACCGTATGAACAGATCTTCCTCTGTTTTGAAAAACTCGGTTACACTCTCGATTATCTCGTCTAAAAATTCGCTGAGTAGTTCGGTCAAAACCTTTTCCTGGCTGTCAAAATATTTGTAAAAGGTTCCCGTCCCGAAACCAGATCGGTCAATGATATCTCTTACCCGGGTGTTGACATAGCCTTTCTCCGCGAACAACTCCAGGGCACATTCCAGGATTTTTTCTTGTTTTTCCTGCATATTTGCGGTCCTGCGCAACGACATATCAATTCCTCCGATAATCTGACGGAACATTCATTCAGCTAATTTCATTATATTCTTCCCACCACACATGTCAAGCATATTTTTAGAGGAATTTTTATACTTTACCCTCAATAACTTGGGGACAGGCACCAAGTTATTGGGCGGCAGCGCTAGATTCTACCCATCTCTTTCAGCCAGCTGACGGTGTCGCTCAAGGTCTCTTTCATATCCCTGGTGGTATAGCCTAATTCATGCGTGGCTTTTTGGTGCGAAAACAGTGCGTTGGTATTGAGTGTATAGATGGAATAGGGGGTAAACAACGGCGGTTGCCGCAATATCTTATAATATAATTCCGCGAGGGGAGCGGTGGCTTTCACAAACCAAAGCGGCAAGAAGTTCTTTATCTTTCTCTTACCCGTGATTTCGTGCAGCATGAGGAGGATCTCACTCACCTTAAAGTATCTGTTCGAGAGGATATAGCACTCGCCTGGTCTTCCGGCATCGCAGGCAGCGACGACACCGTTGGCCACATCGCGCACATCGACAAAGTCATACCCGCCATTGACGCCCGAGGTTAATCTTCGCTGGCAGTAATCGATTATCATGGTTGTCATATGCCCGCGGCCGTAGTCGTAGGGGCCGACGATGCCGGAGGGATGAACGACGCAGGCATTCAAGCCCTGTTTGGCAGCGGCCAGAACATAGGCGGTGGCTTCCGCCTTGGTCTTGGCGTAACATCCTGTCACCTGGTCGGGGCTGAATTCATTTATTTCCGTCATTACCGTGCCATTAGGCTTTTCAGGGATGGCATGAACCGAACTGACATAAACCAGCTTGGCGGCATGGTGCTTCTTGCAGAGCTCAACGACATTCCTGGTTCCGGTCACATTTACATCATGCAGCATCTGATCGAATTTGGTGGCGATGGATACTATCCCGGCACAGTGGATTATGATCAGCTCGCGCCCGTTCAGATTCTCAAAACAAGGTTCGATGCTTTCTTTATCACGTACGTCACCGAAATATATTTCCGCGTTTTCGGGGATGTGCTTTTCCATCGGCATCACCAAAGCCCGGACAGTTTGTCTGTTTCTAATCAATTGCAGGATAATCGCACTGCCCAAGTGGCCGGCCGCGCCTGTAACCACATACAGTTTATCCATAGCAACCTCCATTTGGCAAAATCAACGCGAATCAATCGGAACATCCTCAACTGAAGGGATAGTCCTGGTTCTATTTTTTGCTTTCTGTAATGATTTAGCAACAACCATCCCTGGAATAACTTGGGGACAGGCACCAAGTTATTAAATAATTATCTGATTGATAGATGATTTCCACAATAAAACAGAAAAACAGATAAAATAAAGGTAGCGGACCATTTATTTGGAAGGAGGTCAATCAATGGACGGAATAATCACCGAGCAGCTGTTAGCCAAGCTTAACCAGGATATCTGGGAATTTGCCGAGGTTCTCCAAAGGCCCAGCCCCGAACGCTGGTTCATCAGGTTGAAGAAATTGAATTTTACCGGCTTTATCATGTGCGAAGACAATGTGGACGACATAATAACTCCGACCATACGGATAGGGATATTGGTGGCGGACATAAGCGGGATATCCCGGCAGCATCTATTGGAGTTGTTCGCTTTAAACGGGCAGTTCCATGCCTGCACCCTGTCAGTTGAGAGCCTGGAAGATAAGTGGGAGTTATTTATTAACCGCCGCATCCCGGTGGAAAGCTACCATTACGGCGAACTTGAGGGTTATACCATGGTGATGCTGGAGTGGTTCAGTATCTTCCAGGAGAGGATCGACGGGATTTTAAGCTAAATTGGATTATTCTATGGAAAAACAGACGAAGGCAAGAGATGACTGAAGATGTAAGGAATAGCAGCGAGGCCAAGCTTCGCCAGGGCTTCTGCTGGCTGCTGGTTATTTTATGGATGGCATGCATTTTCTCGTTCTCGGCCAAAACAGCCCTGGAGTCCAACGCCCAGAGCGGGCAGGTTATTCGCACCGGGGCGGAGTTAATGGTGCCGGATTTCAAAGAACTTCCGCCGCCCGAGCAGAATGATTTCATATCTCAATGGCAGCATACGGTAAGGAAATCCGCCCATGGGATAGCATTCTTTGTTCTGGGGATTTTATGTTGGCTGGCCGCGGCACAGCATTCCTGGGGCAGGAAAAAACAGACGGCAGCAGCTCTGACTATTCCTGCTGCTTATGCCGTCTTTGATGAAATCCACCAGCTGTTTGTATCCGGCCGGGCTTTTATGGTTGCCGATATTGGCATCGATACCCTGGCGGCTGCGGTTGGTGTTTTATTGATAACCCTGCTCGTCCAAGCGAGGAAGCGAGCTTAATCGCCGCCCAGGAAGGTATCCAGGCCGATGTTGCCCAGCAGGCTGCCTTCGTCCTTCTTCTTCCCGCCCCGGCTGGCGGCATAGATGCGGTCGGCCAACCGTGAAAACGGTAATGATTGCATCCATACTGTGCCCGGTCCGGTCAGGGTGGCCAGGATCATACCTTCGCCGCCGAAGATGGCGCTCTTGATATCGCTGGCAAATTGGATGTCATAATTCACGGTTTGGGTCAGGGCCACCAGGCAGCCGGTGTCCAACTTCAAGGTCTCGCCCCGGGCCAGGTCCTTCTTGATGATGGTCCCGCCAGCGTGCATGAAGGCCAGGCCGTCGCCCTCCAGCCTCTGCATGATGAATCCTTCTCCGCCGAACAGGCCTACCCCGATCTTTTTATTGAAGGCGATGCCGATCGAAATCCCCTTGGCGGCGCACAGGAAAGCATCCTTCTGGCAGATAAGCACCCCGTTGTAATCGGTCAGGTCGAAATCCACCACCCGGCCGGGGTAGGGGGCCGCGAAGGATACGCATTTCTTGGTGGCGGCGGTGTTGGTGAAGGCGGTCATGAACAAACTCTCCCCGGTCAGCATGCGCTTGCCGGCGGAAAACAGTTTGCTCTTGAGATCGGTGCCACCCTTGCCGGAACCGTCGCCGAAGATGGTATCCATTCTGATCTCACTGTCCATATACATCATGGCCCCGGCCTCGGCCACGATGGTTTCCTGAGGGTCGAGCATGATTTCCACAAACTGCAGGTCCTCTCCGTATATCTTGAACTCGACTTCGTGGGCCCGGCGCATGCGGGGGCCGGCATTGGCCGGGGGTGCTGGGGTTGGCGGCACCATGTTGTTGCCCGCCGGGGGCGCTGCGGCCGCGCCGGTCGGGGCTCCGCAGCTGACACAGAATTTGCCGTTTCCAGCCTCATTGCCACATTCTTTGCAGATCATTTAATCATTACCTCACATCGCATTTTTTCGTTATTATTGGACCTTGGTGCCGCACTCGCCGCAGAAGGCTGAGCCTTCCGGTATCTTGGCGCCGCATTCGGGGCAGAATTTGACGGCGGCAGCCGGCGGAGCATCAGCCGGGGGAGCGGTTGGTGCCGGGGCCGCGGGCGCCGGTTGAGCCTGGGGGGTTATGGGAGCTTCACCCTTGGCTTCACGGATCTTGGCTTCGAAGCCGGCTATGTTTTGCAGGTGAATGATGATGGTCTGTATTTCGGCTGAGAGTGTATCGGGAAGAGTTTCGCCGGACTGGTGCATGGAGAAGATCTTGTCGCCGATCTGTTGCTTGGCCTCGTCAATCGCGTTCTTTTCCTTGTTGATAGCCGCGTTGAGTTTTTGCACTTCAACCAGTTCAGAAGCTTTCTCGGTCGCATCCTGTACGCCTTCGGTAATCTTCTTGCTCAAATCCTTGAAAAACGCCATTATGATAACCTCCTTTTTATGATCGACTCGTTAGCAATATATTAATGGATTTTATTGCAGAAATATATCACATTCCCAGCAATAACTTGGTGCCTGTCCCCAAGTTATTCGCTGCGGAGGGTTATCAGGTTTATTTCCGGAGTATTGAACAGCCGGAGCGGAAACATTTTGCTGCTGCCCAGCCCGCGGCTTACATACTGCTGAATCCCATTGAATTGCACCAAACCACTGACATATTTTTGTTCCGGCAGCCAATTGGCTCCGGGACTACCATCGGTGGGGATATAGAAGGCACCATAGCAAGGGATTCTAATCTGCCCGCCGTGGTAATGGCCGGCGATTATGAGATCATAGCGGAAAACATCGGATTTACTGGAGGATGCCTTCTCCAGTTCATCGGGATTATAGGGGATGTGGGTGATGGCGATGGTTTTGGCTCCGCCCTTTTTGTTTTGGGCGCAGATGGCCGTCAATTCATTGAAATACTCTGCGTAGGCCTCCTGATTTTCAAGACTATGATGAGAACTGAATTCATCCGGGGATTCGAAGTCAAAGTGCCGGGCCATTTCGTTTATCAGCCATAGTGTCGCACCATCCCGCACCAGGGGATAGGGGTGGTTGAGAAGTATGCACCCGTGTTCCTCCAATTCCCGGCCCGTGGCGGTGACGTCTCCCGACAGGGAATTATAGGCCAAGTCAAAGTTCCCGTTTACGTAGATCAGGTTGGTTTTATCCTGGATACCATCCAGGAGGGCGATAAAGGGCTCAAAACTCTCCGCGGGCGTTTCCATATCCCCGGTTAAGGCAAGCAGGTCATAATCCAAACTGTTTATCCGGGCAGTAAGACTGGCTTGCCCGGGGCCAAAACTCTTGCCATGCAGGTCGCTGATCTGTAATATGGTGAATCCCTCGAAGGATGCCGGCAAGTTTGGAATGGAGACGGACTCTTCTTTAACTATGATACGGTTATTGTCATAAAAATTGTAGGCAAGAATCGCTATGACAACCGCCAGGAAAATATACTCGGCCGCCTTATCCATCTTAAGCACCCGGATCAGCATGTATAGCAACATGAAAGGCGTTACCAAGAGGATTAGGCCCAAAAGTGCCCAAAACGTTTTCTCGATCACCAATTCACCCCCGACCTGGCCCCGTTAATAAACCGGGCCCGGTAATTTGCCCTGCGGCTGGCTTAAACGTAAACTCTTCATTTCTCCAAAAGTAGCAGCCGTAACATCTATTAATCTAGATGATACCAGTTACACACGAGATAGTTCTCGGCAAATTTAATAACTTGGTGCCTGTCCCCAAGTTATTGGCAGATTCCCTCAACTCTGTATACGAAAGCAACGTATATATTAAGAGATGGGATTGGGAGGTCTGGAAATGCTTCCGGATGAATCCAAAATATAGAGAAAGGTGACGAGCGATGTTGTTTAAAGTGATGACAGTAGACAAGGCGGCGGTGGTAGTGAAGCAGAAGAACGGGGGAGGGTCTGTCAGCTCCAAGACCACGTACATACCGCCTGGGACCATGCTGGAGGTATATGGTTATGCCAACAGCGAGGAGACCAGGTTCGTGGCCTGGAATGAGCAGTGGTCCTCGACTTTCTTCACGGTCTCCATAACCGACTGCCGACCGGCCTATTGACGATTTGAAACAACCGTTTGTTGGCAGGATATCTCGTACTTAATATAATGAAGTAAAGGATTAGTCTTTCTCAATGAACATCGGCGATGGTTCGAAAATAAGGGGGATGACAGGGATGTTCAAGCGCATTCTGGTGGCTGCCGACGGCTCCAATTATTCGCGCCAGGCTCTGCGGACGGCCTTGGAGATAGCCCGCCGGTTCGATTCCTATGTACAAGTGCTGGCGGTAGCGGATTCCAGCGCTTTTACCACCGGCTCTCCATCAATCATCGGCGGCTCCTATGAATTCGGCGATGTCGATAAATTGGGCCGGCAGATGCTGGGCCAGACCATGACCGGTATCGACACCGCCGGGGTTAGGTTCAGCAGCAAGATCGTCAAGGGCCGGGCCGCCGAGATGATCCTGAGTGAATTACGCCGGGATTATGACCTGGTGGTCATGGGCAGCCGCGGGCATAGTCCCCTGGGCGGGGCCTTGATCGGCAGCGTGACCCAGCAGGTGATGGGGGAGGCATCCTGCCCGGTGCTGGTGGTTAAGAAGCCCTAGCGATATCCTGTATATTAGTCTGCGCAACCGGCACCATGGGTGACCGGTTTTTTGCGATTAACGTTCACCTATCCGCTATGCTGTAAGACCCTCACCATTTTTCGGCGGATATCGTATCTATGATAAGCAAAGCCGTGATTATATGGTAATATGACTAATGGATGGTAAACCATAACAGATTTTGCGGGGTGGGTTAGTACAGATGGAACAGGGCAAAAATATTTTGGTCACCGGCGCGGCCGGCTTTATCGGCTACCACTTGGCCAAGCGGCTGCTGGAGCAGGGACACCGGGTAGTCGGGTTCGACAACCTCAACGATTATTATGATGTGAATCTCAAGCTGGCCCGGTTGGACCTGCTTAGACCCTACCAGGGGTTCAGTTTTACCAAAGGGGATCTGAGCGACAAAGCTCAGGTCGATGCCATCTTTGACCAGCACGATTTCGACATCGTGGTCAACCTGGGGGCCCAGGCCGGGGTCCGGTACAGCATTGAAAATCCGGCCGCCTACATCCAGTCCAACATCGTGGGCTTCTTCAACATCCTCGAGGCTTGCCGCCATCATCCGGTTGAACACCTGGTATACGCTTCCTCCAGTTCTGTCTATGGGGCCAACAAGAAGGTACCCTTTTCCACCGATGACAATGTCGATCATCCGATGAGCCTGTATGCCGCCACCAAGAAATCGAACGAGCTGATGGCGTACATCTATAGTAATCTGTACCGCATTCCTTCCACAGGTCTGCGCTTTTTCACGGTCTATGGACCCTACGGCCGTCCTGACATGGCCTGCTATTCGTTCACCCGCGATATAGTAGCGGGGTGGCCTATCAAGGTTTTCAACCATGGCGACATGTACCGTGATTTCACCTATATCGATGATATCGTCACCGGGATAGTCAATGTCATGGTCCGGCCGCCGGTGGAGGATGAGAACGGCGCCCTCTACAAGGTATACAATATCGGCAATAACAAACCCGAGAAGCTGCTGGACTTTATCGCCACCCTGGAAAGCTGCCTGGGCAGGGAGGCCATCAAGGAGTTCTATCCCATGCAGCCCGGGGATGTCTACCGTACTTATGCGGATATTACCGAGCTGATGCGCGATTTCGACTTCAAACCGGACACGCCGATCGCTGTCGGTCTGCAGCGGTTCGTGGATTGGTACCGGGAATACCATGGAGTGGAGGGTTAATCATATGAAGATTGCAGTAGCCGGGGCCGGCTATGTAGGCTTGTCGAATGCGGTGCTGCTGGCCCAGCATAATCAGGTGACCGCCTACGATATCATCCAGGCCAAAGTGGATATGATAAATGACAGACAGTCGCCCATCATCGATTACGAACTGCAGGAATTCCTCGCCAGCCGCGAGTTGCAGTTGTGCGCTACCACCGATGCCTACAAGGCCTTCTCGGAAGCGGAATATATAATCATAGCCACTCCCACCGACTACGACCCTGACCGCAACTTCTTCAACACCCGGTCAGTGGAGGCGGTGATCGCCAACGTACTGTCCATCAATCCCGAAGCGGTGATGGTGATAAAATCCACGGTGCCGGTGGGCTATACCGAGAAGGTCCGCAAGATGTTCGAGACCGACAATATAATCTTCTCCCCCGAATTCCTGAGGGAGGGCAAAGCTCTCTACGACAACCTGTATCCGTCCCGCATCGTGGTGGGGGAAGAGTCGGAACGGGCCCGGGTGTTTGCCGGGCTGATGCTGCAAGGGGCGGTTGGGAAGGACGCACCGGTCCTGTATACGGGCCCGACCGAGGCCGAAGCCGTCAAGCTGTTTTCCAACACCTACCTGGCATTACGGGTAGCTTTTTTCAACGAACTGGACACCTACGCCGAAATAAGGGAGCTTAATACCCGTCAGATAATCGAAGGGGTGGGGCTCGACCCGCGCATCGGCAGCCATTACAACAATCCTTCCTTTGGCTACGGGGGATATTGCCTGCCCAAAGACACCAAACAGCTGCGGGCCAATTACGACAACGTGCCCAACAACATCATCGGGGCCATCGTCGATGCCAACCGCACCCGCAAGGACCATATAGCCGATATGATTTTGGCGCGCCAGCCCGAGGTGGTCGGTATCTACCGCCTCACCATGAAGGCCGATTCGGATAATTTCAGGTTCTCTTCTATCCAGGGCATCATGAAGCGGGTCAAAGCCAAAGGGGTCGAAGTGGTGGTTTATGAACCGTTCCTGACCGCGGACGATTTCTATAAATCCCGCGTTATAAAGGACCTGGACGAATTCAAGGCCATATCGGATGTAATCGTCTCCAACCGGATGGCGGAGGAACTGGAGGACGTGGCGGAGAAAGTCTATACCCGGGACTTATACAACCGGGATTGAAGTCTCCGCGCCGGGCAAGACGAACCGCCCCCCAATGGTTATAATTGGTTTAGATAATTGGTTTAAATACCAATGCAAACCCGGCCGGAGTTAAACATTTAGGAGGACCCATGGAAAGTAAAACGTTAGTGAACCTCGCCGAACTGGAAAAGGAGAGCCCGGAAAGGCTGGCTCAGCTCATCATCGACCTTAGCCAGATAATGGACGGGGCCCTGGATGATCCCCGGAAAACCTTCAGCTATAACCTGATACAAAGGGTGGTGGCAGCGAGCAATGAAGAGCTGATGCTCATGATGAAGGAACCGATGCGGCTGCTGCCGTTGTATTTCTCCATAGTCCAGCATGTTTTGATTCAGCACGTCGACAGCCCGACGGACCTGGAAAAAATCCTGGATACCATGGAGAGCCACCTCAAGTCGGGGGCCCGGGACAACGAATACCTGCAGGTGGTCAAGGACACCTATGCCCGCACGCTCAACAGCTCCCGGGCGGTTTATGCGCGGATGGATAAGTTGTCGGCGGAACTGGAGAGATTCGAGCAGCACACCGATGAGCAGAACGAGGAGTTCAAGGAAAAGATGGAAGCCTTGTCGGCAGAGTTGGAGCAGGAGCAGCACGGGGTTTTCGCCAAGACCGATGCTTTACTGGAGAAACTGGAGAAGTTATCAACCGGTGGGGGCAAAGTCGAAGTGAAAGTCGAGAAAAAGAAACTGACCACGATCAGCAAGAATACGGAAACACTGATAATTGCGGGAGTGGTGGTTTTATTCATCATGATCCTGCTGGCATTGCTGAACCTGTAATGGCCGGTGCGGCCGTAAATCCTATTTTTATGGGTGGAGGGGTGATGGCATGAAATACCTGGTTATCGGAGCAGGGGGGACCGGAGGCAGCATCGCGGCCTTCATGACCGAGGCCGGCAAGGATGTCACCGTTATCGACCGCGGTGAGCACCTGACTGCGGTGCGCAGCCATGGCTTGAATATGGAGACCACCCGTAAGGGCAACTATACGGTCCGACCACTGAAATGCTCGGCCGGGGAAGATTACGATGAGCGGCCCGATGTTATATTTGTCTGCGTAAAGGGGTACTCATTGGACCAGGCCATCCCGCTCATCGGGAGGGTGGCCCATCATGATACCGTCGTTATCCCTTTACTGAATATCTACGGGACCGGGGGCCGGATGCAGGATAGGCTGCCCGGACTTCTGGTCACTGACGGCTGCATTTATATCGCTGCCGAGATAAAACAGCCGGGGACTATCATGCAGGCGGGGGATATTTTCCGGGTGGTCTACGGGGTGAGAGCCCCGGAGGATTATCGGCCGGTGCTGGCCCTGGTGGCGGCGGACCTGGAAGACAGTGGGATAGAGGCAGTGTTGTCCGACAACATCCGCCGCGATGCCTTGCAGAAATTTTCCTACGTTTCGCCCATGGCCGCCTGCGGCGCCTACTATGATATCGATGCCGGGGCGGCTCAGAAGCCCGGTCCGGTGCGGGATACTTTCGTGGCACTGATGGGAGAGATCGAGGACCTGGCCCGTGCCACAGGCATCGAGTTCGCAGTCGATATCATAGCCACAAATCTGCAGATACTGGACAGCCTCCAGCCCAATGCCTCCACCTCCATGCAGCGGGATATGCGGGCGGGCCGGCAATCCGAGCTCGACGGGCTGCTTTTCGAGGTGGTGCGGATGGGTAGAAGGTATGGGGTACCGATGCCAACCTATGAGCTTATAGCCCAAAGGTTCGGGTTCGGGGAGCAGACTCCCAATTAAGAAGGCCCTGGTTTTAGGAAATCTTTACCGCCGTACCGCTGGCGGTCACCATCAGCATCCCATCCCGTATAACCTCATAATCGAGATCGATGCCGACCACCGCATCAGCGCCCAGGTTGCGCGCCATATCCTCCATCTCGCTGATGGCTACCCGGCGGGCATCACCGAGCTTGGCCTCATAAGCGCCGGAACGGCCGCCGACGATATCGGTTACGGTTGCAAACAGGTCTCGGACCACATTGGCCCCCATGATGGCTTCACCGGTTACCAGGCCCAGATAGGCGATCACGGGATGTCCTTCGATAACTGGAGTTGTGGTTAATATCATCATTATCCCACCTTCCAAAATTTAATCCATTTTATCATAATAGGTACACCAGTACCCATAATCTCGCCCCCATCTCCCCCGAGTCGTGCTACCAATCCGCGTCAACTTGATCTCCTTCATCCTTAAGTACGTTAATTTATGGAGCCAGGACCGGCAGCACAACTATAACAAGGTTATGGCTGACCGGGTCTAAAACAGCAATGTCAAACAGTTCAATCGGAGGTTTGAAACCATTATCAAGAAGCTAAATTGACGTATATGTTAATTTTCGCATATATAAATTATGTGCCTCCAGACCCTGATGGACCTGGAGGCACATGTTGACAGAAGGAGGACTTCTGTTGTCAGTACAAAGCTTCTAAATAATTTTAAGCATAAATGGGTTATTTATTCAAGGGTTTTCTTTTGTTACTTGGCGCCTGTCCCCAAGTTATTTCGGAATAACTTGGGGACAGGCACCAAGTTATTGCCGTACCTGTTATCAGGAAAAACATCTCCAAGGCATAGGCAGCGAGCTGACTGCCACCGGTCTTGGGCAGGTTTTCAGTTGCCGCGTCAGTCAACGGCGTATACGGGGAGACAACCAGGGAATTACCCGTAGCTGGTGCGGACGCTGGAAGGTCTTTGTCCCCCAGGGTCAGGGCGCTGCCACTCACACCGGTCGACCCGCCGGGAGCAGTGCCCTTGTCGGCGCCGTGATTGTTACCTTGGTTATCACCAGTATCTCCGCCGGGATTATCGTCGGGGGTGCCTCCAGTGTCTCCGCCCGTGTCATCACCGGTGCTGCCGCCAGTGTCCCGGGTTTTACTAACCCAGGATGGTAACCTTTACGGTCTTGATTCCGTAACGAAGTGCCTCAGCGTGAGATTCGAAGAAGAGGTCGATGCGGTTGCCCTTGATGGCGTTGCCCTGGTCGGCGGCTATGGCGTTACCGTAACCTTCGACATACAGCCTGGTTCCCATCGGGATAACCCGGGGATCGACCGCCGCGATTCCCCTGGCCAGGGGCAGGCCGATATAAGATGGATATCCGTAGTAGGGTTTGTTGCATTCATAACAACCATCATAGCCAGTGGCCACCATGGTCACGACCCGGCCGCTGGTGCTGCCCGACCTGGATACGGTGGTTTCCGAACGGGACGCGGTGGTGGTCGGCTCCAGCCCCATGGCTCTGCTGGTGGCGGGACCCACTATGCCGTCGGGGGTCAGTCCGGCATCCAGTTGGAACCGGGTAACCGCACTGTAGGTTTCAGCCCCATAGATCCCGTCGGCGGACCCGCTCCAATACCCCAGGGTATTGAGGGCCTGCTGCATATGTACTACCTCGTCGCCCTGTGACCCCCATGCCAGGTTGGAGGCGGCTGTGGCGACAGGGCTAGCGGAGAAAGACAGACCGGCAAATAATAAGGCGAGAATAAAAACAGGGATAAGAAATCTTTTCTGCATGTAAAACTCCTTTCCAAACCTTTGGCTCATTTAATTACGACTCGGTATCGCTTTTCAGGCTATTCAGTTTAGCAGGTAGTACATTGTAACTAGTCTATCAATTGTGGCCTTTTTTGTTCAAACCGGCTCTCAGCTGTCTGAATTGGACATGCTTTGCTATGGTTGGATGTAGTCTGTTATATTGTAAAAACCCGGCATCTCTTCTGAAATCCTCTGCGATGGGATTGCCTGGCATGGCTGGCAGGAGCAGGGGAGGGATGCCGAACCCACTTCTCAATGTGCTAAACTGTAGGCAGTTCATGGCAGAAGGTGCAAACCGGCCCGTCTCTCCACCCGCCGCGACCAAAATTGACGTGGCTGGCCTTGAGGTTTATCATACCCAATGTAACTTTTCAATCGTTGAAGTTTTATTAATACCGGAAGGGATTCAGGATGGAGCGTTCGGCTCATATATTGAACGATAAAATAGGCCGGCTGTTGTGGGATTTCTCACTGCCCGCCATCGTGGGTATGGTGGTCAATTCGCTCTACAACGTGATCGACCGCATCTTCGTGGGCCGGGGGGTAGGCTCCCTGGGCATCGCTGCCACCACGGTAGCTTTCCCTATCATGACCGTTATGCTGGCGATGGCCGTATTCATAGGGGTTGGGACCACCGCCTTGATCTCCATCCGCCTGGGTCAGCAAAAGCACGAGGAAGCCGAGCAGATCGCCGGCAATGGTGTGGCCATGCTGGTCCTGCTGCCTCTGTTGTTCACCATAATCTTTTTCGTTTTTTCCGAACCGATACTGGTAGCCTGCGGTGCCGGACCGGAGGTCATGCCCTATGCCCGCGACTTTACCCTCATCATAGTGGCGGGCGGGGTATTCTCCACCTTTGGTATGGGCGCCAACAACTTCATCAGGGCGGAGGGCAATCCTAAGGTGTCGATGTATACCCAGATCCTGGGGGCTGTCGCCAATATCGTTCTAAATTACTTGTTTATCTTCGTATTCGGATGGGGGATGAAAGGCTCGGCCATCGCCACCGTAACCGCCCAATTCATAGCCGCCCTCTGGGTGTTTGGCTACTTTTATACCGGTCGCAGCGCGGTCAAGATCAGGCTGCGCAATCTGCGTCCGAGGTGGCCGGTCCTGACCGGCATCATGGCGATAGGATTTGCCCCCTTCGGCCTGCAAATGGCGGCCAGCGTTCAGCAGGTTATCCTAAACCGCACCCTGGTCGCCTATAGCGGAGACCTGGGCCTGGCCGCTATCGGAATCGTAACCTCCATCGCTACGCTGCTTTTCATGCCGGTTATCGGTGTATCACAGGGGGCTCAGCCCATAATCGGATTCAATTACGGCGCCGGTCAATACGGGCGGGTCAAGGAGACCTGGAAGACCGCGGTGCTGGCGGGGACGGCCATATCGACGATCGGCTATATAGCGGTCCGCCTCTGGCCGCAGCAACTGGTGGGATTATTCAGCCAGGGGGATGCAGCCCTGACCGAGCTGACCATCCATGCCATCCTCGTGTATATGGCTCTGATCTGGCTGGTGGGGTACCAGGTGATTTGTTCGAACTACTTCCAGGCGGTGGGTAAAGCCCGCCAGGCAACCGTCCTCAGTTTGTCCCGACAGGTTTTGTTCTTCATCCCCCTGTTGCTGCTACTGCCTCGTTTCTGGGGAGTGGAGGGGGTATGGAGGTCGGCGCCCATAGCCGATTTCCTGGCGGTGGCCCTCACCTCCCTCATGATGTACTATGAGATGAAAACCTTGGGGAAGGAGGCCAGCGGTCCCCAGGACCTATTGGCCCACTCGCAAATCCAGGAGTAGGTTTTAGAATGGGGCATAATAAGGCAACTGCAGGATGATTTTGCGATTGGCAGCCGTGGTTTGGCTGCGCGGCTATGGTGATGGGAGTTATAGATGAGCCTTTATGATGAGATATTGGCTTCGCTGCAAGTGTCCCCGCAACTGGTCAGACAGGTTGCCGGGCAGTTCGCTGCAGCATTATCTGGCGTCTCGGGCCGTTGCGGGCTGAAGATGCTGGACAGCCGGTTCCGTCCTCCCTCTGGGCGTGAACAGGGCGAGGCCCTGGCTCTGGACTTCGGCGGTACCAATCTGGGATTATTCCTGGTCAAGCTTGACAGCCGCTCTTTTAGAATCCTAAAGCAAAAAGTAGTGAGCATCAGGCCCGGTCATAGCGGCCCGGATCTGGCCGCTGAGGCCGCCGATGGGGAGCAGTTGTTCGATTACATCGCCGCCCAGCTGGAGGGATTCGTCTCGCCGGGCCGGCCCTACCGACTGGGGCATTGCTTCTCTTTCCCATTCCGGCAGTTAAGCCGAAATTCTGGGTTGCTGCTGGAGTGGACCAAGGAGATCAAGACCCGCGGGGTGGTCGGACAGGATGTCAACCGACTGCTGGGCCAGGCCCTGAAGCGAAGGGGATTGGACCTGATAAAGCCGGCAGCTATCCTCAACGATACGGTGGCCACATTGTTATGCGCCGCTTACCTGGATGACAGAGCCGACCTAGGTTCCATCTGCGGCACCGGATATAATTCCTGTTTCCGGGACCGGGGTGGGAGGATAATAAATGTCGAGGCCGGCAACTTCTTTACCGATATACTGCCGGTGAACCATTACGACCTGGAACTGGACCGCCTAAGCCACAACCGGGGTCATCAACGCCTGGAGAAGATGGTCTCTGGCGCCTATCTGGGCGAGCTGTTCCGCTTAATGTGGCTGGACCTCAACCGCCGCACCGAATTGTCTACCTGCCATAATCTGCTTGCCGGCCGGTATGCATCACCCCATTCGCTCGATTCCCGCCGGCTGGCGGACCTGCTATCCGGGGGAGCCCCGCTGACCGCTCCCGGGGAGGCCATTACAGGCCCAGCCGAAGCAGAGATGCTGCGCAGCCTGGCCCTGGCATTGACGGTGAGAGCAGCGCGTCTCATCGCCGCCACCTATGCCGGGATAATTGATTATCTCGACCCGCAATTGCGGCGCCGGCATCTGATCAGCATCGATGGTTCGATTTATGAGAAGATGCCGTTCTTTGCCGGCCACATCCGGACCGCTATCGATGAGGTCTGGGCCGGCCAAGCTGGCCAGATAGAGATCCGGTTTATGAAAGACTCGTCCGGGCTGGGGGCAGCCCTGGCGGCCTCGATGGAAAGAGTACAATAGCCGATGACCATCGTCCTCTTTCCTCATATCATGAAGGTCGACACACCCGATGGTCCTTTTTGGGGGGCATGACCATCAAATCCGGCGACTGTCGGTAAGAGCCTTAGGTTGGATTTGATTCGGTGGTCTTCCCGGTCTTAAGCTCGGAGAGTTTGGTGATTATCTCCGGTACCATACTGACCAGTTTATCCAGCGTCCCCTTCTCACCCAGGTTGAAAATCTGCACATCATCATCCCTGACTACCAAAAATGCGGTCGGGGTGATTTTGGCGCCGCCGCCTCCGCCGCTGCCTTTGCCCCCGCCCTTATCGGGTTCGGAACCTTCGCCGCCGCCCAGCGCGAATCCAAAATTAGCGGCGATGATGGGGATGACGGTAGCATTTCCGGCGGATATCGGTTCCCCGATGATGGTCTTGCTCCTGACCAGATTCTCTAAATGAGTAGCGATAGCATCGATATCTTCCTTAAACATTTCCATTCCTCCTATCCTTGTT
>JBEHWJ010000041.1:0-17102 GCA_040217755.1 Syntrophomonadaceae bacterium | reverse complement strand
GACGATGCCACTGGCACCGGAGGTTATAGATGGCAAGACCTACCTACCGCTGCGTTCTGTGTTAGAGGCTGCAGGAGCTGCAGTTGCGTGGGATGGTGACACCGGTACAATAGCAATCACTTATAACGAAACCCGGGATGGTATGACGGCCGAGGAGGTCATGGCCAAATCCTCCGCCGCGATGAAACAGGCGGGGCGGTACAAAATGGCTGTCGATATGCAAAGCGACATAGATATGACCGCCAAAATGACCGGGGAAGAAGAAGAAACCATGAAAATGAATATGGATTCGGATATAGAAGCCTGGCTGCAACTGGATCCCATGCTTATGTACATGAAACAAACCATGGTTATGAACGCACCCGCAAGCCCCACCCCCGAGCCGCAACCCGTAACAATGGAAATGCTGTTCAACCAGGACGGGTTCTTTATGACTATGCCTAAGGCCGGGTGGCTCAAGATGGATCTGGAAGGTTTGAACATGGAAGAATTGATGAAACAATCCATGACTCAAGATCCGACTGCCGCCATGGAGCAGATCAGGGAGATGGGCATAGCCTTTACCTTTGCCAACGATCAGCAGAAAAACGGTAAGGATTATTGGGTTCTCCATGCAGTCATGGGCGGCGATCTGTTCAAGACCGATTATTTCAAGCAAATTACCAAGCAGATCCCTTCTTTAGACAGGGACGTAAATATACAAAAGATCCTGGAAGGGACGGATTTGGATTTTGTTTACTCGGTCTGGATTGACAAAGCAACTTTCCATAATGATTACATGGATTTGAACGGTAAAATGAAGTTAAATATGGATCTTCCGGCCACTGAAAAGAATCCGGCCGGTACCATGCATATGACCACGGCCATGCAGGCAGCCTATACCATGTCGGATTACGGCCTTAAGTTTACGGTCCCGGAGGTAAAAAATGCCCGCGATTATAAGGAGTATCTGGCCGAACAAATGAACGAGCTGACTCAGGTTGCACCGCAACCAGATTTAAAGCAAAATTAATACGAACCAGGTTGCTTCCTGATATATTGTTTCCGCCCCCCAATAGGTCATGTAGTGTCCCGCTGAACAGAGGGGGCGGAGAATGGAACATGGACAAAAGGGGACGGTTTTCCTGTGTCAAAGACACAGAGAGAACCGTCCCCATTGTGTCCACAATTAAAGGGGCTGCCTTTGAGACAGCCCCTTCCCCTGGGAGAACCAGCAGTCTTGAAGCTAGCGCCGCACCTCATGTCCAGGGCCAATCGGAGTTGGGCAGCCCGCGTCCTGAAGGTTCTCTATAAAAGGGTTCCGATGTAACCGACAGGGGTTATGGCCTGCTCGGTCCTACACAATCCGGGCCTATGCATACTCGTCCCGGATCGGGAGCGGATCCCTTCAATAAGAATATAACACCCTGGCGGACATTACGGCAAGGGCGGACAAAAACAATGTGGAAAGAGCCTACTGTGTTAGATCATGCTATGCCAGAGGCATCCCCTCACTATACGTCCGAAACCGAACCCAGCCTGACTCCTTCCAGTGAATTAAGCCTACCACCCAAAGGCCAAGATCTCAAGGGTGTCCTTGCCTGTGCTATCTGTTTTGCCTAATTTACCGGCAGTGGGAGGTCAGACTGAATATCTTGGGGAATGCCCCCAGTTGTATGATAATACCAGCCTGACAGGCATAAGCACCGTCCCCGGCCTTAATAAAGGGCTCCTGCTAAAAGCGAGAGCCCTATTTTTGGGTCTTCTTATTGGCTGATCTACGATAAAATGATGCAAATGCACACCCCTGTCGCAATCTCTCAACGATTTAAGGCGGGGTGTGCATTCTGGTCAGGGGGTGTTCAAAGAATACTGAGCTTAGAGTAACGGCGTTCCGACGCACGCTACCAGCCGGTGCTTCTCAAATGCAATTTACCCTAAATCCCGGTATAAACTACCGGAGGTTGTTAAATAACAACTATAAGTAATGCGATTACAACCAATGGTATCATCACCTGCGTTGATTTTGGAAACGAATCCGATTATGGTTATGATGTCGACAAATTAAAAACAAGGAGCGGGTACCCTATGTTAACCAGCATGATGATTGGTAATAAAATCGCGGAAGCACGCAAGAAAATAAATATTTCCCAGGCTCAGTTGGCCCAGCAACTATCCATCAGTTCACAGGCGGTCGGGAAATGGGAGCGGGGAGAATCGATGCCGGATATTATCACGTTTAACCGCCTGGCGGAAATCCTGGCGGTCGACCTGAACTATTTTTCGGAAAGCTTTCCACCAGCTGCGACCAGGAATATATCTTACGAATCCTCGGTTGAGAGGGAGGCAGGAATTTCATCCGCAGAACCGGTACCAAGGACCGGATGGGATATGTCGCAAGGAAACTGGGTGGATGCTGATTTTTCCGGGCTGAAAAACCTGAGCGAAAAGTTTGGCAGTTCCAACATTCAGAATTGCCTTTTCGTCGGCTCAGATTTGTCTGCCCTTTTGCTTAAGGGCAATAATGTGGTGCGAAGTGACTTCTCAAACTCCGACCTGAGCAAAAGTCGCATTGAAGGCTCCAATATCGACAGCAGCCATTTTAGGAATTGCTCCCTCAAGGACAGTCATTTTAAAGGAAGTCATATTAAGGGCTGTAACCTCTCCCTCGCTGATTTTACCGGTGCTGTGTTAGAGTCCAGCTACTTAGTGAAAAACAATGTTGATGGTGCGGTATGGAGTTATACAACATTCCGAGGCAGTGGTTTTGCGGGTATGGTTTTCGAAGGCCCGTTTATCGACTGTTCCTTTGAAAACTGCGAATTCGCCCGGGTGATTTTCCAAAATGCTACTTTCATCAATACCTTTTTCAAGAACAACAACTTGAAGAAAATCCGGTTTGTTGAATGTCAAGCAGATACCCTGACCTACGCCTTTTTGAAAAATTGCAAGGCAGATATGACGGGCGTCTCGCTTCTGACGCCATAAGGAGAAAAAACATGTCGCCTAATGAAACCGCCATTTCAGTACAAGGGCTGGAAAAAGCCTATAAAAAGGTCCCGGTGCTAAACGGAGTCAGTTTTGCAGTAAACAGAGGGTGTATTTTCGCCCTGCTCGGCCCTAACGGCGCGGGCAAGACCACGATTGTCAAGATTCTCGCCACACTGCTCAAATACGACCGGGGAACCGCTGTCGTAAACGGATTCGATGTGGCGTCCAAGCCCGATAAAGTACGGCAATCGATCAGTCTCACCGGGCAATTTGCCGCCGTGGACGAAATTTTGACCGGGCGGGAGAATCTCATCATGATTGCCCGGCTGCGCCACCTTAAAAATCCGCGCCAGATTGCGGAAAATCTGCTCGAGCGTTTCGGCTTGACTGATGCTGCCGACCGCCGGGTGGCTACTTATTCAGGTGGTATGCGCCGCCGGCTGGACATCGCCATGAGCCTGGCAGGAGAACCGCAGTCAATTTTCCTGGACGAGCCCACCGCCGGACTTGATCCCGAGGCGCGCCTGGAGGTCTGGAGGATCGTTCGAGAACTGGCTGATGGCGGCGCGACCGTGTTCCTGACCACTCAATATTTGGAGGAGGCTGAACAGTTGGCCGATCGAATTGCCATTCTGCATGGGGGCAAGATCATCGCCAACGGTACGCTGGCGGAACTGAAAATGATGTTTCCGCCCGCCAGAGTGGAGTATGTTGAAAAACAACCGTCCCTGGAAGAGATATTCCTGGCCATCGTCGGGAAAAAGGAGGGAAAGTAGATGGAAGCGGCTCAGAAACATTTTTTCAGCGATTTGAGCGTCATGCTGGGACGTTCCATGCGCCATATTTTCCGCAGCCTGGATACCATCATCACGGTCACCATCATGCCGATCGGATTCATGCTGCTGTTCGTCTATGTCTTCGGCGGCGCCATTCAAACCGGTACGGACAACTATGTGAATTACCTGTTGCCCGGCATCCTGCTAATAGCCATCGCCAGCGGTATAGCCTACACGTCATATCGCCTGTTCATCGATGTGCAGCGGGGCATATTCGAGCGTTTCCATTCCATGCCAATTGCCCGTTCCACGGTGCTGTGGGGACATGTGCTGACCTCGCTGGTATCCAACGCCATTTCGGTCCTGGTTATCATTCTGGCAGCGCTGGTGGTGGGCTTTCGTTCGTCAGCGGGGGTATGGTCATGGCTGGCTGTAGCAGGCATACTGGCGTTGTTTACGCTGGCCTTGACCTGGGTCGCGGTGATTGCCGGATTGTCGGCTAAATCGGTGGATGGCGCCAGCGCCTTTTCCTATCCGATTCTCTTTCTGCCCTTTATCAGCTCGGCGTTTGTACCCACCGAGACCATGCGGCCGGGCGTGCGCGCCTTTGCTGAAAATCAGCCGGTGACCTCGATAGTTGAATCCATCCGCGCGCTGCTGTCCGGGCAGCCGGTTGGCAATGATCTATGGGTCGCTCTGGCCTGGTGTGTCGGGATTATGTTCGTTGCTTATATCCTGGCGATGAGGGTGTACAAAATGCGGGTGTAAAAGTCGGGCGTGCTCATCTCCTGCGAGCAAGGGGAGATCTCCCTTTTATTTGCTGCCGGTGGGTCCGATCAGACTTAACTATTGGTCGAGCGGCATAAATGAAGAGTCCGCTGGATCTCCGGGGTCGATGAACTCCTTGTGGAGCCCAAAGCCTTTCAGCGCAATGGACTCTTCTGAAGAAATTATAACACCAATGATATTAGATTTGACCGGGGCGGCGACAGCAATCGGATTTTCAATTACTTGCCAAAGAAGACACGGAACGTGGGGCATTGCCTTTAAAGGTTGCAGTGATTTTATCCGGGCCGGGCCCAGGTACCATAGCCATACCACAATTAAAGGGGCTGCCTTTGAGACAGCCCCTTCCCCTGGGAGAACCAGCAGTCTTTAGACTAGTGCCGCACGGGTAGTCCAGGGCCAGCCTGAGTTGGGCAGCCAGCGTCCTGAAGGTTCTCTAAAAAAGGGTTCCGGTGTAACCGACAGGGGTGATGGCCTGCTCGGTACTACACAATCCGGGCCTATGCGTACTCGTCCCGGATCGGGAGCGGATCCCTTCAATAAGAATATAACACCTGGCGGACATTACGGCAACGGTGGACAAAATATGAGGAAGGACTATTCGCAGGGGGTTCATGCTCCGCAAGATGCGGGCCTTGGCCATACGTCCGAAACAGGCCTGCTCGTAAATCCTTCCTCAATACAAACTCTACCATCCAGTGTGGGATAGCTCAAGAGAGCCCAGAAAACATATGTTCCATTGAGGGTTGAGGGACTGACAAACGGCAGACCGGTGTTGCTTCTAAACCTGATCCCCTTGCTTCCACCTATTGATCAACATTTATTTGAACCTCCGAAATTCTACGGACATAGCCACCTAAAAAAGATAAGTACTGCACGGTAAAAATAATAAGAACATTGCCTCTGTTATAATTTGTAATGACATTGTAAAGCATATTTGCATATTTCAGTGAATTGTTGCGTATAATGCTTTATAATCGAAATAGAAAAGGAGGGCTGATCCGATGGCTAACACAACCAATTTAAATATTCGCGTTGATGAAGAATTAAAACGCAAGGCGGAAGACCTATTTTCCGAACTAGGGCTGAATATGTCCACAGCCATGAACATCTTTCTGCGTTATTGCGTCCGTTATGGGGGGATACCCTTTGAACTCCGCATTGAAAAGCCTAATCCCGAAACGGTGGCGGCGATCGACGATGTCAATAACAACCTCAACATGAGCCGGAATTTTGACAGCGTGCGCAGCTTGATGGAGGATTGTACTTAACACGAACGGGTTCCCATAGCGACCTATTCTAAGGGAGCAGGAAGCAAAGGGGAAGCAGTCTGCCGTTCTTTTTGCTTCTATCGTACTTAGATGCCCGGAAATCTTCGCCCTCTGATTGGCTACAACAGCATTTCCCGCAGCTTGACCTCGGGATGATGATACCTTTCGGATTTGCCGGTTAATATCCCGCCGTGGATGGCCTTGAACGGGCACCAGACCAGGCAGGCCAGGCAGGACTCGCAGTGGTGCCGCCATTGCGGCCGGTCGTCAACCATTTCAATATTTGATACCGGGCATACCCGGGCACAAATCCCGCAGCCATCGCAATTTTCATCCACCGAGTAACTATGGTCGATCATATGGACCGCATCATCAAAGTCTGCTTCAGGATCGCCCGCCATTTTACGATAGTTTTTCAGGATCGAATAATGCATGTATAATCCCAGCGGATAGATCACTGCTTTGATTAGCGGATTAAAGGTTTTGAGTTTGATTTCCACCCGGTCAGCTACGGTCTGGCAGATTTCATCCAGTTTCCGGTCACATTCCTGAAACCTTTTCTGTTGTTCCTCGGCCTGGGTAAAGGGCGGGCAGCTAAAGGGCATTTTGATCGTGTATCCGGCCGCCAGATGGCCCCCCTTGGATTTGATCAGCTTGGCTACGTTTGTCAGCGCTTCGCCGGACCCGTACCCGCAGGTACAGACGGCAAAAATGTAAGCCGACGCCATATTTTCCAGCTTGGCCAGAAAATCGCGGACTATGAAGGGGACGCCGCCAACGACCGCATTATGGATCGGGAAAATGATCCCGATGACATCAGCATTCGTCTTGAGCTTCGGTGTGGAAAGCATCGCCGCCATCGGAACCAATCTGCCTTCCAATCGTCGAGCAAGGCCCCTGGCCACCACAAGAGAATTTCCGGTGCCGGAAAAATAATAGATTTCAGTCATGACTAAACCCTCTCCCTCAGGATCATCTTGTCAGTATTTTAATCCTAAATGATGGGAACATAAATAGACGTTTGTTTGCCTGATTTGAGGTTGCCTAATAGCCAGGCAGCAAGGTTTAATTATTCTCCGGCGGTGCGGGAGATAGGGGAACGTTGATTTTATTTGGACACTAAAACAGCGTACCCTGAATCAAAAGGCGGGAATTCGCTGACCAGCTGCTGAATGGTTACCTGCTGGAGGGAATCCTCCAGGGCGCGCCGGGCCTGATCCAGATGAGGCTGGAGAACCTGATTGATATTTTTGCCGATGGGACAGTGGGAATTAGGTGTTGCATGCAGACCGAACAGCATATCGTCACTGGTCAATTCCACCGCCCGGTAAACATCCAGTAAGGTAATGGCCTGGGCGGCCCGCGCCAGTTTGGCACCGCCAGTTCCGGCGGTTACCGAAACCAGCCCGGCAGTCTTTAAACTGCCCAGGATACGGCGGATCAGGGCGGGATTGGTGTTGACGCTTAAGGCCAGGACCTCACTGGTCACTTTGTATTTATCAGGCGTCCAGGCGATGATGATCAGTAACTGGACCGCGACCGGAAACCGGCTGCTAAGCTGCATTTTTCTCACCTCATTATTGGTGAAACATAACCTACACTGACGGATGCATCAAAAAGTACGTACCAGGTTAAGCGAGGACCATTCTCCCCCCGAGACATAGGTGATCGGCGACTTTTGGGGAAATAGCCGGCGATCGATCTGCCGGTCGTTCAAACCCTGCTTTTTCAGATCATTGACCTTCTCCTGCAGTTCCCGTAAGTAATCCAGCTTATCCTGCAGCAGCTTCCGGCCGTTTTCCCGCACACCGGAATGAGCGCAGAATAATGTCTGAAAATCAAGCCGCACCAGTTTTTCCAGGGTTGTGATGGTCTGGGCCATATTTTCTTCCACAATAGCCACTACCTGCTGAGGACCGAGATAAAGGTCGCCGGTAAACAACCAGCCCTGGTTCTTTTCATGGAATACATTATGGGCCGCGCAATGTCCGGGGGCGTCGATGACGTCAAATTCATATTTAGCGGTTGATATCTGTTGGGGCAGTGCTTCCCCGTGAAAAGGTCGGCGGCTGCCCCAGAATATGTGGCGGTAAAGCGGATATTTTCCCGACTGTCCGGCATAGCTGAGAGAGTCCCGGTGCAAATAGATCGGGACATTATACTGTTCCTGCAGCCATGCCGCCATGCCACTGTGGTCTTCATGGACATGAGTCAAGGCCACCTGCTCGATAGCGTGAGCGCCGAAGAAGGGACGGATTTCTTTTCTCAAACAGCTGGGTCCGGTGTCAATCACCAGGCCGTCCACTACATACAAAAACACTTTGATAGCCGAGCCCAATATAGCCCGACGGCTTTGGCCGACCGAGATATCCTGGTAATTTGTACATTTCATCTCCAAACACCCCGTTTGCGATAGTTGTAACCAACTTGGTAACAACATAGCATGGGCAAAATAAATATGCAAGTAATGATTGTTATTATTGCATCGGCACAGCGGGGGCATTGCTGCTTTTGCCGGCCCCTGCCAAATCAAACATAAGCCTTTCCAATGAGAATGGGCTATAATTCCGATTGGCAATCGCATTAAGTTTTAAGTTAAAACTGACCCTAATATGGGGGATCGTTGTGGAGTTGGCCAAGCTGAGCCATGAAATAATTGCAATCCTGGAGACGTAGATACGTTAGATTATAAAGAAACGGATATGAAACCTTTATAGTGGAGGATATCATGCTGGAAATTGAACACGTGGTCAAGAAATACGGAAAGGTTGTAGCCAATAATGACATCAGCTTTAAGGTTGACGCAGGACAGATCGCGATTCTTCTAGGGCCGAACGGGGCCGGAAAATCAACGATCATCAAGTGCATCGCCGGGTTGTTGCGCTTCGATGGCCGGATCACTATCGGCGGGTACAATAACAAGACCCAGGAAGCTAAGCGGCTGTTGGGCTATGTCCCGGAAACCCCGGCTGTCTATGATCTGCTGACCGTAGGGGAACACCTGGAATTCATTCGCCGGGCTTACCGCATGGAAGACGACGGCTACGGAAAACAGCTTCTGAAACGTTTCGAGATGGCGGATAAAAAAGACAAGCTTGGCAAAGAGTTGTCCAAAGGGATGCAGCAGAAACTATCCATCTGCTGCGCCTTGGCCCATCGTCCCCGGCTGATTATTTTCGATGAGCCCATGGTAGGACTTGATCCTCACGCCATCAAAGAGATGAAAACATTGTTTCGGGAACAAAAAGATGCAGGGGCGGCGCTGCTCATCTCCACCCATATGATCGACAGCGTGGAGGATTATTGGGATGCCACCCATATCATGATAAACGGCCGTTTCGCCGCCACCAAATATAACCAGCCGAACGACCTGCAAGCCCAGAGTCTGGAGGAACTCTTTTTCGCGATTACTGAAGGAGGCAGAGCGGAATGACGGGGCCTTTGGCATATCTCTATCTAACCCGGCTGAAAAATAGCATCAAGGAACTGTTTAAGAAACCAGCGCGCCTGATCTATGTACTGTTTCTCTTTGCTCTGATGGTGTTTTCTTTGACCTCCGGCGGTGCCCGTATGGGGGAAGCCGGGTTCCGCGATCCTGCAGAGTTGACGGCCATGGCCACCGCGCTTTATATCCTGATGTTCCTCCTGACCGTGCACAACGGTTTTTCCAGGGGCGGTTCCATATTTACCATGTCTGACGTGAATCTGCTTTTCCCAGCCCCGCTTAGCCATTCACGGGTGCTGTTCTATGGGCTGTTTCGCCACATCAATACTTCTTTGCTGCTGGGCCTGTTCATTCTGTTCCAATATGGGTGGTTGAGCAGGACTTACGGTGTATCCTTAGTCGTCATGTTCGGCTTGTTTTTGGGATATGTGGCCACGGTATTTCTGGGACAGATCACGGCCATGACCATCTACATTTTCACCAGCAGCGATGAAGCCCTGAGAAATCGTTGGCAAGCCGTAGTCTGGTTTTTAACCGCGTTGTTGGTCCTTTATACCGGGCTATACGTTTGGCAGCATGCCGGGGAGGGTGTTTTGTCCGCGGCAACAACTGTTGCTAACAGTCTCATGGTGCGCTGTTTTCCGGTTGGCGGTTGGCTGGGCTGGACCTTCGCCGCTTTTGTCAGCGGAGCCAGCTTGGTTCCCGGCCTGCTCGCCAGCTTGGTCTGGCTGGCCCTGTTGGTCTGCCTGATCAACTTTTCTAACCGGGATTGGTACGAAGATGTGCTCAAAACCACTGAATTGACGCAATCTGTCGTAGCCGCGCAAAGGGAGGGCAACCTGGAGGCGTTGCCGGATAAGGTGCGGGTAGGCAGGACTGGATTTGATGAAGGATGGGGCGCCGACACGTTCTACTACAAACATAGAATTGAGAACCGTCGTGGGGGTGTTTTCCTGCTAAGCCGCAACTCGCTGATATTTGCCGTGTTTATCATCATCATGGCCTTGTTCATGCGGAAGGGCGGCATTGTGGCGGTATTCAGCCTTGCTACCTATATGCAGCTGTTCACTACCAGGTCGGGTCGCATCAATAAGGAACTGACCAAGCCTTTCATATATTTGGTGCCGGAACCCCCTTTCGTTAAATTGGTGCAGAATCTGCGGGAAATGCTGCCGGGGGCCTTGGTCGAAGCGGTTGTGATATTCGTTCCGGTCGGACTGATATTGGGTTTGGGCGGACCCGATATCTGTGCCTGTATCCTGGCTCGGGTTAGCTTTGCTCTGCTGTTTGCCGCGGGTAATATTGTCGTGGAACGCTTCTGGAGCGGCGCAAGTAAGGCACTTACCATGTTGCTGTATATTACCGTCATGACGGTACTGGCAGCGCCGGGGGCAGCTCTGGCCCTGGTGGTAAGTTCCAATCTGTTGCTGATCAGTGAGAATTTCATAGTCTTCTTGGTCATGGCGATCGTGAATATACCGGTATCGCTGCTGGTGCTGTTTCTATGCCGCAACATGCTGCAGTATGCGGAATTGAATTAACTTAAAAGCCGTTATATGTCGACTTAATTATGGGTTATAATTCCTTTAATAATCGTACTCAGTTTTAGTCGATAGTGACCCGGGCAGGGGGGATTGTTGTGGAATTGGGCAGGCTGAGCCGTGAAACTATTACAGCCCTGGACACTGTTTTAAGCGGATTTGATGGGGCTCTGGTGGTGGATAAGCAAGGGCAGGTCATCATTTTTACCGAAGGCTACGCCAGTGTAGCCGGGATTCCACGGGAAAAAGTCCTGGGCAGGAATGTCCTGGAGTTCTGGCCGGACTCGAGAATGATGGAGGTAGTCGCTTCCGGGAATCCCATCTATATCGATCTCTGGGATGCCGGCAGTGAGACGGTGTTTGTATCGCGTCTGCCCATAACCCAGGAAGGGCGAATCCTCGGAGCGATAGGGGTCTGTGTATTTCGATATATGAACGAAGCCAAGCGATTTGCCAATCGGGTCAGAAGGATGGGGGATGAACTTAATTATTATAAATCCCAGTTGAGCAAGATTTCAGGAGCCATGTACTCACTGGATTCAATAATCGGCCAGAGTGAAGCGATAAATGGCGCCAAGCGCGATGTCGAGGTCCTGGGTAAGCTGAGTTCGCCGGTTTTGATCGTGGGCGAAACCGGATCAGGCAAAGAGTTGTTCGCCCATGCTATTCACCAATCGGGGCCGAGGTATGACCGCCCTTTCATCCGGGTGAATTGCGCCAGTATACCGGATAACCTGGTTGAGTCCGAGCTGTTTGGTTATGAAGAAGGCGCCTTCACCGGTGCCAGGAAGGGCGGCAAGCCCGGGAAATTCGAACTGGCCCATGGGGGAACCATTCTGCTGGACGAGATCAATGAGTTGCCTTATCATATCCAGGCCAAAATGTTGCGGGTCTTGCAGGAAGGGGAAGTGGACCGGGTCGGCAGCACGGCGGTCAAGTATGTGGACGTCAGGATCATCTGCGCCACCAATGCCAACCTCGGCGAGCTTATTAAGGAAAAACGGTTCCGCCAGGATTTGTTCTACCGGATCAATTCGTTCCAGCTGCAGGTGCCGCCCCTGCGTGAACGGCTGGAAGACATCCCCCTGCTGTGCGACTACTTTCTGGCCAACTGGGCGGATGAACTGGGCATCAACAAACTCAAAGCGGATGATAGGGTTCTCCAGTGTTTCCGCCGTCACAGCTGGCCCGGGAATGTCAGGGAATTGCGGAGTGTCATTCAAAGGGCCTGCATTGTAGCTGGCTCGGGAACCATCCGCCTGCACCATCTGCCCCCGGAGTTGATCAACCAGGTGGAAGGAATGGAGGCATCGGCGGCAGACGGTTTGGAGATCTATATGGACCGGGCGGAAAAGGACCACATTTTAAGCATCCTGCAATCGGTCCGGTGGAATCGCAACAAAGCAGCCGAGGTTCTGAAAATAAACCGCACCCAGCTATACAGAAAGATGAAGAAACACAGCCTTCTTAATGAATAATTGAACCTAATTGTGACGAAATGTTACGATTAGGTAACAAAATATATTTGGCCCGGTAAACCTGCTTCTCCGGCATTGGAAGGCAGGTTTTCTTTCGCTCCGAACACTTCGATGTTACCAAATTGTATCATTATCCAATGACTCGGGGGCCAGAAAGGCCGATATTAAGGGGTGGCACGGTTATTGCGACTATATATGGACAAATCGGTAAAGGGGGAGTCTTGGTTATGATGACTAATCTGGAGGAGTACAAATCCAAATTGATTACGCCGGAACAGGCAGCCAGGCTGATTCAATCCAATATGGTTATTGAGTATGGACAATTCGCTACCAAGCCCATCGATTTCGACCGGGCTCTGGGAGCCAGGGCGGGGGATCCGGAACTCAGCAACGTGACGGTCCGAATGACCGGAGGAGTTCCGCCGGTCCCCGAAGTAGCCATGAAAGATCCCAAGCGGACCACCTTCCGTTTGGGCAGCTGGTATTTTACGGCTCTGGACCGGGGGCTTTGCGACGCTGGACTGTGCGACCATTTCCCCTTCAACTACCACGAAGCCAACTATGTGGGTACCTGGGATTCATTCAAACACGCCCGCTGCGACGTATGGTGCTGCCAGGTGGCGCCGATGGACAGTTCGGGATTTTTCAATTTCGGGCTGGGCAATTCCCACAGTTTTTCCATGGGCGCCAACGCCAAGATCAGGATCGTGGAAGTGAACGAGAACCTGCCCCGCTGCCTGGGCGGATTTGAGGAAGGCTACCACATCAGCGACATCGACTATATTATTGAAGGTTCCAATTCTCCGATCTTTTCCCTCCCGGGATCGGTCGAAGCCACTCCGGCCGAAAAGCGCATCGCCGAGTTGATTGTGGAGGAAGTGCCGAACGGGGCCTGCCTGCAGCTGGGGATCGGAGCCTTGCCCAATACGATCGGCATGATGCTGGTCCAATCTGATCTGCAGGACCTGGGGGTCCAGAGCGAGATGTTCTGTGATGCGTTTGTAGCCATGTATGAAGCCGGCAAGATAACCAACAAGCTGAAAGCGGTGGACCGGTTCAAATCAACCTATACCTTCTGCCTGGCCACTGAAAAAACCTATCAGTTTATGGATAACAACCCGCGCCTGGCTTCCTGCCCGGTCAATTATGTGAATTTACCCGACCGGATCCGGGTTAACGATAACTTTATCTCCATCAACAACATCCTGGAGATCGATCTGCTGACCCAGATCTGCTCAGAATCGAAAGGGCTGCGGCAGATATCCGGGACCGGCGGACAGCTGGACTTTACCATCGGCGCCTTTGAGTCCCGGGGCGGCAAGAGCTTCCTGGCTTTTACCTCCACTTATAAAGACAAGAAGGGCAATCTCCATTCCCGGGTCCGGCCCATGCTGACCCCCGGGGCAGCGGTGACTGTTCCCCGCACCATGGTCAACTGGGTCGTTACGGAATATGGAAAAGTCAACATGAAAGCCCTGTCTGTCTGGGAGAGAGCCGAAGCAGCTGTAAATCTGGCTCATCCCGATTTTCGCGATGAGTTGATCAAAGAGGCTCAGCAAATGAGAATCTGGAAGCGGAGCAACAAGATATCCTAGATTCCCGTTTTAACGTGGGCAAGCGGCAGAAGAAGAGGGCGGTATGTAATCATACCGCCCTCAGACCGTCAAAAAAGGCTGATAGCTGCGTTAATACAGAACCCCCGTTCAATCGACGTACCTCGTGTACGCCTCAATCGCGGGGCTCCCGATTGCCTTGCTCTAAGCCTTTTTTGCCAGGTCTGCCCGAATGCAGACACAAGGGGACGGTTCTCGCTGTGTCTTTGACACAGGAGAACCGTCCCCATTGTGTCTTGTGTGTCTTGTGTCCGACGCGATTTTCATACAGCCTGACGTTCCCATGTTTCAAGAACGTCCCCATGCCTCCATGCTTTCCAATCGGGTTGTTAACTGTACAGTTTTTCGATATCCGCCGCAAAGTTCTTCAGAATGTTACGGAACTTGAGCTTCAGGGTGGGTGTCATCTCTTCCAAATCAGGCATGAAGACCCGGGCGGCTACATAATAGTCCTTGACCGCCTCATAGTCCTCCAGTCCCTTGTTGGCTTCCTCCACGTCAAACTCGATCAAGGCCCGGACCCGGGGGTGCTCGCTGAAATCATTGCCGACCTTGACGGTCATCCCGTCCACTTTGATCATCTGGTTCTCGTCGAAGGTGATGCCTTCCGCCGCCAGGGCTTTCAAAATGCGATCGAACTTGGGCACGATTATCGCTCCGACATACTTCTTGTCGTCAGCTACCGCACATACCTGCTCTACATAATTGGCCGCCGCAAAACGGGACTCCACTTTTTCCCGGGGCACTTTCTTGCCGGTATCAAGGACCATAATAGCCTTTTTGCGGTCGACGATAATATAGTAATCCCTGCCCAGCTGCTTGTTATAAACCGTCCTGCCGATATCCCCGGTATGGAAGAAACCGTCGGCATCGAAGGCTTCGGTCGTGGCTTCCTGGTTGTTGTAATAGCCCAGGAAAACATTACCGCCGCGGACTAGTATCTCACCATCTTCAGCCAGCTTGACTTCGTTAAACGCCGTAGCTGGTCCCATACTCCCCGGCAGGATGGCCGTGGTCACGCTGAAATTAACGGCGTTCATGGTTTCAGTCAGTCCATAACCTTCGATAATCTTGACCCCCATGGCCATGAACAGCTTGCACAGCCGTGCCGGGAAACTAGCGGAGGCGGAACAGGAATAGCGATAGTTTTTGCCCAAGAGTGCTCTCAACTTGGCGAACACATTGGCATCCGCCCATTCATACTGGGCCCGCAGCTCATCCGGCAGACCGTCAAAGAGGGTGCGGCCATGGCCTAAATTGACAAAACCCTCTTCATCGCTCTGGTAATCCACTACCCGCAAACCTATCTCCATGGCTTTCTCGAAGCCAGCTTTTCCTTCCGGAGTAGCCGAGGCGGCGTCCCGCATGGCAACATACAGGCGTTCGAATATTCGCGGTACCGCACAGAACCAGGTGGGATTAAAAATTTGGATATCCCTTATCACCGTGGACGGCTGTTCTGCATAAGCAATGGTCGCCCCCGTAAAAACGGAATACATCTGGCAGCACTGCCGCTCGTAAGTATGGGACAGGGGCAGGAAGGAAAGCTGTATCTCGTGATCGGGATGGACGCCGCCCTCACCAAAACGCAGGATGTCAGCAGCCGTAGCACTCATAAAGGTGTGATGGGTATGCATGGCACCTTTCGGGTTACCGGTAGTGCCTGAAGTATATACTATTGTAGCCAGGTCCCAGGGTTTGATGGCGTCAACGGCCTTTTGATAAGCGTAGGGATGTATCCGTTCGTACCTTTTGCCGGCTTCGATAACCTCTGGCAGGGTTATGAATTTGTCATCCTCCGGCAGCGAAGCCCCGGCAGAGAATACGATGACCTTTTCAACGGTCGGCATTTCATCCAAAATGCCCAGTATCTTGGCAACCCCGGCATCATCGCGCACGAAGATCACCCGGGAACCAGAGTTGTTGACGATGTATTTGATCTCGTGCGTTGAAAAGGAAGGATAGATGGTTACGGTCACCGCTCCGCATCCCAGGATGGCAAAATCCGCCCATAACCACTGGGGGCAATTGCCGGACATAATAGCGACCCGGTCACCAGGAGTTATACCCATCGACATCAGGCCACAGCTCAGGTCCTTGACTTTCAGATAGGTATCGGAATAAGTGAAAGAAGCAGTTTCGGTCGGTTTAGCGGGGTCAGGCTGATACCATTGGCACCTCCGGTCTCCAAAGCGGTAAGCAGATCGGTTGAACATGTCGGGCAAGGTGGAAAAATACAGCATCTCCGTGAAATTGTCGTTACCCATATCCAATAGACACCTCCATTCTTTTTTTTGCTGAAATACTCACTCATCATCTATATCAAAAAGCAAGAAATATGCCAGCTGCAAATGCGTTAACCTCTGGGATAGTATTTTCGCTGATTAGACTGACCAGGCTTATCGTGATGCCAGACACAATGGGGATGGTTCGAGACCCCTGACAAAGGCCGTTAAATGTGTCGACAAATAAGTGTCACTCAGAGCGCAGCGAAGGGTCTATTAACGAAGTGAAGAATTACCCGCTGGGACTAGATTCCTCGGCTCCGCTCGGAATGACCAAATGCGCTCCCTATGATGAAACAATGCTCTCCTCAGGATGACAAATAACTGTCACTCAGAGCGCAGCGAAGAGTCTATTAACTCCCTAGGATGACAAAACCGGCCCTTCTTCAGTGGTCTCGGACGGTTCTCCTGTGTCAAAGACACAGCCCCTTGTGTCCTTGCCCGTGCCGTCCGTTTGCCTAATTTATGGGCAGCGGAACGAACGTCCCCGTGCTTCGGAAGCCTGACACACCGTGAAGCAATCTGTAGCAACCTGACACAGTTCCTGTTGGCCGACACGACCGCTGCGCGAGTTGCCGCTGCTGGGCGATAATTCACTCCGCCGCTTGGTCCCGGAAAACCGGAGAAGGATCTATGATGTGCGAACCGTGATCAACTCGCTGGCCGATGCCAGTTCGGGGCTGGAATTGCGCCCGGTTTTCGCGCGTGGTAAATGATGCAGACCCACCGCAGCCCGGAGACCGCTCCTGGCCAGGCAATCCACTTTCGCACTGATCTGTCAGCACCAATCAGGGGAGACAGACCATTCCGGGTTGCTTCCTTATATATGAGATAGTGCCCATTTATCTCGCTGAAGGGGAAATGCCGCCCAGGATCGCAAATCTGCACATGCGGGAAGGTACCAAACCAACCCCCGCCAATGTTGGGCTGGTTTCTG
>JBEHWJ010000040.1:0-17104 GCA_040217755.1 Syntrophomonadaceae bacterium | reverse complement strand
GGCCAGGATGGTCAGTCCGATTATGAAGCGGGACCATTTGCCCAGGATTTTGAGGATCTGGCGCAGGTCTATGTATATCTCTTCGTCGATAGGTGCGAATTCTTGCTCGGTTTGGGCCACCCCAATATCTCCTTTTCTGTGAATATGATGCAATTTTAATTTGGGCACAAAAAATTAGGTCTGGTTTTTCCAGAGCCTATGGCAGGTTTAATCCTATGATAGTCACCACTGCAACCCGGCCATCATAACCTGTCATGTTAGACCCGTAGTTTTGCGTCCCCGCCTTGCGGCTGGTTTGCCCTCATGCATGCTGTCATGTATTTATTTGTCCGAGGTATAGATTCTACATTTGTTTTCCTATTCCTGCATATTTGATGATATTTTGCTAAATTTCTTAAAATATTTTTGCGGTCATGTTTGGTTTCATTATGTTCAGGGGTATTAACGCGTCTTATACTCATTTTTTCACTGGGGGCGATCTTCGGCCTGCCCAAGTTGGAGTCATTGATATTAACGCATCTTATGCCCATTTTTTCTGATATTCGAAAAGCCCCATCTCAGCGGTACTGACCGGCTTTTCTGCAATTATCTTCCTGATTACGAAGGAGATACAATATTTTATGGCGAAGCTTTCCAAGTGAGAGGCGATGTTTTGGAGATGACCATGCGCAATCTGTTGCTCAGCCGGTTGAGTGGCGGAGACATAGCCACTCTGAATGCTATCGGCAGCAAATACGGTCTCAGCTTCAAGATTCTGGATACGAATTGGGATATCGACAAGCAGCGCTATATAAATTGAGGTCTGCTGAGCGTTAGCCAAAAGTCTTGCAACTATGTCACTCAGAGCGCAGCGAAGAGTCTCGCAACATGTAAAGGCCAATGATTCGGTATCGCTGATGAGATCCTTCGTCGCCTTTGGCTCCTCAGGATGACAAATAAGAATAACTTGGTGCCTGTCCCCAAGTTATTGAGGGTAGGCTTTGGTGTTGCGAGTTAATGAATTAAAGGCTGGTTCCGTTCTCTCTTATATATCAATATTTGTTACGATAATAGTCGGCCTTCTCTATACCCCGATTATGCTGCGATTGCTGGGACAGGCCGAATATGGCTTATATTCCTTGATTGGCTCCTTGGCCGCATATCTCACCATTTTGGATTTGGGTCTGGGAAATGCGATAGTAAGATATAACGCCAGAAACAGAGCCGTGGGGGACAAGGCGGCCGAGGCCAGTCTTAACGGAATGTTCCTGGTCCTCTACTCCTTTATCGGACTGGTTACCCTGATCATCGGAGCAATACTGTATTTGAATCTCGGCAATATGTTTGGGACTAGTCTGTCGGCATTTGAATTGGAGAAAGCCCGCATAATGATGGCATTGTTGGTATTCAACTTTGCCGTTTCGTTTCCGTTAGGGATTTTTGGCTCAATTATTCAGGCTTATGAGAAGTTCATATTTATTAAGGTGCTGGCCATAATCCGGTCCATATTGGGACCGTGTATCATGCTGCCTTTCCTTTACATGGGCTTTGGCGCAGTATCCATGGTGGTGATAAATACCTCATTAAACATCTTGTTGCTGCTGATTAATATGATTTATGCCATCAGGGTTCTGAATGCCCGACTGTCTTTCAAAGGGTTTGATTATCCGTTGCTGGCAGAGATCGCCGGATATTCGTTCTTCATTTTCTTGGGAATAATTGTGGACAGGGTCTATTGGAGCACTGGTCAGTTCATTCTGGGCATTGTTTCCGGCACGGTCATGGTCGCGATATATTCCATAGCTATACAGCTGAGCACGATGTATATGATGTTTTCTACCGCCATCAGCGGGGTTCTGCTGCCGAGGGTTACGATGATGGTGGCCCAGGATGCCAGCAGCAGGGATCTGTCGGACTTGATGATCAAGATTGGCCGGATTCAATATGTAGTCATGGCTTATGTAATTAGCGGTTTTGTTTTGTTCGGGTACGCTTTCATCACTATTTGGGCCGGTGCCAATTACAGTGAAGCATATTACATGGCCCTGCTCTTAATGATACCGATTACGGTGCCGCTTATTCAAAACGTGGGAATAACCATTCTTCAGGCTCAAAACCGTTTGGCATTCAGATCGTGGCTGTATCTGGCGATTGCCGTAGTTAATGTTCTGATTAGCATCCCCCTGGCCAGGATGATGGGAGGGCTGGGTTGTGCCATCGCTACCGGGGCATCCTTATTGATCGGCAACGTGTTTATTATAAACATCTATTACCATAGGAAGATTGGGCTAAACATACAGCTCTTTTGGAGAAACATTGCGGTTATGACGCTGCCCGCAGCCGGGGCTTTTTTGTGTGGATACATTATCAACGAGGCTATTACGCAGAACAGTATTGCTATGGTGGCTCTTAAGATACTGATGTATTCGGTCATATACGTGCTGGTGATGTGGTTTTTTGGAATTAATGCGTATGAGAGGGGACTGTTTGCATCTCCAGCAAGAAAAATGGCGGGCATGTTCGGGGAATAACTTGGTGCCTGTCCCCAAGTTATTGGGGGCAATAACTTGGGGACAGGCACCAAGTTATTATGTCACTCAGAGCGCAGCGAAGAGTCTCAAAACTGTGTGACGGCCTATAAAACGAAATTGCTGATGAGATCCTTCGTCGCCTTCGGCTCCTCAGGATGACAGACATTACCTTCGGCTCCTCTGGATGACAAACAGGCATAGGGACGGTTATTGTCACTCTGAACGAAGTGAAGAGTCTATTCCCCAAGGCGAGATTCCTCGCTCGGCTCGGAATGACCCGATGCGTTCCTCAGGATGGCAAACAGGCATAGGGACGGTTATTGTCACTCTGAGCGCAGCGAAGAGTCTTGCTACTATGTCACTCAGAGCGCAGCGAAGAGTCCCGAAACTATGTCACTCAGGGTGCAATAGAGGGGCGCCCCGTTAAAGGGCGCCCCTCCCCTAGTTCATTGCCTCTCATGTATGGCCCAGTTCTACGGCGCGGTGATGTTTACGGTGACCGTCAGCTTATGGTTGGCCTTGTCATATATGTCGACCTGGATTGATTTTACTTCCGGGTTACCCTCGAAAAAAGGGCTCATGGCGTTATAGGCCAGGGCATAGTCTCTCTCGATGTAGCCGGATATCTGATCGGAATCGCCCCCGGCGAAGTGATCATATAGCAGGTCACGCACGAATTCCTCGGCGCCGGGCAGCCAGGTTAGCTGGCCCACGGCATCAAATCCGCTGTAACCGCGGATGTCCATATCGTTTTCGTCTGCCTTCTGCACCGGGCGGTTGAAGGTCAAGGTCACGTTGCCGATGGGATTGGTGTTGATGCCGCTCACCGTGTATTTGTGGCTGGGGCTGTCGGGGGTGAAGTTGACGTTGGCGGCCGCGATGTCTTTGATATAGAAGGATGGTCCGTTGTCATGGCCACCGCTCCCGCCGTTGTTCTGCCCCGGAGGCGTTACCGGGGGTCCGGGCGGAGTGTGGTTATCGCCGAACACCCGGGCCAGGACATAGGCGGCCATTCCCCGGTTGAGTTGCATCTGTGGTCCGAAGCTGCCGTCGGGCAGACCGTTCAGGTAGCTGGCTTTTACCATGGCCGCGATTGCCCCCTGGCTCCAGACCGGTATGTTCGCTTTATCGATAAATTTGTCCAGGGGGGTGAGGTCGGTGGTGTCGAGCTTGAGCAGCTGGACTGCGATCACTGCCATCTCCTGGCGGGTTATGGGTTGGTTGGGCCGCATGGTGCCATCCCCGAAGCCGGTAATGTATCCCGCGGCTACGGCTTTGGCTACGTCATCGTAGTACCAGTCCCCCGGCTTGACATCGGAGAAGTTTATGGGGACGGTGGCGGTGAAATTGAACGTGCGATTTACCATGCTCATGAATTCGGCCCTGGTCACGATCCGCTCTGGCTGGAAGGAGCCGTCGGGATAGCCGGAGGCAAATCCTTTTTCTATCATGGCCTGGATCTGGGCCTGGGCCCAGTGGCCGGAGATGTCGTTGGGAGCAGGGGCAGTCAGGGCCTGTCCCGGGTTGGCTCCCAATACTACGCCGATTAGGAACAAACCCAAGAGCAAACCGGTAATCTTGGTTGACCTGATCAAATCCTATACCTCCTTTAAGAGTTTGTACGTGAACGCCAGACGCTGCTACCCTCCTCCCCGGTTCTAGACGTTAAATCTGCATAGTTTTCTCCTATATTTTTATTTGTATATATAGATTCTAACCTAATCTGGGATTTCCTGCCTTAAGGTGACATTTTTCAATAACTTGGTGACAAATAACTTGGGGACAGGCACCAAGTTATTGCCCGCCGGGCATAGCTTCGGTGTTTTTACATAACCTAATGCCTGAGGTGATATGTAGTGAAAGATTGGCGCAATTCATACAGATCAAGGCTCTTGGCTTCGATGTTGATAGCGGTCCTGGTCGTGGGAGCCGGCGGGTGCCGCCAGGCCAGAAAACCGGGGACTGAGGCAGAGAAGAAAAAATTCGAGGTCATGGCGTTTTACGAAAAGGGCTGGAACGACCTGACCTACGGACTGCCTATGCTGAAGGCCCATTACGATGACATTAGCACGCTTATGCCCTACTGGTACACCGTGCGTCCCGATGGCAGCCTTAAAGTAGCGGCGGTGGGCATGGAGCCCGAGGTTATCGAGTTCCTGGGCCAGCACCGGGAAGTGAAACTTATGCCCCTGGTCAACAAGGATCCGGCCGACCAGTCAGTGCTCAACGACCCCAAAACCAGGAAGACTGCTATCGCCAATATCGTCAAGTTGGTGGATGATAAAGGGTTCGACGGGATAAATATCGACTTCGAGCTGCTGCCGGCCAAGAGCCGGGACCAGCTGACCGTGTTCGTACGCGATCTGGCCACGGAGATGCACAACCGGGGCAAGATGATCTCGGTTTCGGTGATGCCCAAGCTGGACGGACTGGAGGAGATTGGGGCCGCCTATGATTACGGGGCCCTGGGGCAGCTGGCCGATTTCGTCACCATCATGACCTACGACAAGCACGCGGCCGGTACGGGTCCGGGCTCGGTCTCCCCATATGAATGGGTCGAAAAAAATATCCAGGAAGCCGTCAAATACATCCCGGCCGGTAAGCTGGTGGTCTGCATCGGCGCCTACGGCTATGATTGGCCGGTGCCCGAGACCCTGGAATGCAAATACATCGGCATGCGCGAGGCCCAGGAACGCGCGGACACCCACAAAGCCGAGGTCAAATGGGACGACGCTTCCCAATCGGCTAATTTCTTCTACTGGGATAAGGGGGTCAAGCGCGAAGTCTGGTTCGAAAACGGTTTCAGCGTCACCCGCAAAGTGGCCCTGGCCAAGAAGTATAACCTGCGCGGGGTAGCCATCTGGCGGATGGGCTTCGAGGACGAACAGTATTGGGCCAAACTGAAAGAAGCGGTAGCCCAATAACTTGGGGACAGGCACCAAGTTATTTGAGGTAGTGGTAGATGGCGGTGGGGGTCACATTGAGGTAGCGGGCGATCTGCTGCATGTTGTAGCCTTGGCGGTAAGCGGCGCGGGCGAACTCGATCTTATAGGGTACCAGTTTGCGCTGCCGCGAGCCTGCCAATATTGCCTCCCGCTCCCGCCCCGCCGCACCGGTTTTTAGTAATATTTCGTCAAGTGACATGGCAGGTGGAGCCTCAAAATTTTCAAACGCAATTGACGAGTCACGTTCGTCTTCCGGATTATCTGCCGATTCAACCAACGAATCGGGTGCCATGCTGGCCGAAGACATCTGCCCATCGGGGCCGGTTTGGTCCAGTTTCATATTTACTTCGTCATTATCGATGCAAACGAAATCCTCCCAGTCGATTTCATCCGCAGCCGCCATGTACTCGCGGTACCTCTGCCGGGCCATCTCGCTATCATCCGAAAACCAGGCGAGCGGCAGCCGGAAATCGACAAAATCCTCCCGCAGCTGGCGATAATAGGCTTCACTGCTCCAGCGATAATCCTCCGACCGTTCACATATCCGGGCCGCAACCGGATTCTGGTGAATGTAGCGGATGACAGCCATCAGGTAGCGTTCGTCGAGGATGGGGACGGCTTTGAAACGACCCTGGAAGACATGGCCGGTGCGGGAAAGATGCGAATTGTAGGCCAGGCCATAAGTTGTGTTGATACGATGCATCACTTTGCTGAGCGGCTTCTCGCGGCTGCGGATCGCCAAGTGATAATGATTGTTCATGACCACGTAAGCAAAAATCTCCGCTCCATCCTCGGCCACCGCCTGGCGAAACAGAGTCAACATATAATTGCGAGCTATCTCGTTCTCAAATATGTACTCCCGATTGTTACCACGCTGGATCACATGATGGATGAGTCCGGGAAAATTCAACCTCGGCAGCCTGGGCATTTCGACCGCACCTCCGTGATTTTCCCAATATTCTACCATTATCTGCCATGCGCGGCAACCTCACCCATACTTTCCCCTCAATAACTTGGGGACAGGCACCAAGTTATTGGATGAGCGGTAATTCCTGCAGGCATACTAATGATAGCAATGAAGAGAGGAGCGTAGGCGTGAAGATAAAAATACGCTACAAACTGCCGCCCACCGTTGCGCGGGTGGAGCGCAATACCCGCCCGGCAGTCAATGAGGGGCTGCGCGACCGGACCGTCCGCAGCCTGGATAACTACCGTTTCTGCTCGGCCAGTAACCAATCGGCCCGGATAAGGCAGCTTAATTCGGAATGGGATACGGAACGGGTGCTGGAGACCAATGCAGCCGCCTTGCTGCTATGCGGTTCATTGCTGGGTTGGAAACGCGGCCGTAACTGGTTCCTCTTCACCGGTCTGGTGGGCGGCTCCTTGCTCCTGCACGCCTTGCAGGGGTGGAGTCCCGCGGTCCCCTTGATCCGCAAACTGGGTGTCCGCACCTCCGAAGAGATAAACCGCGAAAAATCTGCCCTTAAGCTCCTGCGGGGGGACTTCGCTTTGAATAATTATTCGGTATACGGGGCGCTGGCGGCGGCCGAAAAGCAGTAGGCAATAACTTGGGGACAGGCACCAAGTTATTGGGGGCAGATGAACGGTTTGGTTCACATGCCCCCAAGTTTACACGGCAAATATTCAATTACCATGGACCCGCCTATTGCGGTGCGCCCCGGCAAACCCGTCCGCCTATCACAACTCGATTATATGGGTATCCCCTGCCTTGACCAGTTCTTCGGCTTGGGCTTGTTCCAACCGTTCGAGTTTATTCACCTCGCCCTGGATATGTTTTATCCGCCGTTGTATGGCCGCCTCGGTCCCACAAAAATAGCGGGTCTGCTGCTCCGAATCCCTGCTATAGTCGAGTAGCCAGTATTCCTTCAATGCGTCGTCATCCCTGATGATGTACTTGCGCATGGCCTTGGCCGATTGCCGGGCGATGAACAATCCGGTCGCTACCCCGATGGCGGCTGCCGCACCTACACCCAGGGCAATCTTGTCAGCGGTGGTGGCTCCGCCTCTCCTGTTCTCCTTGCCGCCGGCCGGTTCGATAGTCTCTTGATCCTTGTCTTTGTCCGTCATTTTGCACCTCCGTCACTCTGCCCCGCCGGAACTCCGGCCGGATACATCACCCGCAATAACTTGGGGATAGGCACCAAGTTATGGGCCTGCGGCTATTACGATGGGCATTTGCCCAACATCCGGTCGCTGATCTGGGCGATTGGTTTGATATCGGTGAAATTGGCTCTTTCCGCCTCGATCTTGCCCAGGTTGGAGAAATAGGTTTGGATGGCCTCCTCCTGGCTGTCGAAATAGAACTGGCCGATGCAGATAAAGCAGGCATCGGCATCGGGTTCACCCCCATAGACGCCCCGGTCTACCTCCACCCCCTTCAATGCTTCGCCGAACAAATCCTCCAGGAAGGGGACGAACTTCTCGCAATAGTAGTTCATGTCGAACCTGGTTCCCTCACCCTTGGGATAAAAGGTAATAATCTTGGCCATTATCAGACCACCTTTCCTTATTCTCCATTACGCAGCGTCCACCGTTACCTTGCACCGGGCGCCGATGCCAGAGCACCAGCATGACTTCCCGCCCTTCCCGCCTGGCAGTCGCTTTTGTTATTACTAGTTTATACCGAAATGAAAAATAAAGGGACCATAATAACTTAGGGACAAGCACCAAGTTATTGCGGCCAAGTTATTGCGCTACCATTTGCCGTTGGCCAAATGACTGGCGATTTCGGCTTTGCTGCGCTGTTTTATGGTCCAAGCCTCGTTCTTGGCCTTTTCAAATAGCCCCACGCAATTGGGATCGAGGTTGAGCGCGATGCCCTGCCGGGCCAGAGCGGCGATCTGCATGGACAAATGCACGATCTTCATATGGATATCATTGGTGCGGTCCGAATCATAAATCTTTTTGGCGTCTTCTTCGGACAGCTGGGCGTAGTTCTCTTTGGGGAAGCCGCATTTGGGGCATTGCTCCGGCGCCTCGGCGCCCTCATGGACAAATCCGCATATACCACATTTCCACAACATGATTCCTATCCCCTTTCCATTATGCTATTATTCCTCCGGTCACCTGACCGGTTAGAGCTCGTTTCCCCCTGATCGGACGTCCCTACAATTCCTTGACTAGCTCGCCGGCGGCGTTCAAACCGGCGATATAGCCAAAGGTCATGGCCGGCCCCAAGGTGCTCCCTCCACCCCAATAGGCGTTGGCCGTCGGAGAAGCGATGCAGTTGCCGGCTCCATAAAGCCCCGCGATCACGTTATCGTTGGCATCCAGCACCTGAGCCCGCTGGTTGATGACCGGCCCGCCGTTGGTGTCTAGCGTCCCCGCCCCCAGGATGACAGCGTAATAGGGTCCCTCGTCGCTGAGCGGATGCATGGTATAGTTGACGATACCGGGAGGTGGCCATTCCGCTCCGGGTATGGTGGGCGGGAAGGTGGTCCATTCCCGGTCATAGGCAAATTCGCCGCGCTGGAAGTCCAGATCGCGTCCGTTGGCGGCGAACCGGTTGAATCGCTGTACGGTTTCTTGCAGGTTGGCCGCAAATTCCGGGGCCAGACTGAATCCCCCGGTATGGGGAGCCAAGGCCCGCAGGCGGTCGGCGATGGCGTCGGCCAACTCACCCCAGGATTGGGCCGCAATTATATGATCAGCCTCCTGCCCCTGCACCGGGTAAGGCGGGAATCCCTGCCACAGGTTGGCGGTGCGCTGGTCGTAAATCATGAATACCAGCATGTTGGTCCATTCCGCCCGCTGCGGGTCCCAGATGAAATGGGTCATGGCCCGGTCGGTGTAGTTGCGTTTTTCGTCCATGATGCGGCGGCCGCAACGGTTGACTTCCAGCACGCTGTCGCCGGGTATATAAAACACGTTGTGCACTCCGTTGGGATCGGCCAAGGCCTGTTCCAGGATGATCTCGGCCCGAAAAGCCCCGGCGGTATTGCCCATCTTGGCGCCGATGGCCCCGCCCATGCGGATAAAATCGCCGGTATTGCTGGGAGCGGCACAGCCGCCAAAATGAGGACCACGCTGCCAACGCAGCATCAGTTCCGGGTTGTGGGTGTATCCGCCGCTGCCGAACACCACTGCCCGGCGAGCCCGGAATTTCTTGCTCTCCCCACCGGCTAGTACCTCCAGCCCGATCACTGCCCCCGCCTCATTGCGCAAAATACCAGTAGCCTGGTGATTGGTCAATAGCTCAATCCCGTTGTTCATGGCCCAGGACCGCAACTGGCGCACCAGTTCCCCGCCATAGGCCAGCTTGCCCTCCCGGTTGCGGGAATAAAGGGTCCTCCCCCTGATGCCCTTGTTTTCCGGCAGGTGATCCATATAATCGACTTGGGGCTGGCCGGTCCAGTTTATCTCCTGGATGGCCTCGAGGGCGCCGATGGAAATCAGGAAATCCACCATCTCCCCGGCCCGATCGTAAAAAGCATCGATAAGATTGAATTCGTTCTCGGGCAGCCCCAGGTGTGGCGCGTCGGGATTATAGAGGTGCGGAAATGAATAGCGGGCCATATAGCGCACCGCATCTTCCTTGCCGTCGACGATGCCTATTTCGCGCTGGAACCGGTTGTTGGGGATCCAGAATCCTCCCCCCGAGCGCATGGTTGTCCCCCCGATGAGCTCCGCTTTCTCCAGCATGACCACTTCGGCGCCCTGCTGGCGGGCAGTTATCGCTGCGGAGAAGGCGGCCGCCCCGCTTCCTACCACCAGAATATCGGTTTCCTGGCTGAAATCCATCCTAATCCCCCTCTCACAAGGCGATATCTTCGTATTCGCTCGGCACTTATATCGCAGCACTCGCCTAGCGCAGACAGTAATACTCCCGGTCCAGTTTCAATTTGTCGAAAACCGGGCAAACCGGACAGGCGCAGCCGCTCTTCCATTTGATGCATTTGCTGATATGCCCCTCCGGAATGCAGTAGGCCAACGGCTCGTCGCATTTTACATAGGACGGGCACATGGGGCACAGGCATTCCTTGACCATTTTTTCAACCATTTCTTCATCCATAGGCACCCACCTCCATTTCCTGCTTGCCATCCTGAACCATCCACCGACAAAAAAGGCCAACCCGGTATCGGTCGGCGTGGGCATCGATGATGATTAAGGGAGAAGTTTGAATGCGTCCGCATCAACTGACCCCGAAATATTCCTTGGCATAGACACATTATACCATGCGATGAATAACTTGGGGACAGGCACCAAGTTATTGCGCGGCGGGCCATAATTCAAATATAATCAGGGCAGACCGCTGACAATTGTCACCGAGGGCAAGGAGGCTTGGCATGGATACGATAAAATATATAGCGATTTGGCTGGGGTTCCTGGTGGTAGCCTACCTGATTTACATTAATGCGGCAGCTAGCTCGGGTTGAGGCATATAAGCGCTTTCCGGTCGGAAGGCACCGCTGTCGGGCACAACAAGCAACAAGCAAAGGACCAACTCTAATTCATTAGGGTCGGCCCTTTACTGTTTTTGGGTTCCGAGCATCCAACTCGTCCTTCCCTTGAAATTTACCCCGGATGCCTGGTGATTCAATTTCTGGCATGTTTTATGTCGAATGGAGCTTGACATCTCGCGCTCTAGCGCAGGGGCATGCGGATCCTTTCCGGATTGAGGTTTAACTCTCGTCTTCTCCGCGGTGCTCGCCGTGATTTGAAGAACCAGCGCAGGCCAAAGGCGATCGCCGCTAACACCAGCATGGTCTTCGCGATAGTCGCTAATATGTTCAGCGCGATATTGCCTGCCGCAGCTCTGGCGGGAATCTCCAGCAGGGCGGAGCCCAGGTCGCCATACATCAGGTTGCTCCCACTGCCTAGTCGCATGTTCACCTGTATCTGGGCGTCAGGTTCGCCGGGGTTAAGTAATGTGTAGTCGACCTTGATATCGGCCGGAGAAACGTTTTTGTGCAGCAGCCGGGTTATGTTCATCTCCTGCACCTGCTGGCTGGCATCCTCGATCAATCTGGTTTCCGCCGGGGTCCCGTTCGGATTGGCAAAAGTCACCGCCGGCATGATTATCGGGCGCTCGTCGAACCGGTCGAAACCATAATCGAGCAACGCGGCGGTGTCGATATATACAGCATGGTCAACGCTGCGTATGGCCACTACGATCAATTCCCGCTCCCCTCTGCGGGCCAGAGTCACCAGGGTATTGCCGGATTCCCGGGTGTAGCCGGTCTTTCCGCCGATCACCCCCGGGTATTCATAGCGGCCATTTTTAAACATCTTGTGTTCCGCCCACAGGTAGCGGGTCTCGGGCTGCTGGTTGGTGGGGGCGATAACATAATAGGAGGTTCCGAAAATCCTGCCGAATTCCGGATTCTGGATGGCTGCCCAGGTTATCATGGCCATATCGTAGGCGGTGGTCAGATGCCCGGGGTCATAGAGGCCGTTGGTGTTGGCGAAGGTAGTATTCAGGGCGCCGGCTTGTACCGCCCGCTGATTCATGAGTTGGACAAAGGCCGGGATGCTGCCGCTGATATGCTCGGCGATACCATTACAGGCATCATTGGCGGACGGGAGCATGGCGGCCATGAGGGCCTGTTCCATGCTTATCTGTTCGCCTTCATCCAGGGCGATATGGGACGCGCCCAGTTTGAGGCTGAATACCGCATCGTGGGACATGGTGATCACTTCATCCGGTTGGGCCTTCTCCACCCCCAGCAACACGGTCATGATCTTGGTTATGGAGGCCGGGTAAAGACGCTCGTGCATATTCTTTTCAAATAGGATCTGGCCGGTGCGGGCATCCATCACAACCACCGCCTCCGACCCGATAACCGGGGGATTCAAACTGCCGGGTTCCTCTGCCCCCACCGGAAGAACGCTGACTATTATAAACAAGGCCGCCAAAACAGCGGTCAGGCATTTTTTCATTTATGATCCCCTTAGATAATTGATGTCGCCGGATGGCCGCGTCGACCTTAGTCGAAAAATGCTATCAAGGCTGCCGTTGGGAAACAGGATTTAGAAATATTACTTTACCAGCATATAAATTCCATCCCCAACGAAAAAATCCTGCTTCATCAGCGTTCAAACTATTATTTTTCGATAATAATCGTGTTCGTTCTGGCTATATAAACAATTATTTAGTCGGCTTTTGTAATATTTATATAGATAAATAATTTCTCGCGATGATGCTGGAATTCAAGTTTCATTTTGCGGCCATCCCCCCGTTCCACCGGCGCTCTTCGCAAATATAGCTCCAAATAACTTGGGGACAGGCACCAAGTTATTGATGCAGCGGTACGGCTTCGTCGATGTCGAAAAGGTAAAGGTAACTGGCCTTCACCGGCTGCCCCAGGATCTTCTTCAGGGCGGTCTTGTATAACTTGAGCTGCACCCGGTACCCGGAGATTAAAGCTTCCTTATTATATGGGGTTACCCTGTCGCTCTTGTAATCGACCAGCACCAGTTGGTCCCCTTCCCGGAAATAAAGGTCGATAACTCCCTGTAGGAGGAGTTGTTCACCGCCAAGAGCCAAGTCCGGGAAGATTTCGGCCGCATCACAGAGCAGGTTGAAAGGAACCTCCCGTTCTATCCGGTCCGCCGCCAGCACCCGCTGCCCCAGGGGCGACGCCAGGAACTTAAGTATCTTGCCCCGATCCACCGCCGCCGCTTCCTCCGGCAGGAGGAGCTCCCGTTTGACCAGTCCCTCGACCTGCAGTTCTATATCTGCCAGGGTCTTCGCCCGCTTGAAATCGAGATGCTGCATGACGGTATGCAGGATGACTCCCCGGGCCGCTCCGCTCAGGACCGCTTCCCCGCGCCCGACGGCCGCCATGAACCGGGGCTCGCGAAACACCGGGAGCGCCTCCGATGGATAACCTGCGGCCAATAACTTGGGGACAGGCACCAAGTTATTGACCTGGCTGACGGCGATCTTGGAGGGGATATCGATGGCGGCGGCATGAGGATACGCCCAGTCCAACCGTGACCAGATACGGTCCCGGAGCTCCGAGCCTTCCTCGGCGGCGGTCTGCAGCAGACGCTGCTCGAATCCCGATTGGGCCTGAGCGGCGGCCTGGGCCGCCCCGGTCTGGGAGCGGTCGATGATCTTGACCAACCAGTTGTAGCCGGTCTCCTCCGGTACTGCTGCCCGGATGACCGCCGGGTCATAGCCGCGCAGCGGTTTCCCATCGGGATGCTGCATCACCACTGCCCCCAGCCAATCCAGCAAACCGCTGGCCCGGGCCAATTGGAACGGGCTCACGCCCTTGTTCCACCGCTTGACCCGCTTGCCCAGGTCACTGACGGTACCGAACAGGATAAGTTTGTCGCGGGGACGGGTGCAGGCTACATAGAGGATGCGCATCTCCTCGGCCAGGTTTTCGGCCCGGATTTGACTGGCCAGGGCGGCCCGGGCGATGGTGTCGCGGGTCACTCGCAAATCCGGATTTATGTAACGGGGACCTATGCCCAGTTCCTTATGGAACATGATCGGGGCCCGGGTGTCGCTCAGGTTGAATTTGCGGCCCAGGCCGGCCACCATGACCACCGGGAATTCCAGGCCCTTGCTCTTATGGATGCTCATGATGCGGACCACGTCCTCGCTCTCGCCCAGTATCTTGGCCATCCCCAGGTCACTGCTGCTGGATTCCAGTTTCTCGATAAATTTGAGGAAATGGAATAATCCCTGCATCGAGGTGGCCTGGTACTGCCGGGCTCTTTCCAGCAATATCCGCAGATTGGCTTGGCGCTGCTGGCCCCCGGGCATGGCCCCGGCGTAGTTCAGGTAACCGGTCTCCAAGAGCAACTGCCAGATAAGCTCGTCCATGGGCAAGAAACGGGCCGCTTCCTTCCAGTCGTTGAGGCGCCCGATGAAGGCGGCCAATTTCTCCGCCAAAGCGTCCTGCCCGGAGCTTAGATACTCTTCCACCGCCTCATAATAGGTGGGCGCCCCGCTGCTGGCCCGGATCTCGATCAGCTCTTCCACCGTAAATTTGCCGATAGGCGAGCGCATCACGCTCAGCAGCGGTATGTCCTGGCGTTTATTGTCGATGAGATGGAGCAGGCTGATGAATACTTTCATCTCGGCGGTCTCGAAATAACCGCGGTCGACGTCGGCATAAACGGGGATTCCCGATGCCATCAAGGTCTCGTAATAAATGTCGGCCTGCCCGCGGGTAGCCCGCATCAGCACCACCATGTCGCAATATTCCAGAGGCCGATAGCATTCGCCCTTGCTGTCGTAGAACACCTGCCCGTGCAATTCCTTGATGCGCGCCGCTACCGCCTGGGCCTCGAATTCGACATCACCGGGCTCCTCGCCCAGTTCGGCCGGCTCCACTCCCTCTTCCTCCCCGGCTGGTTCATCCTCCATCTCGTTGGCGGCGGTACCCTTCTTTTTATCGATGAGGACCAACTCCAAACGACCGGTATCCAGCTCCTCCTCGGTATCGTCCGGGAGCTGCAGGCCATATTCGAGAAAAACCTCAGGGCGGTAATCGATCTCCCCGAACTGCCGGGACATGATGCGGCTGAAGATGTCGTTCACCGCATCGATAATGGGCCGGCGGCTGCGGAAATTGGCGCTCAGGTCGATACGCCGGTCGGGGCGCCCCTGGGGGTCCTGGTAGGCCTGATATTTCTCCAGGAACAAGGAGGGGTCGGCCAGCCGGAAGCGGTAGATGCTCTGCTTGACGTCCCCGACCAGGAACAAGTTGTCTCCCCTCTTGATCCGATTGAGGATGGTTTCCTGTACCAGGTTGCTGTCCTGATATTCGTCCACAAAAATATGCTCGAACTGGCGGCGGTACTCCGCGGCGGTCAGCGGGTCGGCCAGGATTTCCAGGGCGTAATGCTCCAGGTCGTTGAAGTCGGCCAGGCCCCGCTCGGTTTTGCTCTCCCGGTAGCGATGATGGAACTTCTCCACCAATCCGGCCAGGCAGCCCATGCCCGGGTACATCGCCCGCAGATCCTGGCAGAATTCGGCCGGCGACATGAACATAATTTGGCTGCCCAGCTCTTTTATCACCTTTTTGCCCTGCTCACGCAGGTCCTGCACTTCCTGTTTGAGGACCGGATCGACATCTTTTCGGGCGGCGCCCAGGCGGCGGTGCTCTGCCTGGCTTAAACATTCATGAAATGCATATATCCCCTGGCCCAGGGCCGATCTGAGCTCCTGGACCATCGAAATGTCATCCTGCAGGGCGTCCAGGTAGGACCATGGCCCGCCCGGTTGGGCCGCCAGCTGCGCCGCCTGGGAGAATATCTCTTCCACCCCGGCCAGTTCGATCTCGATCTGTTTCATCAGGCTGCTCACCCATCCGCTATGAGCGAACTGGTCATCCTCGAGGTTGAAATCCTCCACCTTTAAATGCAGCCATGCCAATGGGTCGGGCTGGCTCTGGATAAACTCGTAGGTGCGCAGGACCAGTTCCCGCAAAGGGGTATCGTCCCGGCCCCCGGCGTATATCTCCACCAGGTCGAGGAACCCGGGCTCGCCCGACTCATATTCAGCCTCGAAAAGCTCCTCCAGCACCTCCAGTTTAAGCAGCGCGGTCTCGGTGGCGTCACCGACCCGGAAAGATGGACTTATATCGATGATGTGAAAATACCGGTGCACCACGTCCAGGCAAAAAGAGTGCAGGGTGCTTATCGAAGCCTGGTTGAGCAGGTTGACCTGGTGGCGCAGGAAATCCTGGTCCGCCCCTTCGGCCTGCATGGCTTCCAGCAGCCGGGAGCTTATCCGCGAACGCATCTCCCCCGCCGCGGCCTGGGTGAAGGTGACGATCAGCAAGCGGTCGATATCGATGCGGTCCTGCCGGACCAGCTGGATGATGCGTTCCACCAGCACTGCGGTCTTGCCGGAACCCGCCGCGGCCGCCACCAGCAGGTTATGGCCCCGGTCATTTATGGCCTCCAGTTGTTTTTCAGTCCATCGGTTCATGGCAGTCTCCTCCCCGGCCGGCCGACCCGCTCCAGTACCTCCTGGCTGCTGTACCGGGGCAAGACCCGGTAGCGGTTATCGTCCAGTCGCCGGTCGAACTGGCAGATGCCCTGGTAGGAGCAAAAGCGGCAGGCGTTCTGCTGGCCAATCTTGACCGGCTCGATGCGTACCCGGCCGGCGTTGATTTCCCGACCGATCTGGGCCAGCAACCCCTGGACATGGCTCAGCAGGGCCTGCAGCTCCTGGGCCGAGACCACCGAGGAGGCCTTGGTGAAATCGCCGTCTTTTTTTAATCCCGCCGGTATTATCTCCGAGTTGCCTGATTCCAGATCTTTATCCAGGCAGGCTGCCAGTCTGGCGTCGGCCAGCATCAGTCCCTGCAGTTTGAACTTCTTGGCGATCTCCTGCTCCACAGTGGCGATGATGTCCGGACCGGCTTCGATCATGGGGTCGTCGATCTTGAAATAAAAGACGCAGCCGGGTTTGAGCTCTCCCTTCTGTAAACCTTGTGCCCCGGCCAGCACCGCTAGCAGGTAGATGATCAACTGCAGCGACAGGCCGTGGTAGATGTCACTCAGTCTAAAATCCGGCCGCCCCGATTTATAATCGATTATCTTGACGAATGTTCCTTCCCCGGTCTCCAGCAGATCGACCCGGTCGATGCGGCCTTCCAGGTACATGAGGCGGCCGTCCCCCAATTCCACTTCGATGGCCGGGAACATCTGCCCGGGGC
>JBEHWJ010000039.1:0-17463 GCA_040217755.1 Syntrophomonadaceae bacterium | reverse complement strand
TCCCCACCAATCCCACCAATAATCTTTCATCAACGGACAGCCGCTGCGGTATCACTGCAGCGGCTGTAAATTTGTTTAGAAGTCTGTATTTGGGCAGACCGGCTTTTCTAATTGTGAATGGAATAATATTCTCATGCGGCCGCGGGCATATATCGTTCCCCCGCCTAATAAAATTATACTACTTATGAACCCGGGCCCCCATAAAGGGGGCTGGGGGCGGGGGTGAAACCTATCAAAAGGGCGTGGTGGATCTTAATTCCAGCGGCGGCTGTGATCATAATTGCGCTGTTGAGTGCCCAGACCTTGAGTCAATACTATGTGCGATCCCGCTTGGATCCAGGGGTCGAGCTGCAGAAGGCCCTTGACAACATGGCCGGCCAAAGCAGTTATCGCTTCAGCCTCCATTCTGGATTTACAGTCGATGAGCGGAGGGAGGTGATAAGCCAAGTCGAAGGTGAAAAAGAGATGGGTAATACCCATATTAAGGGGGAGATGGTTAACACACCGGTTGATCTTTACTATCTGGACCAGACCATCTACAACTACGATTCCTTCTCCAAGAAATGGCTGGTCATAGATAGCGGTACCAGCAGCTCGGAAGATTTATTAATGAGTGAGTTGAACCCATTATCCAACTTCAGATTTCAGACTATCGATCTGGTCGAAAAAATGCAGTTTGAAGAAGTCGACGGAGCAGATTGCCTGCTCGTGAAATGCAGTCCCTCGGTGGAGAGCCAATTTATGGAGAGCCTGTGGAAGGATTTTGCCTACCTGATCTGGATCGATTACCAGCACAGCACCATCCCCAAGGCTCACCTGACCGCTGCCAGCAAGAGCAGCCCCAATACAACTCTGGAGATTACGGTGGGGTTCTCCGATTTTGGTAAAAAGATGGAGATCAAGGCCCCGATGCTGAGTTCAACCAGCAACTGATATAGTAGAGGGCGGCAGCCTATGCACTGCCGCCCTCTATTCATCCCCATACCGGGACAAGCCGGGCTCACCGCCCGGTTTATTTTGTTTTTGGCCGGGCTCTTCGATTATCATTAATATAGGCCGATACGGGTACTAATAGAGATGAGGTGGTAATATGGACAGGCATCAAAAGCTCGTCGAATTTTTCCGTTCCCTGGACCGCTCCTTCTTTATCGACAACGAATATAAAGGATATGCCGACCAGGACCGCCCCCTGCCGATCGGCTTCGGGCAGACCATTTCCCAGCCCAGCCTGGTCCTGGAGATGACTGATATGCTGGACCTGGAGCCTGGCTGCAAGGTCTTGGAGATCGGGACCGGGTCGGGCTTCCAGACCGCGTTGCTGGCCCAATTTGCCGGCGAGGTATATACCATCGAGAGGATTCCGGAACTGGCCGGGAAAGCCCGGGAAAAGCTGGAGCAACTGGGCTATAAGAATATCTTTTACAAGATCGATGACGGCAGTACGGGTTGGATCGAAAACGCTCCCTATGATCGCATAATCGTGACCGCGGCGGCCGAGAAGATGCCCTTGGACCTGATCGACCAACTGGCCCCGGGGGGCAGGATGCTTATCCCCCTGGGATCGGCGGGTTTCCAGGAACTAACCCTGATCACCCGGGACCGGCAGGGCAAGATACGTATCTCCGAGGTAGGGGGGGTAGCGTTTGTCGAAATGAAAGGCAAGTACGGCTGGACCCGGTAGCCCGCGACGGAGCCGCTTATCCTCGCTTTTCTGCCCCGAAAGAGCCGGGGGATATTTGAGGAGGGGCGGCTGCGCGTTAAGCCTTGTCAGCGGCACTATTAATGCTTATGATTATACCAATTGACAATCGGAAAAGGGCGGAATTTATAGGATCTTGGAGAGAACCAAAAATTATCGAGGGGGTTTTGCTTTGAAAAAGAGACTGGCAGCTCTATTTCTCGTCCTGGTGATGCTCGGCACGGTAGCCGGATGCGCCCGGACCGGTACCCAGACCGGAACGACGTCGGATATCCTGAAAGTAGCCTACCCTACAGATCCCCAGGGTTTGGATCCCCAGCGAACCGCGGCGGTGGCCACCTTCAACATCACCGGCAATATCTTCGAAGGCCTGCTGGCCGTCACCCCGGACTGGCAGGTTACGCCCCGCCTGGCCGAGAGCTATACCATTTCCCCGGATGGTATGGAGATTACATTTATACTGAAGAAGGGGGTCAAGTTCCACAACGGCCGGGAGATGACCGCCCAGGATGTCAAGTACAGCTTCGAACGGCTTAAGGGTGAGGGAAGTCCCAAAGCCGCCGATTACAAGAACATCAATAAGATCGATGTCGTGGATAATTATACCATCAAATTCGGTACGGCCAGCCGGGACGTGGAACTGGCCAAGGCCTTCTGCTATCCGTGGGCGGTCATCGTTCCGGCGGAAGCGGCTGATAATCTCAAGACCAATCCGGTGGGCACCGGCGCCTATAAATATGTGGAATGGATCCCCCAGCAGCAGGTGATTCTGACCCGCTTCGACGATTACCATGGCGAGAAGGCCAAGATCAAGGATATCGGCCTGGTCCTGATCCCGGACGCCACTTCCCAGTTGGCCGCCTTACAGGTAGGTGATGTGCAAATAACCGAAGTGACCGGCAACCAGATCAAGCTCCTCAAGGATAACCCCAAGTTCCAGGTCTATACCGAACCCATGAACGCCACCCAGTTGTTGGCCCTGAACTTGGAGAACAAGGCATTATCCGACCTCCGGGTGCGCCGGGCGATTGCCAAGGCCATCAACAAGGACGACATCATCGCCACAGTGGTATGGGGGTATGGCGACAAGGTGGGCTCCCATCTGCCGGTCAACTATCCCGATTATGTGGATACCAACAGCGTGGCGCCTTATGATCCGGAGGGGGCCAGACAACTGCTGGCCGAGGCCGGCTACGGTCAGGGACTGACCCTCAAGCTGGCCCTGCCCAAGAACTATCAGATCCATGTCGACACCGGCCAGATCATCGCCGACCAGTTGAGCAAGGTAGGCATCACCGCCAATATCGAAATCATGGAATGGGGCCAGTGGCTGAGCGATGTCTATACCGCCAAGAAATATGATATGACCGTGGTGGCCCTTTCCGGCCGGCTCGACTCCCGCTATTTCCTGAAGCGATACCGCTCCGACAGCAAGGACTTCGTGAGCCTGATTACCGGCGATGTCGACCAACTGCTGGACCAGGCCGGTACAGAAACCGACCCGGCCAAGCGCAAGGAGATATTCAAACAGATCCAGTTTATACTGGCTGAGAAACTGCCGGCGGTCTATATCCAGACCCCCCATAAATTGTTTGGCATGGCCGCCAATGTACAGGGATTCCGGATCTATCCCATCGATATCTATGAGTACAAGGATGTAAGCTTCAAGAAATAGGGGACCTGGAAAACCTGGCATAAAGGCGAGCCGATGCTGAATTATATTTACAAAAGAACCAGCCATGCACTGCAGGTGTTATTCGTGGTCTCGATAATAACATTTGCAGTGTTGCTGTGGATTCCGGGCGACGCTGCCCAGTTGATGCTGGGCGCCGACGCCACCCCGGAGCGGCTTGAGGCTTTGCGGACCGCTTTGGGTCTGGACCGGCCCTGGTACCTGCAATACTGGGAGTGGCTCAAGGGCTTCGTCCATTTGGACCTGGGCCAATCCTACCTGTTTGGACAAAATGTCAGCACCCTGATCGCCCAGCGTCTGCCGGTAACCCTGTCCATCGCGGTATTCTCGATGCTGCTGGCCGCGGTGGTCGCCCTTATCCTGGGCTCCCTGGCCGCCATCAAGAAGAATACCGCCATCGACTATTTCTCTACCATCGTGATGCAGATCGGGTCCTCGGTGCCGTCCTTCTGGATCGGCATGATATTTATCGTCTATTTCGGTATCCGGTGGCAGTGGTTCCCGGTGGCCGGATATGTCCCGCCCCAAGAGGGTCTGCTGCCCTACCTCAACAGTATCGCCCTGCCCAGCATCGTGCTGGCCATCGGCGAGGTAGGTATGTTGCTGCGCACGGTGCGGACCTCGATGCTGGATGCCATCAACCAGGAATTTATGGACATGGCCCGGGTCAAAGGCCTGTCCAGTTTTTCCATCTATTTTAAATATGCGCTGCGCAGCGCCATGATCGCCCCCCTGAACGTGATGGGCCTGCAGTTCGCCAAACTGATAGGCGGGACGGTAGTGGTGGAGTCTGTTTTCGCCCTCCCCGGGATCGGCCGGTTGATCCTGGTGGCGGTGGAGCAGCGGGATGTCTTCCTGCTGCAAGGCCTGGTGATGTTCGTCACCACCCTGGTCATTTTAATCGCTCTGCTGGTGGATATCGCGGTCATGTTCATCAATCCCCGGATCAGAGTCGAGATGCAAGGTGAATGATTTTTGCCTAACATAAGCTTTCGCGTCAAGAAGAAATACCACCTTTACGGAGGGGCGTCCCTGACCTTTTTAGTGGTCTTGCTGTGCCTGCTTTCCTATGTCTACATGCCCCATGGCCCCAACGACATGAACCTGGCCCTGCGCTTCACCAGCCCCGGGGAAAACCCGGGCTACATCCTGGGCACGGATTACTTCGGCCGCGACATCTTCAGCCGCATAATCTATGGCTCCCGCAGCGTACTCTTGGTGTGCTGCCTGGCGGTGGCCCTGGGTTCCGTGGCCGGGACCCTCTTGGGAGCGGCGGCGGCCATCGTCAAAGGCCCGCTGTCGGCGGTGATAATGCGTTCCATCGACGGCCTGATGGCTTTCCCGGGCATCCTCTTGGCGATGATGATGGTGGCAGCGGTGGGCAAGGGGCAACAGGGAGCCATCGTGGCCATCGCCATCTTTATGGTGCCGCCTTTTGCCCGGCTGGTCTATTCCCTGATCCTGGACAGCGAGAATTCACTGTTTATCAAAGCCGCCAAGAGCTATGGGGTCACCCGCAGCCGCCTGCTGCGTAAGCATTACCTGCCCCTGCTGCTGCCCCGTCTCATCACCCAGTTTACCGCCTGTATCGGGGCGGCGATAATGATCGAGACCTCGCTGTCCTTCCTGGGGCTGGGGGTACAGCCCCCCCATGCCAGCTGGGGCCTTATGCTCAACGAAGCCCGCCAGCATTTCCTGCAATACCCGTACCTGGCGGTGGTGCCCGGTTTGGCCATCGCTTTGGCGGTACTGGGGTTCAATCTGCTGGGGGACGGTCTCAATGACCTGCTGATGCGAAGGAGATCTTAGACTATGGACAAACTCATCGACATCCGCAATCTGACCATCAAGACCCCCGGCGGCCGGGTGTTGGTCAACCGGGTGGACCTGGATATGGAAAAAGGCGAGATACTGGGGGTAGTGGGGGAGTCGGGCTGCGGTAAGACCCTCACCGCCAAGACCATAATCAATCTGCTGCCCGAAAACCTCAGCTGGGAGGCAGATAAATTCGAGGTGCTGGGGGTGGACTACCTGACCGCCGCCGCCCGGGTCAAAAAGGCCCTGGTGGGGGACAGGATCGGCTATGTGCCTCAGAATACCGGATTCTACCTCCATCCCATGATCAAGATCAGGGATCAGATAGCCGACGGTCATATCCTTTATAAGAAACGAACCCCGGAACAGGCCCTGGACAAGGCCACCCGCCTGGTCAGCGCGGTGGGCATCCGGGACGCCCCAAGACTGCTAAACTCCTATCCCTGGCAATTGAGCGGAGGCATGCGGCAGCGGGTCAACATCGCCATGGCCCTGATGAACAACCCCGCTTTGATCGTCGCCGATGAACCGACTACCGCCCTGGACAGCACCGTCCAGAAGCAGGTGGTGGATCTGTTCCGCCAGGTAAACAACGATTACAACACCTCGGTCTTGATGATCTCCCATGACCTGGGCCTGGTCAAATATTACTGCGAGCGGATACTGGTGCTCTATGCCGGCCAGGTGATGGAGGAGGCCGGGGCGGAGGAATTGTTCGAACACCCCCGGCACCCCTACACCAAGATGCTGATAAAGGTTATACCCTCCCTTAATATCAAGAAAGGGGAAAAACTCCATGAAATCCCCGGGCATGTCCCCGACCTGCACCAGGCCATCGCCGGATGCGTTTTCAAGGACCGCTGCAGTTACCGGCAGGAGGTATGTGGCCGGGAGGTTCGGGACCAGACCATTGGCTCCAACCATATCTTCAGGTGCAATTTCGATTTGTAAGAGGAGCGGCGGATGAATGCAGTACCATCCGGCCCCATCCTTTGTTGTGAGGATGTCAGCCGGGAATTCATAACCGAAAGAAAGGCCGTCATCGGCACCCCCAAGAAGACCTTTACAGCCGTTAATAAGGTATCGCTGTGCATCGAGGCCGGGGAGACGGTAGGGATAGTGGGCGAGTCCGGCAGCGGCAAGTCTACCCTGGGGGAGATCCTGGGAGGTCTGCGCGAACCCACCCTGGGTACGGTCCGCTTCCGGGGAGTGGCCCTTAAGGATATGGACGAGAGCCAGTTCCAGCAGTACCGGAAAAACGTCCAGTTCATCTTCCAGGATCCCAAGGGCTCCATGCATCCCCAGTTCAGGATAAAGCAGATCATCGAGGAACCCTTGATTACCTTGAAGGTCTGCCCGGACCGGGCCCAACGGCAGCAAATGGTCAAGGATATGATCCGCCAGGTGGGGCTGGAAGAGGAGACCGCCGAGAAATACCCCTCGGAACTGAGTGGAGGCCAATGCCAGCGGGTGGCCATCGCCCGGGCCCTGATCGTCCATCCCAAGATAATAATCTGCGACGAACCGGTATCGGCCCTGGACGTTTCTGTGCAGGCCCAGATATTGAACCTGCTCAAGGAACTGCAGCAAACCCATGAAATCGCCTATATCTTCATATCCCACGATATCGGGGTGGTCAATTATATGGCCGATCGCATCATCGTGATGAACCGGGGCAGCATCGTGGAGACCGGTACGGCCGAGCAGGTGTTCCATTCACCGGTGGACGAATACACCCGCAAGCTGGTGGCCAGTTCCTTTGCCAGCTGAGACTGGGGCGGGGGATGGCAAGAAAAAAAAGAGGGCTGCGACCCTCTTTTAGATTCATGGTGCGGATGAAGGGACTCGAACCCCCACGGAATTACCCACTGGAACCTAAATCCAGCGTGTCTGCCAGTTCCACCACATCCGCATTTTCAGATGATACAGAGAGTATTATATACTGATGCATCTATTATTTCAACCGGAAATAGCCGGGGCGGGCCGGAGCTTGGAGAGGAGGCATTTATGGCTATCGTGATACGGGGAGGCACCCTGGTAACCATGAACCAGCAGCGGGAGGTGCTGGAGGGCGACCTGGCGGTGATCGGGGACCGCATCGCCGCGGTCGGCAGCTGGACCGCCAGTAAAGAGGATCAGCTCATCGATGCCCGGGGCATGTTGGTTATCCCCGGCCTGATCCAGACCCACACCCACCTGTGCCAGACTCTTTTCCGGGGCATGGCCGATGACCTGGAACTGCTGGACTGGCTCAACCATCGTATAATGCCGCTGGAGGCTGCCCATGATGAGGAGTCCCTCTATTATTCGGCTTTGCTGGGCTGCGGGGAGCTGCTGCGGGGCGGCACCACCGCCATCATCGATATGGGGACCGTAAAACATACCGATTCGATCTTCAGGGCGGTGCAAGAGGCAGGTCTGCGCTACCTGGGCGGCAAGTGTATGATGGACAACCGCCTGGAACTTAAGTCGCCCCTCCATGAAGAGACCGAGGCGTCGGTGGGGGAGAGCCTGGATTTGCTTAAGCGATGGGATGGTCAGGCGGGGGGACGCTTGCATTACGCCTTCTGCCCCCGTTTTGTACCCTGCTGCAGCGAAAGACTGCTGCTGGAGACAGCCGCTCTGGCCGAGCGCTACGGGATTCCTATCCATACCCATGCCTCGGAAAACTACTCGGAAACCATGCTGGTGGAGGAACAGCGGGGCCAGCGCAATATCGTCTACCTGGACCGGATCGGCTATTGCAGCCCGCGCCTTATCCTGGCCCATTGCATCCATGTGAATGAAGAGGAAAAAGGGATATTATCATCGCGGGGGGTCAACGTGGCCCACTGCCCTTCCAGCAATCTGAAACTGGCTTCCGGCATCGCCCCCATCCCTGAACTGATGAGCCAGGGGGCCCGGGTGAGCATCGGCGCCGATGGAGCGCCCTGCAACAACAACCTCAACATGTTCATGGAGATGCGTCTGGCCGCCCTCTTGCACAAACCGCGCTGCGGACCTACCGCCATGCCGGCCCGCCAAGTGTTCGAGATGGCCACCCTGAATGGAGCCCGGGCGATGGGGATGGAAAAGGAGATAGGCAGCCTGGAGGCGGGCAAGAAGGCTGACATCGTGCTGGTCGATTTGCGCCGCTGGCACACCTGGCCGGACCGGGCCGCCGGCGTATACGCCCAGCTGGTCTACCAGGCCCAGGCGGCCGACGTCTGGTGTACCATGGTGGACGGGCGGATACTGATGCAGGCAGGCCGGACCCTGACCTTAAACGAGGAAGAGGTGCGTACCGGGTCGCGGCAAGCGTGGCAAGGGGTCAGCCGGCGGGCCGGATTCGACCTAAAATGAGGTAATTAGGGGGACTGGAGCAGAAAACGATTGTCCGGATTGGTCGATTAATGCTAGTATTATTAGGAATAACCGGAAAACAAGGCCAATCAGGAGGACAAGCTAGTGAAGAAACTTATCACCGCCGGACTGGCGGTCTGGCTAGGATTAATCTGGGTACATAATCTCTCCGTTGTCGCTCCCGCCCCGGTTGCCGTCCCTGTAACGGTGGCCATTCCCGAAACCTTACCGGCCCCCGAGCCGGACCCGGCAGTCCCGGCAGCACCGGCCCCAATTCAGGATAACGCTGCGGCTCCTGAACCCCGGAAACCGTCATCCGATGCTGCTTCGGGAAGGTCAGGCTCGATGGCGGCCAAAACCCCGGCCCCCGACCCCAGCCGCGGAACGGCGGTCAAGCCCTCCCCGGGGATGGCCGCCGAGATGCTCCAACTGATAAATGCCGAGCGGGCTCAGCACGGTCTGGCCCCCCTGGCCCTGGATAGCCGCCTGTCCAACGGAGCCTATCTCAAGTCCAAAGACATGGGCGTCAACGGATACTTCAGTCATACCTCGCCTACCTACGGGGACCCGTTCCAGATGATGAAAAGCCTGGGCATTACCTACCGGGCCGCTGCCGAGAACATAGCCCGCAATCGGACCGTATCGGCGGCCCACACCGCTTTCATGAATTCCGCCGGGCACCGGGCCAACATCCTCGACCCTTCCTACCAGAAGGTGGGGCTGGGCTTCTACCAGCGGGGGCGAGACCTGTACGTCACCCAGTGGTTCACCAACTGAGGGACTGATAAAGTGGAAAACCGGACTATTTAACCGCCGGGGATAACGCAGTACTTATCCCGGCCCGCGGCTGGCGTAATTCAACCTCCACCGTCTCTCCGGCCTTAAAGCCTTTGATCGGGCCAGGAACCCGCAGCACGGCATTGGCCATCATCTGGCGGACCAGGCCGGCGCCGCGTACCGGGACCGGTTGGGCCACCAAGGCCCCGTCCAGCTGCTGGACCTCCAGCCTTATATAAAAATCGAAAGGCATAGGGGCGGCGATGTCATCGAGCAATTCCACCGCCAGCACTTCGGGAGCTGCCGTGGGTATGGACAGGTATTTGTTGATCAAGGGCTTTACGAACCATTCCACCCCATATTCAGCGCCGATGGTCGGTCCTACCGTGCCGATGATCGGTTTGGTACCGGCCATGGTTACGGTAGTATGTTTGCCGGGCCCGAAATCCCCCTCGTAGACCAGGATTTGACCGATGCTGGCCAAAACCTCCAAGGCCCGGTCATCGGTGCCTTTGGAAGAACCGCCATTCAAAATGACGATGTCAGCCCAGGCCAGGGCGTCCTCCAATACCCGGCGGATGTCCTCCGGGTTATCCGGGGTGATCGGGTACAGCCGCGCCTCGGCCCCCATGGCGGCAACCTGGGCCTCAATCATGATGCCGTTGAATTCCACGTTCTTGCCCTGCGGGAGAGGTGATCCGGCTGGCACCAGTTCGTTCCCGGTAGGGATGATTGCGACCCGGGGCTTGGCCCGGACGGTTATCTCCCGCCGACCACCGGCCGCCAACAGAGCCAGTTGGGCGGGACCCAGCTGAAAATTGGCCGGCACCAGGACTTCCCCGGTTTGTATCATGCTGCCCGGGGGGATGACATTTTGCCCCGGGGTGGGTTTTTGGTTGATGCTCAATCTGCCCCTGGGGTCAATCTCCACCGCTTCGATCGGCACCACGGTATCAAAACCCTCCGGTATACCTACCCCGGTGTTGCTGAAAACATATTCCCGGCCTTCGTGCCAATTGCCGATACCGGGGATCTTATCACCCGGGCTGGTCAGATCGATGGCCAGTCCCGTCCCCAGGTTGGCCGATTTTATCGCAATTCCATCCATCTGGCTGCTGGGACTGTTGGGCAACGTGTTTAGGGCGGTGATCCCGAAGGCAGTTATCCGGCCCAAAGACGCCCGTACCGGTATGGTCTCGACCCGGGGCTGGAATCGGCTGTGCTCCAGTAACAGCCGCAAGATATCTTCCCTGGATGTCAGGGGATGAGTGAAATTTTTCATATACCCATCCTTTCCGTTGACCCCAGTACTTTGATGGCAGCCAGCTCATCGGCAGCACCCCGGTCGGCTGGTTCACTGGGGGCCAAGACCTTTCTGATTACGGTCCGGTCGGCGTATTTACCGAAGTAGTGGTAGCCGGAGCCCGCTTCGGCCAGCAGATCCAGTAATTCATCGGGATGGGTTACCGCTACCCCGCCCAGGATATCGACCCCCCGTCGGAAAAATGCCTCGGGCATCAGACTGGCGGTGGGGCCGACCACCACGATGTGGGCTCCTGGTTGGGCCAAATGCAGCAGCTCATCCAGGGTGTCATTGATCAAGGTGGTGCCGGTTATGACCAAAACATCAGCCTGGGGAACGACCTCCGCCGCTTGGCTGCCGTGAACAAAATAGGGCAGTTCATCGGCTTTTAAGGTGGAGGAATCCATTTCCAGGATGGTGAAACGTTCCCCTCGCTGTTTCAGCCGCTTGATTATCGGCACCAGGGCGCCGACCACTACCGCGTAGGCTTTTTCAGGGATGGCCACGATGTCCAGGGCATCTACATCCCGCTCTACCCCATAGTCCCGCTGGCCTGATTTTTGCCAGCAGGTTTCGGTGAGAGCGTTCAAAACCGCGATGCCGATCGCTTTGCGCAGGGCATTGCCGCGGTACATGGCCGCCAGCATCTCCAATACCGGTGTTCCCTTGATCCGGCCGGAATTGGGCATGGCTTTGGCAGAACTGGGGCAGCACACCGCTTCGGGGATGGTTTTGACCGGGGTGAAACAGATGCCCCCGATCCCGTTGCTGAGCTTGACCCCGGTGAAAAACAGGCCGATGACCAGGCGTTCCACGGTCAGGCTATCTATAGTGTCGCCCAACTCGGCTTGGATGCGCTGCTGCGTTTCCCGCAGGATGGCTCCCGGGCTGTAGTCAATCGAGTTCATAAATCATCACCCTTCCTAGCTGTTGAATCATTCGGAGTCTTTCTTATGGAGATGGTCTCTACAATTCTGACCGCCTATCGGCTGGGCCTTGATCCTTTTTAGCCGATAATTTCTTTGAGCTGCTCATCAGTCAGATTGACTTTGAAGAAATGGCTGTAGAAGTAGGAGATATCTTGTTTCAGGGCTTCGGTGGTCTCCAACTGCGGGTACAGCTTGTTGATGGTCCACAGAACGGTCAGGGGCTGCTCCGGGGTGCGGTTGCCCCAGATATGAGCGACAGTCGGAACTATAAAGATCTGCTGGTCTTGGATCGCTGGCAGGCTGGCAAACCGCGTATCGCCGACCACATCTTTCCTAAAGGCTTTATCGGACAGAATCATGACATCGGGTTTCCATTTCAACAGGTCTTCCATGGTGTAAGTAAGGGTCTGGGCGGTTCGGCCGTCATTGGTAACGCTGACCCCGCCGGCCGCCGTAATCCACCACTCGGCGATGATATGGGGTTGGGTCAGGGTGTTGACGCTGCCATAGATGACTTTCTTCTTGTCTTCGGGTTTAATACCCTCGGTCAGGTCCGAGGCCTTGGCTACGGATTTGTCAAACCAGGCCGTGTAGTCTGCGGCTGCGTCCTTCTTGTTGAGCGCCTCGCCCAGGATATTGACGCAAGTCTTGACATCATCCTGTTTATCACAGGCCAGGTAAATGACGGTGAGTCCCTGGGCCGCCAGCAGGTCGGTGGCCTTCTTGTCCATGGTCAGGCACAGGTCGGGTTTGACCTGCAGCACCTTTTCCATCTGAATCTCACGGCTGGCGTCCTCGAATACCGGGCCGTCCTTCAGCTGGGGAGCAAATACGTACTGGTATTTCCAGAGATCTCTCTTGGTAAACGACGGCGACATCTCATTACAGATTTTACTGCCTTCACCCACGGTTTCCACGAATGCATTCAACACCCCGATAGCGCCAAAGGTAGCGATGGTTTTGACCTCGGCCGGGACCTTTACGGTTCTTCCCGCCATATCGGTTACGGTACGCTCGGCGGTAGCCGGGGCTGCAGTCGGGGTACTCTTCTGGCAGCCTACCAGGCAGGTCATGACCAGGGCGGCCATTATTAGCAGGGCAACAACTTTCTTACTGGATCTCATCTCTTCTCCTCCCTTTCCAACCTTTATTATTTAATTCATGATCGGAATACTGACCTTGGTTTCCCCTTCCCAAGGGTGCAGATCGGCGGTGGTCACACAAACCGGGGCGGCATAGAGCCGGGACAGGTTGGCGGTGGTCAGGACCTCATCGGGCAGTCCCTGTGCCATCACCAGTCCGTCGCGCATCAAGGCCACCTTGTTGCCGGCCAAAAAGGCATGATCGGGCAAATGGGTGGTCATCAGGATGGAGTAGCCCTGTTCGGCCAAAGACTTGATCACCTGCAGCATCCTTACCTGGTTGCTGTAATCCAGGTTGGCGGTCGGTTCGTCCATAATCATGATCCGGGCCTGTTGCGCCAGGGCCCGGGCGACCAATACCATCTGCTTTTCACCGCCGCTCAGTTCGTTGAACATACAGCCGGCCAAGTGCAGGATACCCAATTGGCCCATCGCCTGGTCGGCCAGTTCCCGGTCCCTGCGGCTGGGGCGGCCGCCGGTGCTCAGGTGGGCAACCCGTCCCATCAGCACCACCTCCCGGGCATCATAGGGGAAAGCCATACTGGTTGCCTGCGGAACATAAGCCATCAGTTTGGCTCGGCTTTTGGCCGGCAGCTTGGTTAGATCGAGTCCGTCGATCCTGATGCTGCCCTGCTTGACCTTGTTGAGCAGCAGCAGGCAGCGGAGCAAGGTAGTTTTGCCGGTTCCATTCGGGCCCAGCAGGCATAGGATATCATGGCTGCCCAGTTCCAGGGAAATGTCCTTCAAAACCACTCTGTTCTGGGTATAACAAAAACTCAGTCCTTGCACGGTCAGCATTACGACCACCCCTTCCTTACCCGTGCCAGCAGCATTACGAATACCGGGGTCCCTACCAGAGCGGTCAGCACGCCCAGCGGCAGCTCCACCCCTTCGATGCCGCGAATAACATTGTCGATAGTCAGCAAGAGTGCTCCGCCGACAAAGAATGAAGTAACGGCCAGTTTGGAGAAGCTGGCCCCGGTGAGCATGCGGGCGATGTGCGGCACCACCATGCCCACCCAACCGATAATGCCGCAGATGCTGACCGATGCAACCGTCATCAGGGTAGAACTGGCTACCACCAGCAGTTTGACCTGGGTAACATTTACCCCCATGGTGCGGGCCTCATCTTCACCGGCGGCCAGCACGTTGATCTGGCTGCGGTAGATGAAGATCGTCAGCAGGGAAAGAGCCATCGCCGGCAGCATGATCAAGACATCCTCGTTCTTGGCCTTGCCCAGGCTCCCCATGAGCCAATAGGTAATGGTCGGCAGCGCGTTATTGGTATCGGCCAGGGTTTTGATGATGGTGAGCAAAGATTGAAACAGGCTCGAAACCACAATTCCAGCTAATATCAGGATGGTGATGGTATTGCGGCCAAAGACTTGAGCGATTATGTAGGCCGCGGTCACCGCAATGATCCCAAAGGCGAAGGCGGTGACCTGGACCTGCCACCAGGCCCCATTGTTGATCATCGCCAGGGCGGCGCCAAATGCCGCACCGGCCGACACCCCCAGGATATCCGGCGATGCCATCGGGTTCTTGAACAGGGTTTGATAAGATGCTCCCGCTACCGAGAGGGCTCCGCCGACCAATATCCCCAGCACAATCCGGGGCAGGCGAACCTGCAGGACGACGATGGCCAAGGTAGGATCCCAGGTCTGGGGGATGACCATAAATTTCGCCAGGATAATACTGGCCACGGTTAGCGGCGAGATGGCAAACCTGCCTACCAAAAAAGATGCGAAAAACAGAACTATGGTGAAGCCAACCAAGCCAGTTATCTTTACTTTGAAGTGTTCAGTGCTGTTAATCATCAATGCCTGGATCTCCTTCGACATTACCTGCTAACCCTGGGCAGCTGACTTGGACGGAATCCCCGGTTGGGTGCAAATGATATTTCCGCCCCGGTATTGGCAACTCAACCGCTAATAATCTGCACCTCCCTAATAAAGATAAATAGCCCCGCCTAAAGATGCGGAGCCGAATCCAACCTTATGCAGCATTGACCAGGCAACTCCTATTCTGGCGGCAGGCAAACCCGTTTCCATGTTTCTTGAGAACTTATTGCCCTGGCCAAAATACCGTGGATGAGTTTTTAGGTCCTTTGGCCCGGAGTAATATCAATATTATTAAATCCGTATACCGTAAATGAAATTGATGGGGTGCTTCTCTTTTGTCTCCCTAAATTAGAGGCAAACATGAACGACAAAAAACCCGTGAATCAATCAGCGGATAAAACTATGTACCGAACATAAACGTAGATAACACAACATAAGAGGACTCTACATATGTTAAATATATAACAGGTTAAATAACTTATCAATACTTGGATGGATTCCCACTGCTCTTCTTAATGATATTCCCGCAGGATTTCAAGCAGACCATCGACTTGCGGGGCGGGTAGGTCGGGGTGGATATAGTCGGCGCCGGGGAAATTGGCGGCATAAATCTGGATGAAAGGGTGTGGTCGGCGACCCCGCACGGGCGCAGGCTGAGGCCAGGACTCTATGGCAGATGGATTGGTGATGGGCGCCAAGCGATGCCCAGCGGGTCTTGGTGAGGGCCGGCGATGAAACTGGCCGCACCCGGCCCGCCGGTCAGGGGAGAAAACCACTCCCATCATCCCCACCGGGCGGAAAAACCCTAATGCCGACCAAGAGATAGTGCCCCCTGGGATCGCAGCAGGTGGTGAACGGTCCGAGACCACTGATAAAGTCCTATTTTGTCATCATGAGGAGTTAATAGACTCTTCACTGCGTTCAGAGTGACACGTGTTGCAAGATGCTTCGCTGACGCTCAGCATGACCCATTTTAAAGACTTCTTCAGTGGTCTCGAACGGCGCCAGTGGTGAATTACCCCGGTGGCCGCTATCTGATTGATGAACCGGCGGTTAGGGACGGAGCCCGCCGCCCTGGGCCAGGCGGCGTTTCCAGGCGGCCAGGCCCGCCAGCAGCAGGGCCAGGACTATCAGGCCGATGACCCGGTTGCCGGGATTGACCGCCACATTGTCGAGAGTCAGACTCCAGGCCGGGTCGAGGCTGGACACTGTCAGCCGGGGGTACAAAGCGGCCCACAGGGCGGCGACGCCGATTAATATGGTAGCTCCGTTGCAGGAAAATGCCCGGCGGTTATAGGATTGTCCCAGCAGGTAGGAGGACAGCACTATGCTCAGCAGACTCATCAGGAACAGGGAAGCAGGCCAGAAACGGGCGAAGATATCGGTGCCATAGACGGCCGTCACGGTGGCCACGCCCGCCAGCACCAGGGCGATGCGGCCCCACAGGAAAGCCCGCTGATAGGCGTGGCGCCACAAGGGCTCATCCAGTTTGGAGGTCAGATAGACCGCACCATGATAGACGCAGAACGCCGCCGCGAACAAACCAGCGGTAAGGGCCGGTACTGATAAGAGGTCGGCCAGGCCGCCGCTATATTGAGATTGGCCGTCGATGGGCAGCCCGGTGACCAGATTGGCCAGCACCAGGCCCAATAAGGCAGGGAGCAGCAGGCTGCACAGGAATAGAACGTATTTCAAGGCCGTGAACAGAGGCCCGGGGCTTGAGTTGCGCATAATATTTACCGCTACCGCCCGTACCAGTAAAAGGCCCGCTATTACCCACAGGATAGGGCCGAAAGCCGCCGCCAGCAGCTGCCACCAACCGGGGAAAGCATGCCATACCGCCACACCGGCCGCCAGCAGCCATATCTCCTCCAACCCCAGTACCGGTCCGACAGTGCGGATCACCTGTACCTGTCCTTCTCCATCCGCGCCTATCCCCCCCACCAGCACGCCCACCCCGAACTGGTGTGCCACCTGGTAAAGGTAAGCGGCCAAAATAATCCCGATCAGGATAAACCAGAGTCCGTTGATACCCACTTGCAGAACCCTCCTTGGCCCTTATCCGCCTGGGCGCCGGCGGCAGCAACACCGCCGACCGCGTCCGCCAATCCTTGCGGGCCCAAATTTATGTACATTTTAACAGATGCTCTGCCCCATTAAAAGGAAGCCGGTTTCCAGGTGCTTTTCCCCTGGTGTGAAACTCCGGGAAGGTTCGAGACCACTGAACAATTCTTTAAAATATGTCATGCTGAGATAACTTGGTGCCTGTCCCCAAGTTATTCCCCCAAGTTATTCTAATGTGTCACTCTGAACGCAGTGAAGAGTCTTGTAACAGTGTATAACGAACAAAAATACAGTATTGTTGATGAGATCCTTCGTTGCCTTCGTCTCCTCAGGATGACAAATAAGTGTCACTCTGAACGCAGTGAAGAGTCTATTAACGAAGTGAAGGGTTAACCGCTGGGACTAGATTCCTCGCTCCGCTCGGAATGACACTATTAACTCCTAAGGATGATAAAATCGGTACTTTTTCAGTGGTCTCGGAGGTTCTTCGGCCTCATCATTAACGCCATGGGCGGGGGCGATTGTGGGGCACAATTTTCGGCACAAGCCGGGGACAGCAGAAGAGAGGGCGTTCAGCGGCGCCGCCGCAGCTGTTTCTCCCGGGACTTTCGCTTGCGCAAGCGGTTATATTCGCGCAGTTGCTCCGCTCCCCCCATCTTCTCGATGCGGTGCTGGCGCCGGCAGGACGGAGAACACAGGTAGGCCCTGCGCGTATAAGGCCCGCCCAGGCGGAAGACCGCCCCACAGTTCTCACAGATCTGGGCATAGATGCCGTGGCGGATTGCCCACAGGATCTCGACCCAGGCCAGGGCGAGGAAACTCTCGCTTTTGTACAGCGCGCTCACCTGCTTGCGGTGG
>JBEHWJ010000038.1:0-18720 GCA_040217755.1 Syntrophomonadaceae bacterium | reverse complement strand
CCTACCGCCACCCCCATCTGCATCAAATAGATCTGGCCGCGGAAACCGGTTTCCTCGGTCAGAAGCTGTTGCAGAGCCTCGGCCCGGGAGATGTCGGAGGTGTAGCCGATGATTATGAAGTCGGTCTGCTCGTGATCGACCCGGCGCTGGAATTCCTGCACGTAATGACGGAGTACCTCTTTCTGGCCCCGTTTCTTGGCTACGATGGCCCCCCGGGTATTCTTCATGGTCATGATGGGGCGGACGTGGAGCAGTTTGCCTACCCAGCCGCTCATATTGGAGATGCGCCCGCTGCGGATAAGGTTCTCCAGGTCCTCCACCGACAGGAAATGCTTGACCCGGTATTTGATGGTCTCGCAGTAGTCGATCAGTTCCTCGAATGTATAGCCTGCCTCGCGCAGCCGGGCACATTTCATTATCAGCCAGCCGCTTCCATGGCTCATGCCCACCGAATCGATGACAGCGATACGGATTTTGGTATCGGGGTAGGTTGCCAGATACATTTCTTTGGCCAGTACCGCCCCATTATAGGAACCGCTGGTGCCGCTGGACATGCAAATGCAGAGCACCCGGTCGTAACCCTGCTCCTCCGCCGCACGCAGGCAGGCCAGGTATGATTCCGGGGTAGGCTGGGAGGTGGTGGGGAAGAGCTCGTAAGTGGGCAGGTTATGGTAGAACTCGTCGTTATCGATATCGATGCGATCGCTGTATTCCCGCCCGTCAATGGTTATCACCAGCGGGGCGATGGCGATATCATAGCTCTCGATGACATCGCGGGATAGGTCGCAGGTGGAATCGGCCATCAGTTTCACCTTCATTTATCTCCCCCCCGACAATTTAATGATAAACGAGTCAAAATTACGAGTTTTTTCGACAACAATCATTAAAAGGGTAACATGAAGATGCCCGGCGCACAACTATAATTCTGATGATGTAAGAATTTGGTGCTATTCAATGTAATAGTCCATATACGCAGCTTTGCACCGGGTCCTTATCTGCAATCGGCAGCATGGACGGGCGAGGGACCGGGGAGCGGGGGGCGCTTTCCGCCCGGGGATACCGATATTCCCGCAGTGGAAAAAACGGTTGGTTAAATCAAGTACAATGACTGGAGGTGGGATTGGTGCATTTATTTAAGAAAAAGACGATTCTATTGTGGACCCTGGTCCTGGCGGCGGCCCTATTGGTTCCGGGCTTGTATTTTCCGGCCACGGCGGCAGCGGCAACAACGCCCCGAATAGTGGACCAGAACGAAGATGTCCATGCCGATTATGTAACATTGCAGGCAGAGATTAACCTCTACTCCTCGAACTATCATATAACCGAATACGGCTTCTATCATAACAGCGATAAGGTCGACCGGCAGTACCATGAGGGGCCTGACTCCCAATGGGTCAAGGTGGGCGGCGGTGCGGACGAGCTGGGCCCGGGGGATACCTTCATGTACGACCTGTCCCGGGATGCCATGGAGGACGTGCCGGGCTTTGATGGGCATGAGCCTTACTACTACCGGGCTTACGTCATCTATGAAGACCTGGACTTCGGCTTCCAGCGGGTCAGCTACGGGTTGTTCAGATCTTTCCAGCCCGATAGCCAGACCGCACCTACAGTGAGCACTTTGGCACCGACCGGTATCGACTCCGATTCGGCCACCCTGAACGGGGAGATTGTGGACTTCGGCGGGGACAAAGCGATAACCGAATACGGTTTCTATTACGGCACCACCTCTTCCCCCTCCAGCAAAAAGATGGTGGGGGATGCCGATGACTCCATCGGTGAAGGCGATGATTTCAGCTGGGATGTCACCGGACTGCAGACCAACACCCGTTACTATTTCCGGGCCTACGCCCGCAATCGCCAGGGCATCGCTTACGGCACGGTCAAATCTTTCCTCACCACCGCCGACCAGCGGGTGCCGAAAGTGACCACGGCAGCGGCCACCGGGATCGAGGCCGACGCGGCCACCCTGAACGGAAAGATAGTGGACTTCGGTGATGATGATAAGATCACCGAATATGGTTTCTACTACGGCACTACCTCTTCCCCTTCCACCAAGAAGGTGGTTGGTGATAGCCGCGACTCCATCGATGAAGGCGATGAGTTTGAATATGAATTGACCGGGCTCACGGTCGATACCAAGTACTATTTCCAGGCCTATGCCCGTAACCGCCGCGGCACCGCCTATGGAACAATAAAATATTTCGTGACCGAGGCCAACCGCAAACCGCGGGTCACCACCCTGCCCAACACGTTCGGGGAGGATTGGGCCCGCTTCAACGGGATTATCACCGATAAGGGAGAATCGCAGGTCAAGTCCTACGGTTTCTATTACGGCCTGACCAGTTCTACCCCCAACCGTATCGAAGTGGGGCGCAGCATCGATGAGGACCAGGAGTTCAGCTACCGTGTGACCGGGCTCCAACCTGATACCCTCTACTATGTGAAGGCTTATGCCACCAATAACCAGGGCACCACCTACGGCTACCTGAACAATTTTTCTACCCAGGCTCCGCTGCAGTCAAAGAACAGCGTGTTCACCATCGGTTCGGCCTATTACACCCTGCGGGGTTCGTCCCAGTGGATGGACGTGGCCCCCTATATCCGCAATGGCCGCACCTATATGCCCATCCGCTATGTGGCTTATGCCATGGGTCTGACCGATGCGGACATAGTCTGGGACGAGGCTACCCGGACGGTTATCCTTACCAAGGAACAGACCCGGGTGACTCTCATCATCGGCAGCCGCAACATCTATATCAACGGCTCCCCCATGCTCATGGATGTGCCCCCCGAGATAACCAACAGCCGCACCTGCCTGCCCATCGCCTGGGTAGCCCGGGCCTTCGGGTACAATGCGGTATGGGATGCCTGGGCCCGCACTGTCACTATACAGTAGCGCAGCTGCAGCAGGCTCTTCCGGGCATGGGGACGGTCCAAGACCACAGTAAAAGTTACTGTTTTGTCATCCTGAGGAGCCGAATTTTGTCATCCTGAGGAGCCGAAGGCGACGAAGGATCTCACCAACGATATCGCATTATTGGCCTTTATACAGTTGCGAGATGCTTCGCTAACGCTCAGCATGACACATTCAACAAAGCCGGTGTTCCATTTCAAGGGAACATCGGCTCCCCTGTGCTATAATTTAAGCAATTTTGGGGGAAAGGGATTGGCCATGCTTTACCCGCATCTTTTCAAACCCGCTGCCATCGGTAAGACCTGGGTGCGTAACCGTGTGGTTATGGCGCCCATGTTCACCAATTTCGCTTCCACCACCGGCGAGGTCAGCGATGAGCTGGTGGCTTACTACGCCGCCCGGGCCCGCGGCGGAGCAGGCATGATAATCGTCGAGTCGGCTTGTGTCAGCCCGGAACTGTGCAATCAGGGCCCGGCGCAATTAAATATTTTCCAACGCCGCCACGTGATCGGTTTGGGTCGCCTCCGTGACGCTATTAAAGCTAATGGCTGCTGCGCGCTTATCCAACTGGCCCACCCCGGCCGGCAGGCTGCCAGTTTATACTGCGGCGGCCAACCAGTGGCGCCGTCGGCTATCGCCTGCCCGATAATTAAAGAAATCCCCCGGGAATTAAGCATCGAAGAAATAAACCAGATCGGGAAGGACTTCGTACAAGCAGCCCATCGGGCCAATCTGGCCGGTTTCGATGGGGTCGAGATCCACGCTGCCCATGGCTATCTCATCAACCAGTTCCTCGCTCCGCGCACCAATCAGCGCCGGGATGAATATGGGGGGAGCCTGTCTAATCGGATGCGTTTCTTGCTGGATATAATCGAACAGATCAGGCGGCAGTTGCCCGGCTTGATTCTATCGGTGCGCCTCAATATTGATGATTTTGTTGAAGATGGTTTGCGCCCGCCCGAGAGTCTGCGGGTGTGCCAGGCCTTGGAGCAAGCTGGGGTGGATATGATCCATTGTGCCAGCGGGACCTATGAATCAGGTCTTAAGAGCGTAGAACCCGACTGTTATCCGGAAGGTTGGCGGGTCTACCTGGCCGAGGCTGTAAAAAAGGCCGTCAACATCCCGGTGATCACCGGCGGGATGATAAGGAGCCCGCAGTTCGCGGATCAAATCCTGGCGGCCGGCCGGGCCGACTTCGTATTTCTGGGGCGGCCGTTGCTGGCCGACCCGCAGTGGCCCAATAAAGCCCGGCTGGGATTGACCGAGGCGATAAGACCGTGCATCGCCTGCAACGGCTGTATGGATGACAGCTTCAAGGGATTGGGTATCAGGTGTACGGTAAACCCACGGCTGGGCCGGGAAATCATTATGGATCATGAATCCCGCTCCGTCCACCCGGGCTGGGGGTTGGTTATCGGGGGCGGCCCGGCCGGAATGCAGGCGGCGCTCTCCCTGCAAGGCCGCGGAATCAACACCGTACTGCTGGAAAGGCAATCCCGTCTGGGTGGGTTGATGCCGGCCGCCGCCGCCCCTCCCTATAAGGAGAGGATCGCCCACTTGTGCCGGCACATGATATGGAAACTGGAACGATCCGGGGTCGATATCCGCCTGGGCCAGGAATTCACGCCAGATATCCTGGAACAGGTGCAGCCCGATATAGTCGTAGTGGCCACCGGGTCCCGCCCTCTCGGTAACCCGTTTCCGGGTGACGATTCCGCGGAGCACCATCAAGCCTTGGATATATTGACCGGCCGGGTCAAGGATTTGGTCTCACCGGTGATAGTCATCGGGGGAGGTCGAACCGGTTGCCAAACGGCCGATTATCTTGCCCGGCAGAAATACCAGGTGGAGATAATAGAAAAACGGGCGTACCTGGCGGCTGACATGGAACGCAAGAACCGGCGGGCTTTGATGGACCGGTTGAAAAGTGCCGGGGTGGTGATTCGTACCGACTCCGAGGTGCTGGCGATCAAAGCCGGCCGCATCCACATCCGGATCAATGCGGAAGAGTGTCTGGAAGAGTATGTGATTCAGGCTGGTTCGGTCGTCTGGGCCATCGGATTTACACCGGCTGATGAGGTTTATAAGCTGTTGCAGTCACAGCCGGTCCCGGTCTTGGCCATCGGTGATTGCCTGCAAGTGAGGGGGTTCCGGCAGGGCATCCTGGAGGGTGAATCGGCGGGAGCGGCAGCCGTCCATTTACTGAATGATATCGGTTAGGGAAGCCCAGGTCTGTTCCCGGCTCCGAACTAATTTTCAAGCCACGCCCGGATTTCGTCCCGTACCCCGGCAAATGAAGCTACTATCTCTGCTTCGCTGCCCTGTGTGGATGCTTGACGGAAATTACGGTGCAACTTTTAATTTCCTATTCATTCTCATCCTTGCCGGCCATGGCCGCATAGAAGTTGCGCAGATTTTCCGGCATCACATAGGGAGCCGGGGGAATATCAGCTTGCATCTGCCCGCCATAGACAGCTTTGAGGATGGCCTCGATTATCATCCCCTTGGGCGGGACGGGGTACTCGTGCCCCTGGTAAACCCACACCCGGCAATCCACCTGGTCCCCGCACAGATCCCCGCACGACTCGCATAAAGTCTCCTTGACGTCCATTTGGATATCCTGGCCATTTATGCGGATAGTCGGTGAACTCATAAAATGATGTTTCTCGGCTAATTCAGGCGTGTCAACATTAATCTTGTTAAGTTTCACTTCCACCCCGGTAGCCTCTAAAACCCCTGAAACCTCTGCCAGGGCATCCTCAAGAGTGCTGTCGGTCCCCTGGCAACGGGTGCAGACACTCAGATCCAGGAATAAAAGATCGATCACTATTTGCCGTTTCGCAGGCATCCTAATCGGCTGTCCCGGGCTGATCGGAGTACAACAACTGGTTGTGTCTGAGCAGCAACTGGTATTCGAAATCTTATCGGTCATGTCAATTCTCCTTCTGGTGAATTTCCGCGATTATACTATCTACTTTAGCCGCAACCTCTTCGGCCACCAAATCGACCAGTTTATGATCTGCGGCGCTTAAATGCTGGGGGTCGCCGGACAGCTTCGCTCCCTGCCGCGCCAATATCTCGCTGACCACCAGGGGATGGATGGGGCGGCCTTGCTGCTGGGCAGCGGAAGTGGTGCAGCATTTCTTGTCACAGCCGTCCAGGGTAACAGTGGCGATCCGGTGCGTAAAAGTGCGCTGCTTCTCGTCGCCTACCGTAAAAAGCGGCATGCACATGGTCACCGTCTGCCCGGGACGTAATTCCTCCAGCACCTTGCGGGTGGCAAACCGGGTCACGGTTCCCTCACAAAGCTCCTCGCCGTTGCAGGGCACGATGGCCACCCGGACCGGTTTCTTACCCATATTTATGTTCAAGGCCGTCATTTTCTATCCCTCCTCGCCGGTAAACTCATCGACCCGGGCCGCTACGTGGTCCGCCATCAGCTCCACCAGCTTGAGCCCATCCTCGCCCAGGTTCAGTATCCCCAGTGGGTGCAGGTCCGGGTGCTGCTCCAAGAGGTCGGCTACATGGATGGGGCAATCCACCATCTTACCGAAGCGTTCGACGTTCTTGCGGGCACAGTCGTCAGGGCATCCATCCAGGGTAATCACATAATTGGCGCGGATCAAATCGATGGTTTCGGGGTCATCGATCACCAGCCGGGCCAGGCAGGTGATCCCGGTTTTGTCCGGCCTCAACTGTCTTACCGCCCGATAGGCGGCCTGGCGCCCGATCTCCCCGGTGGGCTTGCCGATGCCGCTGCAGGGCAGGATCATTACCTTTTGAAGCATCCCTCACACCTCCAATTCATCTCTAAGGCGGGTCCGCCAAGTCAAAATCGGATCATTTCTATAATAATAGTATGACATAAAAGCGTCCGATCCGCCGTCAGCAAATTTCGGCGGCGGCTCATAAGTTGCAGACTATGTACCAAACCCGTAGATAGTTGGACCGTCAATCGCCCGCCTTCATGTATTGGCCCCAGGCGAGCGGGAAAACTGATTTGGAGCAAGGGCATTCGAGGAAATTTTATGGGAGCACCGTTGGGATACTCCCTTTTTTATATATGCTCCCGGGCCCGATGAAACTGGGGTGGCGGACCGTGTGTCTGACTTCAAATTATCAGGCTTGACAGATAATCGAAGAGAGATATTATATAAGCAAGGGCGCATATAATAAATGATGCATGAAGATTATTACCCAGCTTGACCGATAATAAGTATCTGATAGAAAGGAGGTCACGGCATTGAGTCAATCGATCACCAAAAAGTTGTCCTTCCTGGACCGCTATCTGACCCTATGGATCGTCCTGGCGATGGTTATCGGAGTTGGCTCGGGTTATCTGGTTCCGAAAATCGCGGCATTCTGGGGAAAGTTTCAGGTTGGCACCACCAACCTCCCTATCGCCATCGGCTTGATTCTGATGATGTACCCCCCCTTGGCGAAGGTACGATATGAAGAGCTGCCCAAGATATTCAAAAACACCAAGATGCTTATTCTGTCCCTGGTGCAAAACTGGATAGTCGGGCCTATCGTCATGTTTGTGCTGGCGGTACTGCTGCTGCCCGATAAACCTGAACTGATGGCCGGAGTGATCTTGGTCGGATTGGCGCGCTGTATCGCTATGGTATTGGTGTGGAACGACCTGGCCGAAGGCAGTCCCGAATATGTAGCCGGATTGGTGGCCTTCAACGCCATATTCCAGGTATTGACCTATTCTGTTTATGCGTATATCTTCTTGACCGTCATACCCAGATGGCTGGGCATGGCTGGTATGGCGGTCGATGTATCCATGTTGGAGATCGCCCAGAGCGTGTTTGTTTACCTGGGTATCCCCTTTATTGCCGCCCTGATCACCCGTGCCACCATGATCAGGTCGAAGGGCCGCGACTGGTACGAGGCCAATTTCGTGCCCCGCATCGGTAAGCTGACCCTGGTCGCCCTTTTATTCACCATATTTGTTATGTTCTCATTGAAGGGCAATATGATCGTGACCCTGCCCCTTGATGTTATCCGGGTGATGATCCCGCTGCTCCTGTATTTCGGGATTATGTGGTTCGCCACGTTTTTTATCGCCAAATGGCTGGGCGGAGATTATCCTACCATAACCACCTTGTCTTTTACCGCCTCCAGCAATGATTTCGAATTGGCTATCGCGGTGGCGGTGGCGGTTTTCGGGCTCAATTCCGGCCAGGCGTTTGCCGCCGTCATCGGGCCTCTGGTCGAGGTTCCGGTACTGATATCGCTGGTAAATGTGGCTTTGTACTATAAGAGAAAGTACTTCGAACCGGAAATGATCAGAGCTCATTGAGAGGAAGGACTGGTGTCGAATTATGATCGAGAATACTGTTAATATCCTGAAAGCCCTGGGTGAACCGACCCGGCTCAAGATCATCCGGTTCCTGGCCGAGCGGGAGCTGTGCATATGCGAGTTGGTGGCGGTATTGGATATGAGCCAGCCGCGCGTCTCCCAGCATGTCAAGGTGTTAAAAAAGGCCGGCCTGGTGACCGAGCGCCGGGTGCGGCAGAACTCGTATCTGTCCATAAACAGGGCCGTACTGGAGGGGGCCGGGATAATCCCGCTGGGCGCCTTGATGCAAACCAGGCTGGACGGCTTCTCCGAACTGGCGCAGGAATTCAGCAGGTTCCAAGGATTGGACAACAACGAGGAGGTCATCGCCTGTAAGGCCAACCGCCGCTGTGAGGGTCGTCACCCCAATCAGAAGATAAGCTAATGGAGGAACTAAGATGGAGATCAAGATACTGGGACCCGGTTGTGCCAGGTGCGAGAACCTGGGAAGGGAGGTCTTCAACGCCCTGGCTGAGCTGGATGTGGCTGCCCGGGTCATGAAGATCAAGGATATAGAGAAGATAGCCGTCTATAAGAACGTGGCCATTCCTGCCCTGGTCATCAACGACCGGGTCAAGGTCAGCGGTCAGGTCCCAACCCGGGAAGAGATAAAAAAGTATATAAAGGAAGAGATGGGGTGGGCCGGTCTCGGGTGATGGCCGGGCTGTACGATCTCGCCGGTAATGCTGACAATCCCCCGGGTCCAAGCCGTGTGGTTCTTACCCCCGGGATTGATGCAGCATCGGAATCGAAAAAAAGCCGAGTACGTAAATTTGCTTGAGACTGGATCAATCTGATGTTAACGACCAAATCGGACAGGAGGAATGCAAAATGAAGAAAATCGAGATCTTTGATCCGGCCATGTGCTGCGCCACCGGGGTGTGCGGCCCTTCGATCGACCCCGAGTTGCTCCGGGTGGCCACGGCCATCAATTCTCTGCAGCAGAAGGGTGTTGACATCAGCCGCCATGGCCTTTCCACCGACCCCATGGTCTTCATAACCAACCAGACCATCAACGACCTCCTGCAGAAAGAAGGGGCTGGTATCCTGCCGGCTACCCTGGTGGACGGGCAGGTGGTCAAGACCCGGAGTTATCCCACCAATCAAGAATTTTCGGATTGGTCGGGGATCACCGTCTGATTACGCTAATCGGGCAGATCTTTGCATTCTAAGCAATAAAGGGGGCTTTCTCATGTATGCCACGTTTTCCCTGGACAAGATATTGCTCACCAAATACCTCTTCTTTACCGGTAAGGGCGGGGTGGGCAAAACTTCTATCGCCTGCGCGGTGGCCGTCAACTTGGCCGACCGCGGCCAAAAGGTACTCCTGGTCAGTACCGACCCCGCCTCCAACCTGCAGGACGTTTTTGCCACTGAACTGACCGGCCACGGCGTGCCCATCGCCGGGGTCCCCAACCTGATCGTGGCCAATCTCAACCCCGAGGAAGCGGCCCGGGAATACCGGGAAAAGCTCCTGGCTCCCTATATCGGCAAGCTGCCGGAGAGCGTCATCGCCAATATGGCTGAACAGCTGTCGGGTTCATGCACCGTGGAAACGGCCGCCTTTGACCAGTTCTCCCATTTCATCACCGATCAGGATGTCGAAGCGAGGTACGATCACATCATATTCGATACCGCCCCGACCGGGCACACCCTGCGGATGCTGCAGCTGCCTTCCGCCTGGAGCAGCTTTATCAGCGAGAGTACTCACGGCGTCTCCTGCCTGGGCCAGTTGGCCGGTCTGGAAGACAAGAAGGACATGTATAAGGAAGCCGTGGCTACCCTGGCCGACAAAAATCGAACCACCCTGGTGATGGTGGCCAAACCGGAAAAATCCCCCTTGGTGGAGGCGGAGCGTTCCAGCCAGGAGCTGAGTGCCCTGGGGATAAACAACCAGTTGCTGATCGTCAATGCAGTTTTGAACCAGGCCAGCGATGACCTTTCCCGTAAGATTATGGCCGACCAGCAGGAGGCCCTGGCCAATGTGCCGGCCAGTCTGCAGAAATATCCGATTTATACCCTGCCGCTGCGCTCCTATAACATCTTGGGCTTGGATCGAATCAGGGCTTTTTTCACCGGCGACGAATATGGGAAGAGTGCTGAAAAAGTTGCCCAACCGGAGCTCCGCCCTATCCAGGCGCTGATCGATGACCTTTATACCAGTGGCAAGAGAGTCATCTTCGTGATGGGCAAGGGCGGGGTAGGCAAAACCACGGTGGCTGCGGCCATCGCCCTGGCCCTGGCCCGCAAAGGGGTCAAGGTTCACTTGACTTCGACCGACCCCGCCGATCACCTGCGCCTCTATATCGGCTCGGCGGACAACATCACCCAGAGCCACATCGACGAGCGCCAGGAGTGGGCCAATTACCAGGAGGAGGTCATAGCCAAGGCCCGGGAGACGATGAACGAGGAGGATCTGGAATATGTTCGGGAAGATCTGCGTTCTCCGTGTACCCAGGAGATTGCGGTATTCCGGGCTTTTGCGGAAATAGTGGAAAAATCCGAAGACCAGGTGGTAATCATCGATACCGCCCCCACTGGGCATACCCTGCTGCTGCTGGACGCCACCCAGAGCTATCACCGCGAGGTGGAGCGTACCAAAGGCCAGATCCCGCCCTCGGTACAGAAACTGCTGCCCCGCTTGCGTGATGAGAATCAGGCCGACGTGGTCATCGTGACCCTGCCGGAAGCCACCCCGGTTTGGGAGGCCCAGCGATTGCGGGAGGAACTGTACCGGGCCGGCATCCACAACAAATGGTGGGTGGTGAACCAGAGTCTGTTCCTGACCAATACCAGCGATCCGATGCTGCTGGCTCGGGCGGAGGCAGAAATACCCTGGTTGTTCAGGATCAAAGAGATCAGTAAGGATAAATTTGTCGCCATACCCTGGTTGGAGGATGCCTCTATAGAAAATGTATTGAGGGAAAAGTAAATCGACAGGTTGGCATCCGGGAAGGTTCCTCATGCGCAAGGATCACGTCTGGTGTAGGGGGAGCCTTCCGATTTTGCTCAAAAACATCGCCGGTGCTGGCGAAATTTACATGATGGCTGGGGTGGACAGCAGGAGTTTGGCTGAAAAACGCGTCCGGGAGCCTGATGGCAGGGGGCGGCCGCCACAGTCTTGAGGGGTTCAAGAATAATTTAGATTTGCACTGCCGGGGGTGGTCATTCTATCATAGAGACATAACGGGATTAACTGCCAGTGGAGTTGGCGGCAATGGCGGCTAAACCTTGGCACCCGGTTAGAAGGCGAGACTCCCCGGATCACCGACGAGGTGCTGCTCCGGGCGTAACGCTGAAGCTTAAGCAGAATGTGAGAGATGGGGGGTTTGAATCGATGGCCAATCCCAGCATGACCGCACTGGTGAGCGCATTCTCGAGAGCCTATCATTCCATGTATAAAGAAGAAAAGATCTTCGACGACTACCTGGCCCGGGAGGTCTTGAGCCCCAATGAATATGACCTGATCGCCCACAGTATGTCCAAGGGGATACAATTCTTCAATCCTGGCTTTACCGGGAATCCCCGAGAAGCCTTGCGCTGGATCGTGGACAATCAGTTATCGCCCGCGGTGCTGGGCCGGGCCGCTTTTGCGGAGAAGGCCCTGGAGCTCGAGGTAAGGATAGGGACTCGCCAGTACATAATACTGGGGGCCGGCTATGATACCTTCGCCTACCGCCAGCCAGCCTGGGCATCCCAGCTGCAGATCTTCGAACTGGACGCCCCCGTCACCAGCGAAGACAAGCAGCGGCGCATGTCCCTCTTCGACCGGGAGCGGCCGGCCAACCTCCATTACATAGCGGTCGACTTCACCGAACCGGGCTGGGTCCAGGCCTTGACCGCCTGCCCGGCCTTCCATCCTAATAAAAGGAGTTTTTGCAGCCTGCTGGGCTTGAGTTACTACCTGGCCACCCCCGACTTCCAATCCATGATCTGCAACATGGCCGCCCTGGTGCCGGAAGGGAGCAGCCTGGTGTTCGATTATCCCGACCAGGATACCCTTACCGAAAAAGCCGGGGAACGAACCAGGAAGCAGGTGGCGATGGCCGCCCAGGCGGGGGAGAAGATGCAGGCCGGCTATTCGTATGAGGAGATCGAGAAACTGCTGGAGAAATGTGATTTCCTCATCTATGAGCACCTCACCGCCGATGAGATCAACGGGCAGTGTTTCAACCGGTACAACCGGGCCAACCCGGAGCATCCGATCACCGTCGAGAACGTCTGCTTCTGCCTGGCGGTCAAGCAGTAAGGGCTTTGGGGAGCCGCAGCAGGGGGAGATTACCCCGGTTGCACAAGTGCTGGGTTTAGTTCCGATTCGGATTAAACGTTTTACGGAACCTTTGGACCTCAAGGGCAGGTTGTGGTTGGCATGGACCATAACCTGCTTCTAATTTGCAGCCGATTTCGTAATATTGTAGAGTGGTCATCTAGATGGGCGGATCTGGGGCGGCTCGCAGCAGGCCGAGCGGGTAACTCTTCACTTCGTTAACAGACTCTTCGCTGCGCTCAGAGTGACACCTATTTGTCATCCTGAGGAGCCGAAGGCGACGAAGGATCTGATCGAAGAGTGGCAGATGTTACGGGGTACTTCGCTCCGTTTAGAGTGACACCCGTGGTGGAAAGACTCTTCGCTGCGCTCAGAGTGACACCCATGGTGGAGAGACTCTTCGCTGCGCTCAGAGTGACACTTATATGTCATCCTGAGGAGCCGAAGGCGACGAAGGATCTCAGCAACAATATCGTATCATTGGACTTTATAAAATGGCCAGATGCTTCACTAACGTTCAGCATGACACGTGGTGCGAGATGCTTCGCTAACACTGAGCATGACACAAGTTGCCAGGATGGGAGCCAACATGAACAAACGATACCTGGTTTACCTGCCGGTAATTTTCATAATCCCGCTCCTGCTGCTGGTCTGCACCTTGTGGCCGGGCGATGCTTACACCGGCTATATCGCCGACCCGGTACAGGTCGGCCTGGGCGACGGCCAGGTCATCAACATATTGGGGGACGAGGGTTACGTGTCCTTGTCGCTGCTGGCCAGCTACAACATCGAAGCGGTGGTCAAGAGTACCAACCGGCTGCGGGATTACCCCTCCCAGGTGTCCAGGTATGATTTGGCCCTGGCCTGGGGCGACCTGAACCGCGGGGACATCGATGACACCATCTCTTATTCGCAGGGTACCCGCTGCTACACCTACCGCTGGTCAGCCGACACCCCGGTCACCCCAGCCTATATCGCCAGCCACTCCGCCAACGTACATATCATCCACAGCGATAAAAATACCCTGAAGAAGGTTAGGGCCATTGATAAAAACGACCATATCCGCCTGCAGGGCTACCTGGTACAGGTCAATTTCCCCTACGGCCCCTGGCGGAGCAGCCTGACCCGCACCGACACCGGCAACGGCGCCTGCGAGATCATGTACGTCACAGACGTGCAGGTGTTGAATTAGGCTGCCCCTGGTCAATGGGAAGTATATGTTGGAGCCGCCGCCGATAGTCTCCAAAAAGAGGAATATTCTTAACGTTGGATGGCGGCTCCGCGAAGAGCATGAGGCCATCCCTTCAGAGGGCCGCGGCGGGCCAGGCTATAAACAGCGCCAGGTCCCTAATGGCATGTGCTATACTATGAAAGGACAGAGGAACGACCGCCAGAGCACTTTGCCAGTATATTTGGGAGGTTATCATTATGAAGTTGTCTGACATAATGAGCACCGATCTGGTGACTTTGAACCCGGCGCAAACGATAAAAGAGGCCAGCCAGATATTTATCGAGCATGAGATCGATGGGGCCCCGGTCTTGGATGAGCACGGCCAGATGATCGGGCTCGTCACCAAAAGCCACCTCTACCGGACCCTGGCCGGTGACGGTGACCCCAATACCCCGGTGGGGCAGGTTATGACCACCGATCTGATCACCGGATATCCCGATGAAAGGGTCCAGGATCTTATCAAGCGGCATGCGGGACGTCTTCCGATCGTCGACGGGGACCAGGTGACAGGGATAATCACCCGCAGCGATCTGGCCTACGTCTATTTCAATTCTTTCCTGCAACTGTCCAATGAACTTCAGACCATATTGGATTCTACCCACAACCTGATCCTGGCCATCGATAAAGATGCCCGCATAACCGAGTTCAACCGGGCCGCAGAGAATTTCCTGGGCCTTAACAGTGCTGATGTACTGGGCAAGGAAATAGTACAGCTCATTCCCAACAGCGGCCTGGTGGAAATCCTGGCGACCGGCTGCCCGAAAACGGTGCAGAAGATCAAGCTCAACGATTCCCTGTTCATATCCAACCGCACCCCTATCATCCAAGATGGCGAGATCGTAGGGGCAGTGGCGGTCCTACAGGATATATCCGAACTCGAGCATATATCCCGGGAGCTGGAAGATGTCAAAGAACTCAACCGGGAGATGGACGCCATCTTCGAGTCATCCTATGACGGCCTTTACCTCACCGACGGTGAGGGCATCACCCTGCGGGTCAACGAAGCCTTTGAAAACCTTACCGGGGTTCCCGGTAGCGACATGGTGGGCCTCAACGTCGAGGACCTGGTCCGGGAGAGGGGCATCGTATCGGAGTCGGTCAGCGCCATGGTGTTTAGGGAACGAAAACCAGTCACCATCATGCAGAAGACCCTGGCCGGGCGGGACGCCCTGACCACTGGTACCCCGGTCTTCGACCGCAAGGGCAAGATCTTCCGGGTGGTCTCCAACGTCAGGGACATTACCGAACTGATGCAGTTGAAGCTGCAATTGGAAAAGGCCCAGGGGCTCAGCAAACATTTTCAATCTGAATTAAAAGCCCTGCAGGTACAATACATCGGTTGCTCCAAGCTTATCGTCGGCTCCCGGGTGATGAAGGAGCTGCTGGATAAAGTCATCCGCCTCGCCCAGGTCGATTCTACCGTTTTGATAAGCGGGGAGTCGGGGACCGGCAAAGAACTCATAGCTGAGGCCATCCACAACAACAGCGCCCGCAAGAACGGGCCCTTTATCAAAATCAACTGTGGCGCCATATCCAAGCACCTGCTGGAGTCAGAATTGTTCGGTTACGATCCGGGGGCCTTTACCGGGGCCAAAAAAGGCGGCAAAGCCGGGTACTTTGAACTAGCTGACGGGGGCACCATCCTTTTGGACGAAATCAGCGAACTGTCCTTCAACCTGCAGGTCAATCTGCTGCGAATCATCCAGAGCAAGGAAGTCATCCGGGTGGGCGGCGAGAAAACCATCCCGGTGGATGTGCGGATACTGGCGGCCACCAACCGCAACATCGATGAACTGGTATCCAAAAACCTCTTCCGGGAAGACCTCTATTACCGTTTGAATGTGGTGCCGATCGAAATTCCGCCCCTGCGCAGCCGCAAGGAGGAAATACCTTTGCTGGCCGCCCATTTCGTGCAAATGTTCAACAAGAAATACAAAATGGAAAAAGAACTGTCCTCCAATGTAATCGATATTCTTATGGAATATGACTGGCCCGGCAACGTGCGGGAACTGGAGAATATCATCGAGCGGCTGGTGGTCACTACCCCCGGCGACATTTTAACCAGCGAAGACCTGCCGCTGCATCTCCAAGACGGCCATCAAAAGGAAATCCACCCCAAGATTTTTGTGGATGGGGTGATGCCTATTAAGGAAGCCATCGAATATGTGGAGAAAGAAATCATCTCCCACGCCTATTCCCGTTATAGGGCGACCCGGGAGGTAGCCAAACACCTGGGGATAGATTCTTCCACCGTTTTGCGGAAGGCGGCCAAATACGGTATAAATTCCGATGATGGCAACCGCGGTAAAGAGTAGAGCCGGTATGGATGCTATCGTAATTTAATCCTGGTAAACATTTGTTGATCATATTCTCGGCCCGGGGGCCGATTTTTTTTGGCCATTCCTGCGCATCTGCCCTGCCCAAATGCCTGTCCGGTCCTGAACAACCACTGCAAATCCGCCTCGTTTCCTATTCAGCTGCAAATTTGAAAACACCCGGAATAGCCGGCTTGGATTCGCTTCACCCCGGGCCATATCCCGGCAGCAAGCAAAACTGCCTGACCTTCAGGCAAAAATGCCTCAGCCGGCCTAACCCGGACCAGGCGATTTTGCCTGGACCGGTACCAGCCTGATAATGGTAAATCCCGTAATGATGGGGGTTGAGGTACTTGGCATGCAGCTTGCGATATATAATGGTAATTCATTTTATTTCAACCTGATCCCGGTTTAATGAAAAGGGGGGTGGGGGAGCGGAAAGGCCAGGGGTCAAGCCAGGTAAATCGTCAGCAAGGTGATTTAGCTTAAGTGGTAAAGGAGCCGGATATTTATGAACTTTACAAATATCCTCTTTGAAAAGAAAGCAGGGATAAATTTCATCACCATCAACCGCCCCAAATTTCTTAATGCATTGGATAGAACGACGGTCGAGGAACTGGATCAGGCTATCGAGCAGGCCGCCGCCGATGCAGAGATCAAGGTCATCATCATCACCGGGGCGGGCGATAAAGCCTTCGTGGCCGGGGGTGACATCGCTTTCATGCAAGCCTTGACGTCGTTGGAAGCCCGGGAGTTTGCCCAGTTCGGTCAGGGAGTGCTCCGCAAAATGGAACTGCTGCCGAAACCGATCATCGCTGCCATTAACGGCTTTTGTTTGGGTGGCGGATGCGAATTGGCCATGGCCTGTGATTTTTGCATTGCCACCTACAACTCCAAGTTTGGTCAGCCCGAGGTAGGCCTGGGGGTAACCGCCGGCTTTGGAGGGACCCAACGGCTGCCCCGGTTGGTAGGTTTGGGTAAAGCCCGGCAGCTGCTGTATACCGGTGACATCATCGATGCTGAAGAAGCATGGCGGATCGGCCTGGTAAATGAAGTGGTGCCCGCCGTGGAACTGATGTCTCATGTCACGGGCATCGCCGAGCGCATGATAGCCAAAGGCCAGCTGGCGATCCGGTTCAGCAAAAACGCCGTCAACCTTGGTATGCAAACCGATATCGATCGGGGCATGGCTATCGAGGCCGATATTTTTGGACTGTGTTTCAGTACCCATGACCAAGCCGAGGGGATGAAGGCCTTCGTCGAAAAGAGGAAGCCTCAGTTTATGGAAAGATAGAGATTGACCAAGACGCTTACCGGCGGGAACCGGAAGCAAAGGAGGGATTTTTAATGGAGAGGATTTTACCCTTTAGCCAGGAGCACAAGATGTTTAGGGAAGCATTTGCTAAATTTGTGGCGGCGGAGATGGTGCCTAATTATGAAGAGTGGGAAGAAAAGGAGATCGTCTCGCGGGAGATATTCACCAAAATGGGGGAACTGGGTTTCCTGTGTCCCTGGGTTCCCGAAGAATATGGCGGGGCTGGGGCCGACTTTCTTTACTCAGTCATAGTGGCGGAAGAAATTGCCCGCCAGGGTTGCCGGGGCGTTTTTGCCTGGCTGCACAGCGACATCGTCGCCCCCTATATCGGCGCTTATGGAACCGAGGAACAAAAGGCCCGGTGGCTGCCGGGTGCGGCCAGCGGGGAAAAGATCCTGGCGGTAGCCATGACCGAGCCCGGGGCCGGCTCAGATTTGGCGGCCATGAGGGCTAAAGCAGTCAAAGACGGTGACGACTATATAATCAACGGTTCCAAAACCTTCATCTCCAATGGGATCCTGGCCGATCTAGTCATCGTCGCGGCCAAAACCGATACCAAGGCTGGCACCAAAGGCATCACCCTGTTTGTGGTCGAGGAGGGGACCCCCGGTTTTGCCCGGGGCAAACAAATCCCCAAGGTGGGACTGCACGCCCAGGACACAGCGGAACTGTTCTTCGAGGACTGCCGGGTGCCGGCCGCCAATATGCTGGGCGGGGAAGGCAATGGTTTCAAGTGCCTGATGGAAAAACTCCAGCAGGAAAGGCTTATGGTCTCCCTGGTCGCTCAGACCTCAGCCGAACGCTGCCTGGAATTGACCCTGGACTATGTTAAAAGCCGGGTAATTTTTGGCAAGCCCTTAAGCTCGTTCCAGAATACCCAGTTCGTTTTGGCGGAGATCGCTGCTGAGATCCAGGTGGGCAGAGCTTTCATTGACCAACTGATCCTGCAGCACATGGCCCATAAAAATGTGGTCAACGAGGTAAGCATGGCCAAGTACTGGATCTGCGAGATGGAAAACCGGGTAGCCTCAAGGTGCCTGCAGCTGTTCGGCGGCTATGGTTACTGCAAAGAGTATGAAATATCCAGGATGTGGACTGACGCCAGGATCCAGACCATTTATGCCGGAACATCCGAAGTTATGAAACTGGTGATCAGCCGGGGCTTGGGACTCTAATCACGGAAGGAGGATATAAGGATGAAGATAGAAGGAAAGACAGCGATTATCACCGGCGGAGCTTCCGGGCTGGGTGAAGCAGTTGCGAGAAGGTTTATAGGTTTGGGAGGCAATGTAGTCATGCTGGACCTCAATGAAGAGAGAGGGGCAGCATTG
>JBEHWJ010000037.1:0-18977 GCA_040217755.1 Syntrophomonadaceae bacterium | reverse complement strand
CGGCGCAAACTGGATTTGAAGTCCAGGCGGCCCACCAGGACCGATCCGCCTCCCCATGCGCGCCTACTGATTATATTATCAGCGGCGCTTTTTGTCAAATAACCCGAACTCCCCGTGTCGTTGGTCAATGATAACTGTAATATAGTTCTTTCGAGAAAATATTACCCCCATAAAAATATAAAATAGTGGGGGGATGAAAACATTGACCGATGACCCCGAATACTCAGTTGTTGGCTTCGGGAGACTCGATTACCGATTCCAACTCGTATCCACTGTCTTTCAGCTTCTGGACCACATCATCACAGTCCAGCTCCTCGATACGAATAATCATCTTATATTTGTCTCTCTGCCCGTCGTAGTAAACTACCGTATTGAGGATATTCTTACCAGCTGCCGCTATCATCCCGGTTATTTTGGCGATAGTTCCGGGCCGGTCGTCCACATAGAGGTCGATGCGGCTATGGGTCTTCCTAACCCCGAGGATATCTATAAAGGCATCGAAAATATCAGTCTCTGTAACGATTCCCACCAGTCTGCCCCCGTCTATAACCGGCAGGCCGCTGACCCGGTGGATGCGCATCTTTTTGGCAGCCGTCTCTATGTAATTCTCCGGTCCGATAGTTATGACTTCCTGTTTCTTGGGAAGGATATCCTTTATCTTGGTTTTGGCCAGCAGATAATTGAGTTCATGTATGCTCAAGCTGGTGGCACTTGATGGCGCTGCCTGATTCAGGTCACTCAAGGTGACAATCCCGATTACCACCCCTTTATCCATGACCGGTAAACGGCGGATATTATTTTCCTTCATCAATGAGAAGGCCTCATTGATGCTTGTATCTTTGGTCACGGTGATTACTTTGGAACTCATTCTCTCCTTCACTTTCATACATCCGTCCTCCTTTAGCGATACTCTTAATATCCTTTGCCGAGCCTAACCACCCAGGTATGCCTTCTTGACATCCTCACTCTTAAGCAACTGTTCGGCGGTCCCCTGCAGTACGATCTCCCCGGTCTCGATGACAAAGGCTTTATGGGCTATAGATAGGGCCATGTTGGCATTTTGCTCCACCAGCAGAATGGTGGTGCCACGCTCATTGATGTCCTTGATTATGGAAAATATCTCCTTAACCAACAGCGGGGCCAAACCCATCGAGGGTTCATCCATCAACATCAGTTCTGGTTGAGCCATGAGCGCCCGTCCGATGGCCAACATCTGTTGCTCGCCGCCGCTAAGGGTCCCCGCCAGTTGCTTGCGCCGCTCCTCCAGGCGGGGAAAGCGGGTATATACCATTTCCATATCGCCCTGGATGGCTTTCTTATCCCGGCGTAGATAGGCCCCCATCTCCAAGTTCTCCACCACCGTCATCGTAGAGAATACGCGGCGACCTTCTGGCACCTGGGAGATTCCCAACCCGACTATCTTTTCCGGGGCCACCTTGGTTATATCTGTTCCTTTATACATTATAGTTCCGTTTTTGGGTCGAAGGATGCCGGAAATGGTGTTAAGGGTGGTCGTCTTTCCCGCTCCGTTAGCTCCGATCAGGGTTACAATGCTACCCTGTTCAACATCCAGGGACAATTTTTTGAGGGCGTGGATAGAGCCATAATATACATCGATGTTTTTTATCTGCAGCATTAGTTAAGCTCCTCTCCCAAATAAGCCTCGATCACTTGCTTGTTGTTCCTGATCTCCTGTGGCAATCCCTCGGCAATTATCTGTCCGTAATCCAAAACGTAGATTCTTTCACAGACACCCATTACCAGGGACATATCATGTTCTATAAGCAATATTGCCAAACCGAATTCCTGGCGGATCATCTCGATCATCTGCATTAACTGGTTGGTTTCCTGTGGGTTCATACCCGCCGCCGGTTCATCCAGGATCAACAGTTTGGGCCTGGTAGCCAGAGCCCGGGATATTTCCAGGCGTCGCTGTTCCCCGTAGGGAAGGTTCTTGGCCAGTTCATCCCGCTTTATATCAAGATTAAAGACCTCCAGGTACTTTAGTGCTTGCTGCTCGATTCTTTCCTCGCCTTTGAAGAAAGCCGGGGTCCGTACCAGCGCCCCTAATAGGCTGTATGGCACGTCTTTATGGCAAGCAATCTTAACATTGTCCAGTACGGAGAGTTCATTGAAGAGCCGTATGTTTTGGAAAGTCCGGGCTATGCCCCGAGCACATATATTGTAGGAGCTCATGCCGACTAAATCCTGTCCCTGAAAAATAATCTCCCCCTGGTCAGGTTTATATACTCCGGTAATAAGGTTGAAAACCGTAGTTTTGCCAGCCCCATTGGGGCCGATAAGCCCTACCAGCTCATGCTGCTCCATATGGAAATTGAAATTCATTACCGCGCCCAAGCCACCAAAGGATTTGTATAATTTGTTAATACTCAACAGGGTCATCTGCGTGCACCCCAAATCCTACCCAAGGTCTGTCGACTAAGCTCTTTGTTGCCCATCAATCCCTGGGGACGATATATCATAACAATGATAAGAATCAACGCATACAAGATCATCCTGATCTCTGGGAAGGGTTGCAGGGCTGCGGTGAGGACGGTTATGAAGATAGCCGCTATCACCGCCCCGGTGGTACTGCCGAGGCCGCCCAGAACCACCATTACCAGAATATCGAACGATTTCATGAAGTTGAACGTCTCCGGTTTGATTATATAGAAATAATGGCCATATAGGGCACCAGCCAGGCCAGCAAAGCCAGCCCCGATCACAAAGGCCATAACTTTGTACTTGGTAGTGTTTATCCCCATCAATTCAGCAGCAATCTCGTCCTCCCGAACCGAAATGATGGCCCGGCCATAGCTCGAGTTGATTAGGTTCACCACAACCAAAATAGTCAGCACTACCGCCCCATATAACCACGCCCAGGTGGTAAGTTTGGGGATTCCGGATATTCCGGCCGGCCCGTTCACATAATCGATGTTCTGCAAGGTGACCCGGATGATCTCGCCCAGAGCCAGAGTAGCTATAGCCAGGTAGTCGCCCTTGAGCCGCAGGGTGGGGACTCCGATAACAAATCCCGCTGCGCTGGCCGCCAGAAACGCCCCCACCAATCCAGCCAAGAGGGGATAATCCATTTTGGTAGTCATAATTACCGCGGTGTAAGCCCCCACCGCCATGAATCCGGCATGACCAAGCGACAGTTGCCCGGTAAATCCGTTAATGAGGTTCAGACTAACCGCTAAGATTATATTTATGCACATGGAAGTAAGGTTTATCTGGTAGTACTGGCTGAGCATCCGGGTCGATATGCCATACTGAACCAGGGAGAACAGTACCACCAGTAAAGCCGTCTCCAATAGAAAGCGAGTCCATTTTATTTTTTTCGTCTGCATTTTCTCACCTATACTTTTTCACCGGTGTCTTTGCCAAAGAGACCGGTGGGCTTGACCAGGAGTATCAAAATAAGGACCCCGAATGACACCGCGTCGCGGTAGAGACTGTTGCCATAACCACTAACCATTGTTTCCAACAGTCCCATTACGAAGCCCCCTACCATGGCCCCGGGGATTATGCCTATACCTCCCAGGACCGCAGCCACAAAGGCCTTAAGTCCTGGAACGATTCCCATCAATGGATTGATAGTACTATAATATACACCTACCATGACCCCTGCTGCCGCAGCTAATGCCGACCCTATCGCAAACGTCATGGAGATGGTCTTGTCAACGCTGATACCCATGAGTATGGCTGCTTCATTATCCAGTGACACCGCTCGCATGGCCTTTCCGGTTTTGGTGTATTTTATTATGTATTGCAGGACCAGCATAAGAATTACCGCCGATACGAATACAAATACATCTTTATTTAGAATGGAAAGACCACCTATGTTATAAGCTTTAACCGTAAAAGCGGTTTCAGGGAACACCTTCTGATTGGGACCGATGAGGAATATGGTGAGGTATTCTAACAGTAATGAGACCCCGATGGCGGTAATCAGAGAAGCGATCCGGCTCGAGTTGCGCAAGGGCCGGTAAGCCACCTTTTCAATGATGATGCCCAATAACGCACATATAGCCATGGCCAGCAGCATGGCCACCGCAATGTTGGTACCGAGGAGGGTGACCGAGAAAAACCCCACAAAGCCGCCTACCATCATCACGTCCCCATGGGCGAAATTGATGAGCTTGATTATCCCGTAGACCATCGTATAACCCAACGCAATAAGCGCGTAAATGGCGCCCAGGGACAGTCCATTGACCAATTGTTGGATAAGTTCCTGCACTTATGTACATCCCCTTATTGAATGGACGGGAAAGGAAGGCGCGACCCTCCTTTCCCGGTCGGGCTAATTTATGGCTGGATTCTTGAGTTCATAACCTGTTTGCCATCTTTGAATTCGATTATGACTCCGGCTTTGACTGGATTGTGGTTGGCATCGATGCTCATCTTACCAGTAATTCCATCGAAGTTCTTGATTTTCGCCAAGGCCTCGGCCAGTTTGACCGAATCTGCCACTTGGGCATCCTTGAGACCTTGCACCATTAACTGTACCGAATCATATCCCAGCGCCGCAAAGGCGTCCGGCTCCTTGTTGTACTTGGCTTTGTAGGCCTGCACGAAAGCCACCACCTTGGGGTCAGTGTCCTGGGATGAGTAATGATTGGTAAAATATGTTTTGTTGAGCGCTGCTGCTTTAGCTACCGTCACCATATCAGGGGAGTCCCAACCGTCCCCTCCGCCCATCGGAACGGTAATGCCCTGGTCACGCGCCTGCGCGATCAACGGGGCAACTTCCTGATAATAGCCGGGAACATAGATGAATTCCGGATTTAAGCCTTTAATCCGGGTCAACGTCGCCCTGAAATCGCGGTCATCCTTGACAAAACCTTCTGTAGCTAGGATAGTGCCTCCTTTCTCGGTAAAGGTCTTCTTGAAATACTCTGCCAACCCTTTGGCATAATCGCTGGAAGTATCACCATAAACGACGGCGGTCTTGACTTTGAGGTTGTCAGCCGCGAATTGAGCCATCAGAGTACCCTGGAAAGGATCGATGAAGCACACCCGGAAGATATAATCCCGAGTAACTCCGGTCTTCTCATCCACCGTAACATTGGCTGCGGTGGCGGCGGGAGCGATCAGGGGAATTTTGTTTTCCGTCACGATGGGTGTGCTGCCGGCCACATTGCCACTGACCAAAGGTCCGATCTGGGCTACGATCTTATCGCCAACCAGGGCAGCGCTTACGCTCATCGCCTCATCAGCAATCGATTTACAGTCTCTGACGATGGGGTTCAGCTGTTTACCCAGGACGCCACCAGCGGCATTGATCTGCTCGATAGCCAGTATGGCTCCATCCTTGGCGTTGGTTCCGTAACTGGCGACCCCGCCGGATAATTCTACGTTGATACCTACATTGATCGCCCCAGCCGCGGGGGCAGGTTGTTCAGTCGTCGGTGCTTTTTGGCCACACCCAGCGATGATTCCCAACATGAACACCATCATAATAAGTATCGCGATCTTTCTTCTTTTTTGGCTTAACATCCAATTCCTCCTTTTTATTTTATTACGAAAAAACGTACTGGCCTTCAGATAAATGAATCTATGCCCCCCCTCATTCTTTTTTTCCCGGGATCGGATTGTATCTTACCCGTATATCCCCAATCCTTCGGGTAAACCGGATTTTATCATAGTATTCGATCAAGGGCAGCGCATATTTCCTGGATGTATTTAGGATGTCCCGCGCGACAGCCAAAGTCAACTCCTTCTCCACATCAAAATGTTCGTTCAACAGCTGCTGCCCTTTTTCAATAGCAGTACGGATAAAATACAAGCCCTCGCTTATCTTAACCACTTGGCCCTGTTCGACCAAATAGGCTAAAACCTCATCCAATACATTCTCAGTAACCCCTGCTGCCTTCCCCAACTCCTCCAGTTCCGGCGGGGCAAAGGGCTTTTCCTGCATCAATTGCATTATTGAAGTTATCGCCTTACGCTCTTCATCACCCGGTTCAACCTGCCAGTCAGGTATGCTCACCAGATTGTTCTTGACGACGAGGCGCCCAGTTTCTTCGAGGTATTTGAGTAAAGCACTAAACATCCTGGGGTTAAAGTTCGTGAACAGGCGAGTCCGCATGTCTTCCTTAGGATACCCGGAACGCAGGGGATATTTATGGTAATAATCGGTGATAGTACGAACCATCTGGTCGTACGAAATCTCCAACCCCCGTGTGCTGAGATATAGACCGCTTTTTATTTCTAGATTGACTATTGCCTCATCATCGAGCAGCAGCTGAATCTCATCATGGGCAGCCGTTTCCGCGCTGCCGGTCTTCCTGGCCAGTTCACTCAGACCAAGCGGCAGCGGGGAATTCTCAATTTCATGTAGGACCAGGTCATAAAGACTCCCATCCTCCTTGACGGCCAGATCATTAAGGACATCCTCTTTAAATCGTTTCTGTTTGGGCGCATTGGGATCGATCACGGTTCCTCCGCCGATGGTATCGACCGGGGAGTAATAGCGGATAACGAACGGGTCTCCTTTATAAGCTACCACCGGCTTCTCCATAACTATCTGAGCATAAGCCTCCTCCCCCGGTCCCAACTCATTGCGGTCAAGCAACACCACCCGCCCCAGAGCTTCATCCGTACCCAAGTGGAAGCGAACCCGGCTCCAATTACGCAAGGTCCGCGAACTTCCTTTCAGAAGCCTGAGCCTTGCATCAACCCGATAACTGGGGGATAGATACCCGGGCTCTGCCAGCAGATATCCCCTTTTTATCTCGCTTACCTCGACCCCCTGCAGGTTTACCGCTACCCTCTGACCAGCCAGTGCCGTCCCGACTTTTTCGTTATGCACCTGCAGGGTACGCACCTTTACTAATCTCTGGGCGGGCATAAGCTCCAGTGTGTCCCCTACCTTGATCTGCCCCGACCACAGTGTACCAGTAACCACGGTGCCGAATCCGGCTACGGTGAAAACCCGGTCGATTGGCAATCTGGCCTTACCGGTCACCGGTTTTTCAGTTACCGCCGCCGCCACCCGCTCAATCGTCTCCAGCAACTCTGGAATGCCCTCACCAGTGGCTGCCGATACAGCTACAATGGGCGCCCCCCGCAGAATCGTTCCGGCTATGTACTCATTTATCTCATCTTCCACCAACATGAGCCACTCTTCATCCACCAGGTCCTTCTTGGTGATGACTATGACCCCCTTGTCAACGCCCAATAGCTCAATAATATCTCCATGTTCCCGGGTTTGGGGCATCACCCCCTCATCTGCAGCGATGGTGAAAAGGACCATATCGATACCGAAGGCGCCGGCCAGCATATGGCGGATAAATCGTTCATGTCCAGGCATATCCACTATGGCCGCTTTGAGGCCGTTGGGGAGGATAAAGGGAGCGAAGCCCAACTCGATAGAAATGCCGCGTTGCTTCTCTTCCTTAAGTCGGTCGGTCTCTATCCCCGTCAGTCTTTTAACCAGGGTGGTCTTACCATGGTCAATATGGCCCGCGGTACCGATAATCAGTCTTTGCATGCTACGTCCTCCGCCATGTGCGGATTGCAGGCCGCGGTCAGCATTTCTATGACCAGGGCCTCATCCCCTGGGTTCAGGGTACGGACGCTGATCAGCATGGAATCATCCTGAATGCGCGCAACCAACGCCGGTTCCATACTTCGTAATCGACGGGCAATAGGTTCCAGTCGCTTTTCGGTAAAAATCAACTGCACCGCGAATCCGGGCAACTTATAGGTGGGATAAGCACCCCCGCCTACCATATCTTCGGTGGCGGTGGCGTTTATCTCCAAAACAGCCCCTCCTGCCAATGCCCTCTGCATAGCTTCCTTCAAGGCCTCGGCGCGGGCCGCCAACTCGGCTGGATCTAATGATAACATCTTCAATACCGGAATATTTTCTAAGGGATCACCGCACAGATACTCCAGGAGAGTGCCTTCCAGGGCTGCAATGGTCATCTTGTCCACCCGTAGGGCCCGGGTCAGCTGGCTTTTCTTCATCCTTTCGATATAATCCCGGCGGCCAACTATTATGCCCGCTTGAGGCCCTCCCAGCAGCTTGTCCCCACTGAAGGTAATCAGATCTGCACCGGACCTTACACTGGCCTGTACCGTGGGCTCTTCCTTCAGTCCCCACTCGCTCAGGTCGGTAAGTATTCCGCTGCCCAAGTCCTGCATAACCGGGATGTTCCGGGATGTTCCCAGATCTACAAGTTCGCCCAGCTTGACCTCGGCGCTGAAGCCCACAATTTTGTAGTTAGAGGTATGGGCGGCGAAAAGCAGGGCAGTATTTTCAGTGATAGCATTGGCATAATCGCTTATATATGTACGGTTGGTAGTCCCAACCTCGATCAGTCGAGCTCCGCTTTGCTTCATTACCTCAGGGATTCGAAAGGCTCCACCGATCTCGACCAGCTGTCCCCGGGACACAATCACCTCGTACCCCTGGGCAATCGTATTAAGGCCTAACATCACCGCCGCCGCATTGTTATTTACGACCAATCCGGCTTCGGCCCCGGTGAGTTTGACCAACAAGTCCTCGATATGGCGATAGCGGGAACCACGCTCGCCGCTCTGCAGGTCATATTCCAGGTTGTTATAATCGCGGGCCATATCCTGAAGATAGGCCAAGGCCCTTTTTCCTAAAGGCGAACGCCCAAAATTGGTATGCAGCACCACCCCGGTGCCGTTAATGACCTTCCGTAGGGTACCCCGGCTGGCTTGTAATAACAACTCCTCCAAACGGCTTACGATCCGCCGGCCAAGAAACTCCCGGGATGATTCCTGTCCGCTCGAACGCAGATCCTGCCGGACATCGGCAACGGCCTGCCTCAGGTTGACCATAACAAAATCCCGGTTGAATCGGTGCAGATGTTCTTGTATCGCCTTTGCTTCCAAGAGCTCGTCGATAGGGGGTATGTCCCTAAGGTTGCTCATCTCAGGCCTCCCTAACACTGTGTAATGACCGGATTATTCTATAGTATACCTCTCTGCCCATATCTTTTGTAGTCTTATATATCAGTGCAATCATTATCGATACCCCTATTAAGCCAAAAACGGGATATATCGTGGCAACCAACATCGAAAAACTCTGCAGGGAGAGGGGGATAGCCAAGGTGAGACAAAGGATGAGGCAGGCGGGATAGCTTAGACCCGTAAACTGGGCGAATCGCTGGGTAAACCCATAGGCGTTGGCCAGCGCGGTTGTTATGATGCCCAACCATAGGACGATGGTATAGAGGTGCTTGGCGGTTTGGCTCACCTGGCCGGCTACAAACAGCATAGGCACCTGATAATAGGTTACTTCTGGCAAAAATTTGCACATCGCCAAATAATTAATAAGTACCATGCCGCCCAGGGCCAAGCCGCCCCAGGCAGCCCCCAGGATGCCATTACGTCGTGTGGTGATGCCTTGGTACTGGGTTAGTACCACCATGGCCAGGGAAAAATTGTAGGATACATATAATATCGCACTGATCAGCCAATTCCAGTTCTCATTGTGATAGGCGGCCAAAACCCGAGCATCGTGTGGGCCAGGGTTAATATAGAAGGCAGCATACCCTGATATTAACATCATTAGGATCAATTTAACCGGTACCAACAGATTGTATGAATAAATTAGACCCTTCTTTCCAGTTATCAGCAATATGACCACTACCAAATATGCTATGAATATCCCTAACGTTTTAGGTAGATATAGATGCTCGTAAAAAACGGCGCCGCTGGCTGATAACATAGTACTTATCCCCAGAAATAGAAAGACTGCCACCAGGATATCTACCAGCCAGCCTAGCCGTTCCCCCAACAAGTGGTTGAGAATATCTTGATAGTTGGACGCCCTTTGGGCGTGAGCAAGATATAGTAAGCGGGAGCCGCAAGCCGCGAACATCAGGGCGGCCACGGCCGTCGCATAGATTCCGTAGTGCCCATAATGGACGAAGAACTGTACTATCTCCTGCCCCGATGCGAAGCCTGCGCCTATCACTGCTCCCAGGTAACCCATCACGATCATCAAGCGATATTTAATTACTTCCACCGCCTTTCTCATCCGTATTAAATAAATATTCCCGGTCTCCCAAAATAACCGCATAAAATTGTCCCCAGCGGCAACAATTATCATAAACGCTTGGTTTTTCGGAGGCACTGCATGTTAAATTTTCCCAGAGGGCCTATTCCTCAGGCCCTATCGTTGCATTATTCCCACCCCGACTGCATCAGTCTTTTGGATCGTTCTATTTACGGTTTTTTCCGCCAGCTGAATCCCCACTTCGATCGGGAAGTGGTATACCTGTGCATAGGTACCGACCGTGCGACTGGGGATTGTCTGGGACCACTGGTTGGAACATTATTGCAGGGGAGGTTACCTGGCGTTAATCTATTTGGAAACCTTGAGTACCCCTCTCATGCTATAAATCTATTCGATGTTCTTGAGAAGATTGCTCTGCTTTTTACTGATCCACTCATCGTGGCGATAGATGCCAGCTTGGGATGCGAAAACCGTATCGGCTATATTTCTGTACAGGAAGGCGGTTTAGCTCCCGGGACCGCACTACAGAAGAGCCTTCCCACCGTGGGTGATTTCCATATTTCAGCGGTGGTTAATGTAGGCGGTTATCTGGAGCAGATGATGCTGCAGAATACGCGGTTATTCATCGTATATCGGATGGCTGAACTGATCGCCCAGGCCTTGTGCCGAGCCCACTTTCGCCATGATGGAGATAAATCACGCCGCCTTCCTAAGGCTTCGTTCCGCCCAGCCGCTGCCCACTAGATATCTGTTTTAGTCTATCTGGACCCGCTTTCCCCTCCAAAAACCCCAGTTGTAGTATAATAATAGGAACCATCTATGCACCCTATTGGAACCTCACCATAGGTATGATGCCCATCGAAAATCTGGGGGAGATTATGGATATTTTATACTTGGATTGTTTCTCTGGGGTTTCCGGGGATATGATTATCGGCGCACTGCTCGACTGCGGGGCTGATTGGCAGGCCTTACAGGAGGGAATAACCTCCTTGGCAATAGGAGCTCGCCTGGAGGTGAGCAAGCAAGTCCGGCAAGGTATCAGTTGTTCCTCCTTCACCGTACATTATGATGGTGCCCCGCAGCGTAACCTTAACGCTATCTCAGCAATAATCTCCGATAGTGGCTTGCCAATTTCAATTAAAAATAAGTCCCTGTTGGTATTTCAGAAGCTGGCCGCCGCTGAAGCGGCTGTGCACGGCGTGGAACCTGAGGATGTTCATTTCCATGAGATTGGCGCGATTGATACTATTGTTGATATCGTGGGCACCTTTTTATGTCTGGAGTCGATGGGAATAAACCGCGTCTACGCTTCTGCCTTGCCGTGGACTCAAGGTTTGGTTGATATAAGCCACGGACGTTATCCTTTGCCGGCACCGGCCACCGCCTTGCTTCTGCAGGGCTATCCCTGTTATACGGTAACGACGCAGTTGGAGTTGGTCACGCCTTCCGGCGCCGTTCTGCTGACTTCTATAGCTTCGCACCGGACTGAATTGCCGCCGTTCATCCCGGTCCAGGTCGGTTACGGTGCCGGTTTTATGGTTCGAGATGACGGAGTCCCCAACCTGCTAAGGGCGGTTCGCGCCACCATAAATGATACGGACAGCCAACTAGCGCTTGTTTCTATTCTCGAGACCGAAGTAGATGATCTTAATCCGGAGATATTTTCCTACCTCCACCGGGTTTTCAGCGAACACCCTGCTGTTTTAGATTATTTTACCACCGCCATACAAATGAAAAAAAACCGCCCCGGGACGCTCATCACTCTGTTAGCCCATCCCTGTGCAACTGAGGAGTTGTCCCATTTGCTCATCCGCGAAACGGGTTCCCTAGGTGTGCGGTTCCGCCTGCAGGAACGCCTTCAAGCTGCCCGACGCGAAGATGTACTAAATACGCCTTGGGGTCCGGTTCGGATTAAGATTGCCAAAACCGCTGACGGGGAGGTTTACGTCAAGCCGGAGTTCGAGGATTGCGCTTTTATAGCTCGTCAAGAGAAGCTGCCGCTCTTGAGGGTATATGCGGAGGTGAACTCGCTCCTTACCAGCTATAGAAAGGAATAGGCGCAGATGGTTTCACGTGAAACACTAAGTAGAAAGATCTTCCGTCGATACGCTTGTGCGCCCAGATTTCTCCGCACACAGGTATCCAAACTACGGGGCACCTTGGCGTTTACCCCGACCGGACTCTCACCGGCTAGATAACGCGTGCTTGGCTGGCATGCAACATACAAAAAGCCCCTCCGGTTGAACCGGATGGGCTCTCGCTGGGTCGAACTTCCCCCCTGGCCTTAAGTATAAATCCCTCAACTTACCTATGTCCCGATAATATCTATCAGCCGCTCCAGATCTTCGTCGTCGTAATAAGAAATCTCTATCTTACCGCCCCGGCGGTCGGCATTGATCTCCACTCTGGTGCCCAGCAGCCGCTGCAGTCGTTCCTCTATCTCAATCATCTCCGCGCTTTTTCGGGATCCCTTCTTCATTGCTCCTTTTTTCTTGGTCTTCCTTTCCGCCTCCCGGACCGATAACTTGCCGTTGATGATCTCATAAGCTGCAGCTATCTGCTCCCGGGAAGTACGCAGTGATAACAACGCCCGGGCGTGTCCGGGAGATATTTTCTTCTGCTCTATCATCTCAATGATTTCCGGGCTGAGATTGAGCAACCGGATGGTGTTGGCTATATAGGCCCGGCTCTTGCCGACCCGCGCTGCTACTTGCTCCTGAGTATACCGATAATACTCAACCAAATTTTTAAATGCTTGTGCCTCTTCAATGGCTGACAGGTCTTCCCTTTGCAGGTTTTCCACCAGAGAGATCTCAGCGGCCTGGAGGTCGTCTATTTCCCTGATTAAGGCCGGCAGACTCTCCAATCCTGCCAGTTGGGCGGCCCGCCAGCGCCTCTCCCCGGCTATTATCTCGTAATGATCGCCTTTTGGCCGCACCAGTATAGGCTGTAAAATCCCATGTTCCCTTATTGATTCAACCAATTCCCGCAAAGCCCCGTCGTCGAAGTTCTTCCGCGGTTGATTGAGCTGAGGAACCATCCGGTTCAACTCCAAGGCTAAGACGGGAGCAGAATCGACATCACTAGTAGGGAGCAACGCTTCCAATCCTCTACCTAAACCGCGTTCTTTCTTTGCCACGTTCCAATACCTCCCTGGCTAATTCTTGATACACTTCAGCCCCCTTGGAACGCGCGTCATACAAGGCAATCGGTTTGCCGTGGCTTGGCGCTTCACTCAGTCTGATATTACGGGGGATGATGGTCTTATAAACATCCTTCCGGAAATGTTTTTTTACCTCATCTACAACCTGGATGGAAAGATTGGTTCGTCCATCAAACATGGTAAAAACGATGCCTTCGACCCGGAGTTTTGGATTCAGCTGTCGGCGGACTAACTGGATTGTGTCCATTAGCTGGCTGAGTCCCTCCAGTGCATAGTATTCACACTGCAGGGGGATCAATACCGAATCACAGGCAGTAAGGGCGTTTATGGTCAGCAATCCCAAGGAAGGCGGGCAATCGATAATTATATAGTCGTAATATTCACTGATGGGGGCCAAGGCAAGCGCCAGTGACTGTTCGCGGTTAGGGCGGCTGACCAGTTCCACCTCCGCACCAGCCAAATCGATGGTGGCAGGGATCAGGTCCAACCGATCTACCCGGGTAACGGTCATAACCTGGGGGAATTCCAGCCCATCTACCAGTAATTCATGCAAACAATACTTCAATCGTTTCCGATTAATCCCGAGCCCGCTGGTAGCATTACCCTGGGGGTCGGCATCAACCAATAATACTTTGTTTCCCTCCAAGGCGATATAGGTGGCCAAGTTGACTGCCGTAGTGGTTTTACCCACTCCGCCCTTTTGATTGGTAACTGCGACGATCCGAGCCATACTACCCACCTTTCTTTGCCAGCATGCCCTTATCGGGCTCCGGATAAAGATTTTTCGCCATTTATAAGATCCTGGTTGATATTATATCAGAGCGGCGCTAATGTTTTTATGCTTTTCACCAAAATACCCCAGCGATAAAAAAGCAGGGGGCTATCCCTCCTGCTTGAATATCGGAAGTCCGGGTGAATACTGTTTTATCCCTTCACGGCTGCACGGGCCGGCCGCTTTAGCTTGGGTACCCGGATGATGATTTCATATTCATCCTCGCTGTAATTCTCGATCATGGCCATTTCTATCCCTATTTTCCGGGCTCGGTTTACTGTTTCCTTAATGGTGTTCAGAAATATGCGCGCATCTTTAATTACACTAGACACCTGCTGCCGGCTTCCACCATAATTGTTATCCTGAGGCAGGTTATTATGGCGCAGGTTTTCTACTATTGCTTCGGTTTCTTTGACAGTCAGTTCTTTCTCGTATATAGCCAGCAAGACTTCCTTTTGAGTCTGTACTGAATTTAGCTTTAACAAGGCTCGGGCATGTCTTTCGGTAACCTTTTCGGTAACTATCAGACATCGCAACTCCTTGGCCAGTCTAAGCAAACGCAATTTGTTGGCTACCGCCGATTGACTGCGGCCAATGCTCTGGGCGATCTCTTCCTGCGTCATTCCGAAATCGTTTATCAGCCGCGTGTATGCCTCTGCCTCCTCAAAATAGTTAAGGTCTTTACGTTGCAGATTTTCAATCAATGAAACCGCGGCCATCTCCCGGTCACTGATATCATGGACTATGGCCGGAATGGTCATCTTGCCTATCATGCGGCAGGCTCTGAGTCTGCGCTCCCCCGCTATAAGTTGATAGCCAATGCTGGTTTTGCGTACCAAAACAGGCTGAATCACCCCGTGAATGGATATCGACTGAGCCAATTCCTTCAATTCAAAATCATTGAACTCCTTGCGAGGCTGGTAAGGATTACGGCTGATTGCCTCCAAAGGCAGTTCCATGACCTTGGATGGGTTGACCTTTGCCAGCCACTTATCAAACGGCTTCACTGTCTCAGACCTCCTCCTACAATGGCCTTTTGGAAGGTGTTCCGACTTTACGGGGATACCGGAGCGGGGTTGGGTATTGCTTGCGTACGGCTACAATTGCCCGATCCCCTTCGTGTACCAGGCTATATTGGTGGATGGCCTCTAAACAACCGCCCAAGATTAGCAGGGCCTGGCGGGCTTCATCTATCTCGGAAAGATAGTGGCTACCCTTCCACAACAATAGCCTGCCTCCAACCTTAACCAAGGGAATGCCGTATTCAAGCATTATCCGCATCGATGCTACTGCCCGGCTGGTGCACAAATCATATCCATCCCGATAGTCGTCGTCCCGGCCGAGGGCCTCCGCTCGATTTCTTATCACTGTGACATTGGATAGCTCCAGGTATTCCACCGCGCGCTGCAAAAACTCACTCTTTTTCATATCCGCCTCGACCAGAGTCATCTGACAATTAGGCACGGCCAGAGCCAATACCAATCCAGGGAACCCGGCACCACTGCCTATGTCAATAATCCTCTGTCCGGCGAATTGATACCATTCCAGCACCTGAAGACTATCCAGGACATGGTAGTCCAGGTCAGCTCTCGTTGTATGACGGCTTACCAAGTTCTGCCGTTGGTTCTCCTCCATCAATAACTGCAAATACTCGTTTACATATATTTCCATGCCAAGTTTCTAATTCCTTCTTTTTTCCAACGATATCCATAAAATATTTATGTCGGCCGGGGTTACCCCAGAAATTCTAGAAGCATGACCAATCGAGGCGGGTCGAATCTCCTTCAATTTTTGCAAGGCTTCGTTTGATAAACTGTACACTTGGTCATAATCAATGTCCACGGGGATCTGCTTGTTCTCCAGCTTTTCGAAGCGCCGCACCTGATCAAGCTGCTTATTTATATAACCTTCATACTTGCACTGAATTTGAATCTGGTCCATCACCTCATCAGCCCCTGCTGCCATCCAACCCGAAGCAATCAGGCCATCAATCCTGATTTCTGGTCGGCGCAATAATTCCCAAAGGGAGGTCCGGTCTCGCAGCGGAGCGCTGCTACGGTCAGATAGGTAATGGGCCATCTCCTTGTCAGCCGGGGTGAAGGTAGTTGTCTGGAGAAAGAGGATGCCTTTTTCCAGGCGTGCCTTTTTGTCTTTAAATATGTCCCACCGGTAATCGTCAACCAAACCGATATCGCGTCCCATTTCCGTCAAGCGCAGATCAGCGTTGTCCTGTCTCAATAATAGTCTGTATTCTGCCCGCGAGGTTAGCATCCGATAGGGTTCTTCTGCATACTTGGTGACCAGGTCGTCAATCAGCACCCCGATATATGCATCGCTTCTCCTCAATATAAAAGGCTCCCTGGCCTGCACCTTTAAAGCCGCATTGATCCCCGCAATAAGCCCCTGAGCAGCTGCCTCCTCATATCCGGATGTTCCATTGATCTGTCCCGCCGTGAACAACCCAGTCACAACTTTATTCTCCAGGGTCAAGCTGGCTTGAGTTGGTATCACGTAATCATATTCTATGGCATAGCCGGTTCTGATCATGTGGACATTCTCCAGACCCGGGATGCTGCGGAGAACTCTTATCTGAACATCTTCAGGCAGGCTGGTATTCAATCCTTGTACATACATCTCGTCCGTATCCCGTCCTTCGGGCTCGATGAACAACTGGTGCGAAGCCTTGTGTGAGAACCGCACCACTTTATCTTCAAAAGACGGACAATAACGGGGTCCTCGTCCTTGAATAACCCCGGTAAACATCGGTGCCCGGTCGATGTTCTCCATCACTATGCGATGGGTTTGGGGGGTGGAGTGAGTCAACCAGCAGGATAGTTGTTCCCTTTGGGGTGGGGGGCTGATGTAGGAAAACCTCCATGGATAATCATCGCCCGGCTGCTCCTCGGTTCTTGAGAAATCCACCGATGTACGGTCTATACGGGGTGGTGTCCCGGTTTTGAAACGCCCCAGCTTTATCCCCAGGTCCCGAAGATTATCCGACAGCCGGACGGCGGGGAACTGATTACCCGGCCCCCCATCGTATATGACCTCACCGGTTATTATCCGCCCTTTAAGATAGGTCCCAGTGGTCAGGACGATAGCCTGGCACTCATATCGGGCCCCGGTACGGGTCACGATGGCTTTTACCCGACCTTCATCTGCTTCTAGATCTTCTACCTCGGCCATAAGTAAATCCAATCCCGGTTGGCCCAGTATGGTCTTAATCATCTCCCGACCATATTCATGTTTATCGGCCTGAGCCCTTAATGCCTGGACCGCCGGCCCTTTGCCGGTATTTATCATCCGCATCTGGATACTTGATTTGTCGATGTTTACTCCCATTTCGCCCCCTAACGCATCAATCTCCCGTACCAACTGAGCCTTGGCCGGGCCGCCGATGGAGGGATTGCAGGGCATCAACGCAATATACTCTACACTCATGGTCACCAGGAGGGTACGGCAACCCATCCGTGCGGATGCCAAAGCTGCCTCGCATCCTGCATGGCCGGCTCCGATCACGATAATTTCATATTTGCCCGCTTCATAAATCATATTTATCACCCTACTTACCTATACAAAAGTCATGAAAAATCCGGTCTATTACATCCTCTTTCAGCGATTTTCCGCTTATCTCCCCCAAGGTTTCCAGGGCCCCCCAAATATCGATAGCCAAGCAATCCAACGGGACGACCTGCAATGTTTGGCTGGCATTCCATACCTGTTCGCGGGTGCATTCCAGAGCCCCCTTTTGGCGCAGGTTAATCATTATGTCAAGTCCATCTCCGGGTATAGCGCCGCTTAATACCTTATCTTCCACCGCTTGTTCCAGTTCATCCAATCCCACTTCATTTATCACCGATGTCCTTATCACTTTTACCCCGGCAAACAACCTCTCCAACTGTGCTGGGCTGATTTTCTTACTCTCCAAGTCGTCCTTATTGACCAGTACGATGACCCTTTCCGGGTCAACCCGATTGTATATATCCATATCATCCGGGCTTATGCCTTCGGCAATATCCAGCATGAAGATAAGCAGGTCAGCATTCTCGATAACCTCACGGGATTTCTCCACCCCGATCTTCTCCACCAAGTCTTCCGTATATCTTATCCCGGCGGTATCCATTATTTTGACTGGGATGCCCCTGATATTGATATAATCTTCAACTACGTCCCGGGTGGTACCTGGTATGTCGGTTACGATAGCTTTCTCCTTACGCAGCAAAGCATTAAGCAGACTTGATTTGCCCACATTCGGCTTGCCGCAAATGACCACTTCAACCCCATCCCGGTACACCTCGTTCCGGCGTCCGGCCGCCAATAGCTTATCAAGCTTATTCAGAATCTCTCCCAATATGACCAGTGCTTCATCATTATCAAGGTCGCCAACCTCATCGGGAAAATCGAGGCTGGCTTCCACCATGGCGTTGATTCGCAATAAATCATCCTCTATTTCCTCAATATATCGGCTTTTACCCTCCAGCTGCAGCATGGCCAACTGCAAACCCCGGTTGGTCTTGGCCCGGATAACATCGATAACCGCTTCCGCCTGACTTAAATCCAGACGACCATTGAGGAAGGCCCGCTTGGTGAACTCTCCTGGTTCCGCCAGTCTCAAGCCCAGGTCCAGACACCGTTGCAGACAGCGACGAACGGGAAGGCTGCCGCCATGGCAGTTTATCTCCACCACGTCTTCACCCGTGTAACTGTGTGGGGCTCTCATTATTCCCATTAACACTTGATCGATCTTGGATCCGTCCTTATCGGTTATCCACCCCAATGTAAGGGTAAAACCGCCCTTATCGACCAATCGGCAACCTTTGGCCGGGCTGAATATCTGATTCACCCGTTCTATTACCCCGTTCCCGCTTAGTCTGACTATACCTATCCCACCTTCACCCGGAGGGGTGGACAGCGCTGCGATCAGTTCCTCGTTCATAGACTCCACCTTTTCATCGATCTCTCCAACCATTTTCCCGTTATCTAACCGGCAATATGACATGCTTCCTATATGTATCTACGCCCTCTGCTGCGGCTTATACCTG
>JBEHWJ010000036.1:0-19425 GCA_040217755.1 Syntrophomonadaceae bacterium | reverse complement strand
GAGCGGATACCCCGGCAATCTGTTCGCGCCCCTCCAGGGGGCCAGCCGGGCCGAGGCGGTAACCGTAATATTCAACGCCCTTCCTAAATAGGGGCCCAATCATGACCGGGGGGATTTTCCACCCCGGGTAAAAGATATCGCTCAGAGATGCCCCCTATGGCGGATTCAAGCACTGTCATAGGGGGTATATTTGTAGGTTGACCGCAGGGCAAATTCCGCGGGGCTATTATCATAGTATTTGTCCCGGTAAAGGTTCATACCTAAGGCCACCGGAATGAGATAAGATTAAGAGTGGCGGGACGATTTTGACAATCACCGGGGGGATGTGGGGGATGCAGGCCAGGAACTTCAAAAACCTCAGCGGGGAATTGGCCGGGTCTCTCGGGGACCTCGGGACCTTCCTCCCCTATGCGATAGGCGCCATCACCATCGCCAACCTGGATGTCACCGGCGTCCTGGTGATGTGCGGTCTGATGTATCTGTTCACAGCCTGGTTCTACCGGCTTCCTATCCCGGTACAACCCATGAAAGTGATCGGGGCAGCTATAATAGTCAACCATTTTACTGCCGGGGAGATTGCTGCTGCCGGGATTATCATCGGGCTGACGATGTTGGTCATCGGTTTAACCGGGGCTATCGAAAAACTGGCCTCTATCACCCCGGCTTGCGTAACCCTGGGCATACAGACCGGGTTGGGTGTCACTCTGGCGGTGCTGGGCGTGAAGATGGTCAGCAGCGATTGGCTGATCGGGGTTCCGGTGATGCTCGCCATGCTGCTGCTCCTGAACAACCGCTATTTCCCCGCCTCCATCGTGGCCATAGTCGGGGGCACGGCTTTGTCATTCGCGCTGTACCCGGAACTAAGCCTGCCGTCGCTGAATATAGGATTGAGTATTCCCCACTTTATCTGGCCGGCCGCCAGTGATTACAGCCGGGGATTCCTCCAGGGGGCCCTGCCCCAGTTTCCCCTGACTCTGACCAATTCAGTCCTGGTTACAACTTACCTGGCCAGCCAGTTATTTCCCGGCCAATCCGGCCGGGTAACCGATAAAAACCTCTGCCTGACCGTGGGCATCGGCAACCTGATCGGTGCACCCCTGGGGATTATCCCGATTTGCCACGGCAGCGGGGGATTGGCAGCTCATTATCGCTTCGGCGCCCGTACCCATTACGCCACCGCTTTCATAGGGTCCTCGCTGCTGCTGATCGGCCTGTTGCTGGGGAGCTCAGGTCTGCAGTTGCTGCAGCTTATTCCCTCTGCGGTGTTGGGGGGGATGCTCTTCTACAGCGGCCTGGACCTGGTCAAGGCCATCGATACCAGGGACAGCCTGGAGATGTTCGTCTTTGCGGGGGTAGTGGTTCTGAGTATCGCCCTCAATCCCGCTATCGGATTCGTGAGCGGCCTCATCATTTACTGGTTTTCGAAAAAGGTGAAGGACGTAATTTCGGTTCGAGACTGACAAGGTGGCGTAAAGTACCCGGGTTGGAATATTGACGATTGAATTTCTATGAGGAGGATGGCAGTGGAAAAGATATATGGGGATGTTATTCTGGTTACGGGGGCTTCATCAGGCATTGGCCTGGCGATCGCCCGGGCCTTGTCAGGGCAAGGGTATAAAGTGTACGGTACCAGCCGCAATCCCGGGGAGGATGAAGGAGCTGCCCCCCGCTTCAATGCGGCCGGCGGGTTCATCAATATGATCAAATTGGACGTCTGCTCGGATGAATCGGTCGATCAGGCGATAAAGCAGGTGGAGGACCAAGAAGGCCGGCTGGACATCCTGATAAACTGCGCCGGCTTCGCCCTGGCCGGGGCAGTGGAGGACACCACACCCGAGGAGGCCTTAAAGGAATTCAACACCAACTTCTTCGGGGTCCACCGTATGTGTCGGCGAGCGGCGCCTATCATGAGAAGACAGGGGGCCGGTCTGATCATCAACATCGGTTCCCTGGCCGGTTTGATAACCGTGCCTTTCCAGACTTTTTACAGCGCCAGCAAATACGCCCTGGAAGCCTTGAGTGAGGGTTTGAGGATGGAGCTAAAACCCTTCGGGGTCAAGGTGGTCCTGGTCGACCCTGGCGACACCAGTACTGGATTCACTGCCAACCGGGTATTTACAGAAGCGTCATCGGACTCGATATACAAGAATGCCTTCGAACGATCGGTAGGGAGGATGATCAAGGATGAACAGGGCGGGCCGCCGCCGGACGCCATCGCCCGGGCGGTATTGAGGATAGTGGCCAGCCCTGATCCCCCGGTACGGGTAGTAGTGGGAACCGCCAACCGGGGCTTGGTCTTGCTGAAACGGCTGCTCCCCGATCGGGCGGTCGAATCAGCCGTCTCCAAGCTGTACACCTAGGATCATCCTGGTCTGGTCAGACCGCAGACGACGGCCAGGCAGTGGCCCAGCGCCGAATTTAGACAGCGCCGGCACTGGGGTCCGGAGCCTGAAGAGGGGCAAACGCCGGCGGAGGTGTTGCGCCCCGCCGGCTTAGAATCGGGATCGATACCGGGATTTATTTGGTGAGTGTCTTATTTATCATCGCCGGTTTTGCCGTTTTTCTTCACTTTGCCGTTGGGGAGAAGCTTGGCGTCGTTCTGATCTTCATTGTCGCCATTGTCGCCACTGGCTTTCTTCAGTTGACCGGGGGCAGTGGCCTTGCCCTTGCCGGGGGTTACGGCATCGTCATCATCCTCATCATCGATGTCGCTGTCCTCGGCTTCAAGGTTGGGGTTGCCCTTGCCGCGCAGTTGTTTGATCTCCTGTTGGATCTGCTTAACCGAATAATCCATGTTAACTTCGGCCAGCGCTGCTATCGCATCCATATCTTCGGCCTCGGCGGCCGTCTCATTTTCTGCCTCCCACCATTTTTGGAAGAGGTTCATCCTTCCCGGGGAGATGCCCAAGGCCTTGGCTTCTGCGGCCCGGGCATGGCTTACAGCCGCCTGTCCCACTTCGGCCTTGGCATCGTTTTCATCCAGGGCTTCATTAGTCCCTTCTTCAGCGTCCTTGAGCAGCTTGTCGGCCTTGCCTTGGTCGTCGGTCACCGCTGTCAGTTCCACGAACGATGAATCATCCTTTTCTATGTAGCCTTTATCAACGGCGGCATCGACTATGCGCTTGACGGCCTGGTTGACATTCATGCCCATAACAGTGAGCTCGGCCAGGACGGCTTGACCATCATCGTTTAGAGCCTCGGTGCTTACGACTTTGCCAAAGGTGTTGATGCCCAATTCGATACTGGGATTGATGTCCACGCACAGATAAGAAGTCGGGGTGGCATAGGCAAATCCTCCCCCGATCAGCAGCACCGCCAGACAGGCGGCTATGGCCAATTTCCTCATTTCATAAATCCTCCCTTTCATTAAGTTGCCTGGGGCTTGACCCCGGGCGAGCTCAGCCCTCAGACTGGCTTCCGTGCGGCTGACCAGGGATTCATCGGCTTCGACCCGCTCCAGGGCCGGTTTAAAACGTTCCTTCATGTCCCTTTCCCTCCAGTCTCTGTCTCATAAGTTCCCGGGCCCTGTGCAGCTGCGAGTAGATGGTATTCTGGCTGCGCTGCAGCAGCTGCGCCATCTGGGGTACGGTGTACTCCTGGTAATAATAGAGGTAGATTACATCCTTGTACATCGGGGGCAGGGAGAGCACCTCCCGTAGGATATCTCTTTCGTCCGGGTCGTGACCGGGGAGTTCCAGGTTCTCCACCAGATCGATCTGCTTCCACCAGAATCCCTTCAGCAGGTCCTTGCACTGGTTGATGGTGACCCTGATCAGCCAGGCCTTCTCGTGGTCTTCGCCCTGGAAGGATAGACCGTGGCGGAGCAGCTTCAGGAAGACTTCCTGGAAGACGTCATCGACTTCGGGCCGGTTGCCCAAGTAGATGAAACAGATCCGGTATACCATATCCGAATATTTCTGTAAAACCGCAGCTATCATGTCGTCGTGGGCTGGATGCGAGACCGCCATAGTAATCTCCTCTATTCAAAAAACGATTGACTGAGGGCAATCCTTGCGTACGAAGGAAAAAATTTTCAGCTGTTTGATATTAAATACGAAATGGACCTGCCCTTTACACGAAAAAACCCCTCCGGCGGGGAGGGGTTTCCGGGGCGTCCAGCCCCAATCAGCAAATCTCTTCACATATCGAGAATTCCGGGTCCCGGCTCAGCATCTCCATGGCTTTGGCGTTGGCGGAGGTCGAATGCTTCGCGGTCATATGTGCGTGCACGGCTTCCACGGTGTTCCATCTGCCTATCGTATACCAGACATCGGCGTTCTGCATATCCTGGAACAGCAGATAAGAGGCACATTCAGGTTCTCTTCTGGTCTCGCGCGACATGGTCACGAAGACCTCCTTGAACTCGGATACCCGCTCCGGTTTGACCCATACTTTAGTAATCAAGACGATCATAATTGATTTTCCTTTCCGTGAAATAGAATTTACATCCATAATTTTATATTTTGCCGCTGGCTTAAACAAGGGTCATCACTACCAGTTTATGGGGTAAAATTGTATACATTGATTGGCCTTAAACCTCCGTGATTCCTTGCCAATATTTTAATTGGGGACAGATTTCAGCATATTTCTACATGGACTGGCGGTTATAATGAATCCAGGTTCCGATCCGAAGTCGTCCCTCTAATTGTGGCCAGGCATTTATGCCTGGCCATTTTTTGCCCCGATCACGGGCAAAGCAAAGCCGCATAAAATCAACCGACCGCTAAGGCGGAACCGGTATGTCCTGGGGCATCCCGGTCCTCCCAAGGCAAGGATAAATTCCCTGGCTGGGGCAGTCGAATCCAATAAGCTCCGCCGCAGCCGGTCGGCTATTTGCCGAGCTTGGCGGTCAGGGCTGGCAGGACGGTCTTCAAGTCGCCTACGATACCGTAATCGCATTGCTGGAATATCATGGCGTTTTTGTCGGAGTTAATGGCGATTATGGTGCGGGCCGAACTCACCCCTACCATGTGCTGCACCTGGCCCGAAATACCGATGCCTATGTACAGTTCGGGCTTGGCCATGACCCCCGACACCCCGATGTAACGGGCCTTATCCATCCATTTCTCTTCCTCGGCGATGGGACGGGTGCAGCCTACTTCAGCGCCGATAGCCGCAGCCAATTGTTCGGCTAGTTTTAGCTCTTCCGGAGCGGTGAATCCGCGCCCCACCGCTACTATCCGCTTGGCGGCGCGCAGGTTGACGCTCTCCCCGACCTTGATCTTGCGTTCCAGGCATTTGATTGACGGTGCGGGGGCGGTAAAGGGTACCTCCACCAAATTGGCAGCCTTGCCGGTGTCGGCCGCTTCGAAAACCCCGGCGCTCACAGTTGCCACCGTGGTGGGGGCAGTAGAACGCTCCGTGCTGAAAGCTGCCCCGCCGTAAACCATGCGTTTGCTGACCACCCCGTCATCGATGGAGATCTCGGTGGCATCGGCCAGCACGCTGGTGCCCAGTGCGGTGGCTATCATGCCGGCCATAAGACGGCCCTTGCGGCTCGATTCCACCAGCACCAGGTTGGGTTGTTCGGTCTTTATTAGATTTATGATCGTTGGGGAGTAGTGCTCCAGGATATGTTCATCGCTTAGCTCACCCAGGTAGTAGACGGTGTCGGTCCCGCCGGCCTGTCTTGGCTCCCCGGCCCAGATCAGGGCGGTGTTTTCGCCCAGTTGGGCGGCGCCGTAAGCCAGTTCCTTCATGGCGTCATTATGTTCGGCTATCACAAATACTTTAGCTAATTTACTCACTCTCCACACCCCCTCAATTAAAGTACTTTGCGAAGGGTTTCAGCCAGCTGGGTGATGTTCTCCTCGCTGTCGCCTTCAAATACGATCTGCTTGCGCTCGGCCTGAGGCGGGGCCAGGGTGCTGATGACCTCGATGCTGCCGCTCTTGACCAACTCCAGGTCGCCGCCCCCCCACATGGTGACCGGCTTCTTGCCGGCCGCCAGGATCTCTTTCAATCCGGGGATGCGGGCTTTATTGATATCGGAAGTCACTGACAATACCGCCGGCAGGGTAACTTCCAATACCTCGATCTCGTTTTCCAGGGTGCGTTCCACCTCTAGCTTGTCGCCCCTGGGGGTGATCCGGCTGACCGCGTTGAGGTTGGTGAATCTCAACAGCTGCCCCAGGAGGGGCCCGACCTGCTGGGAATATATGTCGCCCGAGCCTTCCCCGCACAGGACCAGGTCCACCCCGCCGATCTTGGTGATGGCGGCGGCCAGGTTGCTGGCGGTGGCGAAAGCATCGATGGTATCCAGGGAGTCGTCGACTACGCCGAACAATGCTCCAGCTCCGCGGGATAACATGGCTTTCTGCAGCTTGGTGTTCTTAAGACCTTTGGCAGTACCCACGCTGACCAGGGTCGGTTCTTCGCTGCCGGTGGCCTCCTGCAGTTGTACCGCAGCCTCCACCGCGTTAAGATCATACTGGCCAATTTTCAGCTCGGCTTTACTTAAATCCAGGCTTTTGTCGGGCTTTATGGAGATATCCTGCTCTTCCGGGACCGATTTGATACAAGCGACTATCTTCATCCTCTTCACCTCGACTAATGTATTTTTTCTAATATTAAACCAGTTTGGCAGCCGCGTCCAATCCAAACCGGGCGAATCCCTCCCCTGAATTCGATATTGGCGGCGATGATTACGCTATGTATGGGTGGTTGAGGGGCCCGATATCTGTCGAGGCGATAAGGTGGTACCCGGATGGGATTAAGATTTAGCATGGCGGGGGGCAGTCCGGCGGAATATGGGCCAACATGGCCCGGTCGCTGCTATTTCTGAGGGTGATGGCCGCGCAAAAACGTGGTCGAGCGGCATTGGGCAGATACCCTGGAAAGTCTTTTCTTTAGTGAAGTGGTGCCATCGATTGGGCATCGGCGCATCGGCAGGAGCGTTCCGCCAGCCAGTCGGCGATAGTGGGATATATGGTGTCGCGGGCGGTTGCTCCCAGGACCACCCCGCCGTGGCCGACCTGGTACTCCAGGTAGGTCTTGTCACGGCTGCTCATGTATTGGAGGGCGGGGGCGATCTGGTAAGGCGGGGAAACATAATCGCGGGTGCCGGCGATAGCCAGCAGGTCAGCCTTTATCCGGCCCAGCTCCACCCGGCGTCCGCCCAGGATAATCTCACCATTGACCAGTTTATTCTCCTGGTACAGGTCACGCAGCCATTCGCGGAAGGCCACCCCGGGGAAATTGACGTTGTCGGTGGCCCATTTATACAGGGCTCTCCAGTGGTGGGCATCCCTTTCGTCTTCGAGTTTGGTCCACAAGCGCGAAAAGGTACCCACATAACTTCCCCAGGGATCGAGCAACCGGGTACCCCAGCTGATGAAGCTCTTGGGGACCAGCTCCATGGTGTCGACTAGGCGGTCGGCATCATAGCCCATAAAACGCCCGGGATTGGAGAAATCGAGAGGCGAAGCCAGGCAGATCAGGTTACGTACCACTGGCTTTTCAAAAAGAGCGGTGTACATGGCCGCAAAAGTCCCGCCCATACAATAGCCCAGGATGCTGATGTCTGGTGATTGGGCCTTTTGAGCCGCCTGGCGGACGGCCGGGCGGATGTGGTCCAAGACCAGTTCTTCGAAGCTCGTATAACGGTCTTCCCATTCAAATTCACCCCAATCCAGGAGATAGACATCGAATCCCCGGTTGACCAGGTGCTCCACCAGGCTGGAGCCCGGGGTGAGGTCCAGGATATAGGCCTTGTTGATCAAGGCGTATACCAGGAAGACTGGGGTGCTGTATTTATGGGGGGTATCAGCCAGGTAATGGTACAGCTGGGACTTGTTGCGGCTCCAGATGATCTCCCGGCGGGAAAGCCCGGTAGGTATGTCGGGGCCGTATTGCAGCACCTCCAGCCAGTCCCGGGTGGCCAGCATCCAGTCCTGAGCGGTACGGACCAAGGCGTCGCCAACCTGATAAATGGAATCTCCGTATATATACATATCGTTATTACTGTTTATGGTCCTTCTACCTCCAATATTTTTGCCCTGTCGCGAGGGGGCTTACAACTGCTCATCCAGGTCGGCCATCAATATAGTGATGCTCTCAGCCGGGTCGAGCGACCCGTCTTCCCCCGGCCGTGATTCTTCCGCCACCAATCCCAGGAGACCGGGGGCTTTTCCGCTCCAGGCCCGGGACTCCATCAGGATCTGGTTGTGGGTCTGGACCAGATTCTCCAGGTTATCGATGCGACTGGCTATATCCTGCAGGGCCGCGATTATCAAATTCATGTCCGCCCCATTCGTTTCTGGCCGGATGAGGGCGTTATCCCTCCGGGCATCGTCGCAGCCATACTGCTCCAGGTGTTCCTGGTCTTCCAGTTCTAATTGGAGAAGGTCCACCTTTCTTTCCAGGGATATGTTCATCCGGGCCAACCGGGCTATATCCCTCTTGGTCGGGAAGGGCCAATCCTCCAACACGTTGTAGACAAAAGCGCTTTGCATCCTCACAATCTGCAGGTAACGGTTCAGCATCAACTCGGCGGCCTGGCCGAAAAAGGTGGTGCTGACAAAGTTGCGGGAGGCTTGGGTTATAGCGTTTTCGCCAGAGAGATATAATTTCTCCCATACCTTGAAGGGATTAATGACTTTAAACGTACTGTGGTTGCGGGATAGTTCGCTGTTCATCCGGCCCTCCTGTCGGTACGGTTGATTTCCCTAATCATTTTAACCAGATGGATGTATATTGATACACAGCTGTCATTGGGGGTGTGGATGCTCGGCTTAAGACCCTGCAAGAAAGCGTTTCCCCTCGAAGGTCGAAAGGTTTTGAGCAGGGGCAGGCAAGATGAACCTGCTCAGCAAAATCTTGTCGAGCAGTGTAGAATATGGTAATTTAAGTGAATGAATAAGAAGCTGCCTATCGAAAAAATTATCGCTTTGACCCATATGGTAGCCGACAACCTGGTTATCACTTTGCCCGACGATGCGGTCATGGCGGGTAAACTAAATATGCAGAATCCCTATCCCCTGGTGGTGAAGGGTAATCACCACACCCTGTGGATAGACCGGTATTACATTGCCTACAGTCATGACGATGAACATGAGATCCACTATGTGTATGTGACCGAGCATCACATCAGAGAGGAATCGGATTCGTACCTGGACGCCAAGGGTACCTCATTGTTGCCGGGCCACATCGAGCAGCAGTTCCGGTATGCCCATGAGAATATGGCAAAACATGAAAAGAAATATTGGATATTGAATCGGAAAGCATCGGGGGAGGAATCGGTACCATGACCTGACCGGTAAGATGGCAGGATAAGTCCGGTCTTGGCCAGTATCGGCACTGGTCGAGGTTACCGGGGGGTAGTGGTTTGGCTGGGCTTCTTCGATGACGGGGTCCAGTTTTTTGGGCGGCGTCTACTCAAAGGGAAGCAATCATACTCATTGGTCCCGGCGGGCAATTTATTACTTGCCCGATCTTATAAGTCCAGCCGCTCCACCCGGGCCTGGCGGTTGGTGAGGTATTGCTCCCCTTCCCAATCCCGGAAAAGCCGGGATGGTTCGGTTGGGCTGGCCGGATCCTCCACAGCCTGCCAGGCGGCCTCAGAGGTGGCGAAGTAATCGGACAGTTCGGCCACCATTAAACCTTGGGGGGTCTGCTGCGCATACAAGGCGGCCCAGAGACCCGGTTCGATATGGTCAACGCTGAGGACACAATTCAAGCCCGCCTTACCCAGGCGGCAGGAGGCCCCTTTCTCCTCTATCCAGATCTTGAAATAAAGAATATTCATCCTACTCCCCGGCATCTTATCCATCTCCTTCATGATATTTAGGCCACTGCCAGCACCAACCGCCTGGGGGCAGGCAGACAACCTTGCTCTCCACCCGGACCAGCAGGAAAAGGGGTGCTGCGATCAGGAATCCCGATATGGGCGATTATATTTAACATCTCTTCCATAAAATAGGTCCTCCCAACATATAATACGCCGGGGGAAGCCCGCGGCGATGGTCGGAACGATATTATACCAGGGTTAGGTCGGCAGTACTGGTGGTGATCACCTGAGCTTTTACCTGGCCGGTGACCGGGGGGCAGGGGAAGGCGGACTAAAAGAACGGATCGGGGGCAGCCGGCAGGGCGGGTGGGGATTTTGTCAGCAACGCGCGCCGGACCTTAAGGGCATGGATCAGTTCCAGGTCTGGATTGGGCGGGGGTTCAGGGAAGTCGGCTCGTATTTGCCGGCCGAAGTTATAAGCTCAGGGGGCGGTGCGGAAGCTGCTGCAAAGCGGCGGGCGGTTTCCATCCCAGTGAGTCTTGGCTACTATGAGGAAAGGCGGGGATGGATAAAAACCAGGTTGGGACCGCCCCCGGCCATCCCGCCGCTTTGAAGGTGAAATGAAGACCGGACTGGAATCGACATCCAGCCCATCGGCAGCCAAAAAAGCCCGATAGCTGCGTTAACAAGGAATGCCTGCTCAATCGTCGTACCGCATGTACGCCTCAATCACAGGCATTCCTATTGCTTTGCTCTAAGTCTTTTCCGGTCGGTCAGACCACCGGGACGTTGTTATCGGATGGACACGCTGCGGGCGGCCCCATCCCAGTAGGCGGTGTAGCCAAATATCTTGACGATATGGGCGATAGGCAGACAAGCCCGGGAATTGGAGATCTCCGGGGAGGTGTCCATCATGACCGCCGCACCATTGACGTACATGATAGGACTGCCAATCTGCAGCCTGACCGTCGTGCTGCCCTTGGTCAAGGTTACGGTTTGGGTTGAGGCATTCCAGACTATATCGGCATCGGCTATGCCGACGGAATACCCTACCGGCTTGATGGGCAGGTAGGTGCGGCTGTTCTTTATATACGGGGCCGCATCCCCGGCCTGGTATACCCCGCGGATGTTGTAGTAGTTTGAGCCGATGAAGAACACGCTGGGTGCGGTCGAGCCGGTGACCTCGAAGCGCTGCACCGTCCCATATCCGGTCCCGGAATCGTTGGTGGCATAGGCTTTGACGTAATAGCTGCCCGGGGTGAGGCCCGTCAATCTATAGCTGAAGGTTTCATCTTCATCGATTTTGCTGCCCACCTTTATCCTGGTGGAGGGGTCACTGCTGGTTCCATAGTAGAATCCATAAGCTTCTATGTTCGAATTGCCGTCCGAGGTGACCACTCCGTACAGGGTGGCGTAACCATTCCCCGTCACCGACTTCTTGGTGGTTACCGCAGGTTTTTTCTCACCTTTTTCGGTGTAAAAGCTTCTGGTGGTGCCATAGGATATGCCCTCCGAGTTGCGGGCATAGGCTTTGAAATAATACCTGGTATCCGATTTTAGCCCGGTCAGCTTATAGCTGAATTCATCCCCATCGTCGATTTTGCTACCTACTTTTTTCTTGGTGGAAGGGGATGATTTGGTTCCATAATAGAATCCGTACTCGGTGATATCGGAAGCACCGGTGGAATCGATCTCCCCCCGGAGTTTAGCACTGCTGGTGGTGATGTTGGTGGCTGAATTGGTAGTCACCTCCGGCCGGTCTACCTCTTGCGTGTAGGTGGTGGTGAAATAGCGGGTATTGGCGGATAATACCGTATGGCGAATATCCCGGTTGTCCTCATAAACAATATAGGCCCGGAACCAATAACGGGTACGGGATTCCAGATTGTCGATCACGGCGTCGAAGGTTTCTTCGTCCTCAAGATCACCGGTTCCGGCTTTTATCTTGGTATCCGATGTGGTTACCGTAGAAGAGTCGTCGTAATAGAATCCGTATTCCACCACCTTGTAAGTACCGACCGCGGTCAATCGCCCGTTTAGGGAGGCTGAATCCCCATCGATACCGGTAGCGGCCAGCGCAGTGACGGTTGGGGTGGTAGCTGCGGCAGCAGCAGTTGCCGGCACCAGGAAAGCCGGGGCCAAAAAAGCGCAGGTGACGATAAGCGTTATAAGCAGACTTAGCGGCTTGTTCTTCCTTAACATCCAATCACTCCTATCTCTCTCATTTGAACGGTAGTAATTAATAGAACGGCAACCCGGGATGAGAATAGTTCCTGTTAGGTCCGATCATCTGGGACCGGTTACCCTCACGAAAACCGCAGTTTATAAATATTCCCCCCCTTCGTCATTGATGGGACGGTCCAGAAGTTATATGGGTAGCCCCATAGAAGGCTACCCACCCAAGTAAGCCGATTCTCACGGGAGCAATGCCCACAGACCTCATATCCCCTGTAGGATTTGTCCCCTCCGCCATCCGGTTTTTACTGGATAGCTGTGACCGTCAAGTATTATTCATTTATACTATTTTACCATAGCCGACTATGCTTCTCAATATATACCATTTATGGTGGACGGCTGCCGGTTTGACCGCGTTGCCGGCTGCCAACTGAAATTTTGCCGGTCTATGATACCGGCAGACGGGCTTAATTGTGTTTATGTCGCACATAGTGGGCCGTAAAATTGTTATCTATGTAGTGGATGAATAGGGGCGTTGCCAGGTTTGGAATTATAACCGACCAATATGACGGTTCATTGTTGGTGTAAATAACCACTTACCTCTTTGGCATTCACCCTAAAGAACCATTCATAAAACTTGCGGGAGATATAAAAGGTGATGAACAAGCTGAGCCAGGTGAGATACCAGGTCCAATGAATATAGTTGATGTTGGCGGTATATTTTTCAGCCACAACTTCTATCATGGTCATGATCGTGCAGTAATTGAAATAGTGCATGAACTCCTTAAACCGGCCCCGGTCTTCTGGGTAAGTCATCATGAAGACCACGCAAATGGCCGGGTAGATGAGGTATTCGAAGGAGAACTGCACCTTGGTAGCATTGCTGAACAACCGGACCGGGTACTCGATCAACCCGTACTCTGCCACTGCCAATCCCAGCGGCCAAGTAACAAATTGTTTAAAGAAGAAAACAACCAACGCTTCCCGCAATTTGCTTTTGGGCACATAAACCACCAGCATGACTGCGACAATGATAATGATTCCTGTTTCCAATAATTTTTCCAAAGGCATGATGGGTCTCACCTGTTTTCAGCATTATATTAACAATGGGTTAACAACCAAAATCAACCGGCCATTTTAGCTTTTCTTAATAGTCCGGGATTAATACTTGAGGCGCGAAAAGCAGCCCGGGAGTTACCAACCTATGGCCAGCTTGGGTATAATGAAATCAGGGGCGGTAAGGTGCTGAAGTTCTTGAAGAACGGACTGTTGCCGGCCGGTGACCATGAAGTGAGCCTGGCCGAACTGGAGGAGTCCATGCGTCGGGGGCCGGGGGGAGACCGTAACTGGGACACTGCCTGGCGGTTGCAATTGCTGGAGGAATTCAAACAGCGTTATGAACAGCTGGCCGCAGTAGGGATAACCGAAGTCTACATCGACGGCTCCTATGCTACCGACAAATATCACCCCAACGATATGGACGTATATTTCGTGGTGCCGCGCCAATTATGGCGGACCACCGCTGAGACTGCTTTGAAGGAAATGGACCCTGAATTTTGGCGTTTTGAGACCGTATCTGACCCCAGCGGCAAACGTGGCTATCCCATGGCTTTCCTCCGCCACATCGAGATGTTCCCGGTTTACCGGGAGCATACCCCGGCCTTTGCCGACTTCCCGGAGATGATCGATCCCAAGATCGGCTTCTTCCGGACCGACAAGTGGTCACACCGGGCCAAAGGCATCATTAAAATAACGGAGGTTTCGGCATGATTAAAACCGAGCGGCAATACCAGCAGGCCCGTCTTAAATGCCAGGAGGGGCAGGAACAGCTGCAGCACCAGATCGCCGGCATGAAGGAGCGCGGTTACGAGGATCACGAGATAGAGTGCCTTACTGGTTGTACCATCCGGATGCTGGATGAGAGCCGGCGGGCCATCGACCTCTACCGGCGCCTGAAGGGCAAAGATCCGCATGCCCTGGGCGAACTGCCTCTGAACCGGCAACTGATAGGGCTGCGTATATTCCTGGGTCTATCCCAGGCGAAGCTGGCTGCCCGGTTGGGGATTTCACGGTCCGAGGTGGCCCGGGACGAGAAAAATGAATATCGCGGCCTGACCCTGGAGCGCCATCAGCAGCTGCTGGAGGTGATGGGTCTTAAGCTGGTGCCCGCCTACGTCGAGGGGGACTGGCAGGACGCGGCTGTCCTGCGGGAAGAGCTGGTCCAAACGGCAAGCGGGAAGACGGCCACGGTAATTATAGGTTGAAACATTGGGGGCAGGTGAATCGCAATGAAGATCTTGGCTGTCGGTGATATACACGGTGCCTTCGAGCGGCTTAATTGCCTGATCGGGCAAGAAAAACCGGATGTGATACTGCAGGTAGGTGATTTCGGCTACTGGCCCCGCTTGGGGGATCAGGACCTGAAGATGATAGATACCAGCCGGACCCGCATCTACTTCTGTGAAGGCAACAACGACGATCTAGACAGCCTCAACGCCCTGATCAAAAAACCCGCGCAAGCGGTGGAGGTATCCCCGCGCATATTTTATATGCCCCGCGGCTCGGTGCTGGAATTGGAAGATGGGCGCCGGGTCTTGTTCATGGGCGGGGGCAAATCGGTCGACCGCTGGCGCCGCGAAGAGGGCTGGGATTGGTTTCCGGAGGAAATAATCAGCGAAAAGGACCTGGCCCACCTGCCCGACCCCCCTGTCGATATAATCATCTCCCATACCTGCCCGGATGAGTTCCCCATCGAAGAGGCCCGCCGCCAGAAGATCAAGGATATCGACCCTTCCCGCTCGGCCCTTTCCAAGCTTCTGCACCAGTACCATCCTTCTCTGTGGTATTTCGGGCACTGGCACACCTGCGGAGATGGCATGTATAAGGATACCATGTGGGTATGCCTGAACTGGGTGCGCCACTCGGCTACTTGGAGCCGGGTTCTGCCGGGGCAGATAATGGACCGTTGACGGGCGGACCATAGCAAGGTAATCGGCGAGGACTTAATGGCAGTTTATATGGGTTGCATCGATTGAACCCGAGGCCTCATTTATATCAAGGTCGGACTGGATTGGCAGTATGAAGGCGGCGGTCGTCGCCCTTTTTTGTTTGGCAAACGTTTGGCCCAATCATTCGGGTTTAACCTTGGTATAATATTCCCTCATATCCCACAGGAAATGGAGCCTTGCCCGGATTACCAACCCCAGGTATAATTTGTCCGCCGCAATCCGCGTATTGTCTGGAATCCCACAATGACTATTTAAACCCGGTTTCGGATAAGCTAAAACATATCCCAAAGGCATTGAACTCAAAAATGTCGAGCGGAGGGGAAAGCCCGGATGCCAGCATCTTTCATCAGGAAAATGAATACATAATATCAGGGTTTGCGAAGGGTGATTTTTCAAATGAGCACCAGCATTATCGGCACCGACATAATCCGTAAAGAGGCCTGGGACAAGGTAACCGGCCGGGCCAAGTATAACAGCGATATCTCCTACCCGGGACTGCTGCACGCGGTACAGGTTACCAGTACCTGCGCCCACGGATATATCAAGCGTATCGATTACAGCCAGGCGATCACCATGAAAGGCGTCAAGAAGGTGATAACCGGGGGGTATTATTCCTTTTTGACCGGCTCGGTCCTGGCCGACCGTCCTCCCCTGGCCATAGACAAGGTAAGGTATTACGGGGAACCGGTGGCCTTGGTTATCGCCGATAGTGAGGCCCAGGCCAAGGCCGCGGCCACCAGGGTAGTGGTCGAATATGAAAAGCTGGTGACGGTGGACAGCCCCTCGGCCGCCATGCAGCCGGAGGCGCCCTTGATCCATCCAGACCTGGCCCAATACCGACATGTCATCGAGCAGGTTTACCCGGCGGCCAACACCAATATCAACAACCACGAAAAGATCCGCAAAGGCGATATGGACAAGGGTTGGAACGAGAGCGAGGTTATCATCGAGGCCCGCTATTCACTCCCGTCCGCCGACCACATTGCTATGGAGACCCGCAACGTCCGGGCCGAAATCCTGCCGGACGGGCAGGTGCTCATCTATTCCAGCTCCCAGGCCCCGTTCGGAATCCGCAAGCAGATCAGCGACCATTTCGGCTTCGACCTGGGCAAGGTGATCGTACATGTGCCTTTGGTAGGGGGAGGATACGGCGGCAAGGCTGCGATCAACCTGGAGTTCCTGGCGGTGATGGCCTCGCTGGCAGTGGATGGACGGCCGGTGGTGGTCAGCAACACCCGGGAACAGGATATAGCCAGTTCACCCAGCAAAGTGAGCCTGGAGGCCTATGTCAAGCTGGGAGCCAGCAAGGATGGGATCCTGAAGGCCGGCCAGTATACCTACATCGTGGGTACCGGGGCCTACACCGACACCGGACCGCGGATGGGTACTTCCATGACCGTAAACTGCACCGGCCCCTACAATGTCGAGAATGTTTGGTGCGACGCCTATTGCGTATACACCAACCATACCTATGTCACCTCCTTTCGCGGCTTCGGACACTCTTCCTTCAGCTTCGCAGTGGAACGGACCATGGACAAACTGGCGGCCGCACTGCAAATAGATCCCTTGCAACTGCGCCGCCAAAATGCCATTCAGGCGGGCCACACCTCACCAACCGGGGTCAAATTAACGGAAAGCATTTTGGGCAATGTTTCCGGGTGCTTGGATAAGGTCGAGAAAATGATCAATTGGAGCGAAGGGGACCGTATCGAGACCGACACCAACCTGGTCCGGGCCAAGGGGGTGGCCTGTTTCTGGAAGACCTCCAACTCCCCAACCGACGCTATATCATCGGCTACCGTCACCTTTAACTCGGACGCCAGTGTCAACCTCAATGTGGGGGCGGTAGAGATAGGCCCATCGACCAAATCGACCCTGGCCCAGATCCTGGCCGATACCATGAAACTGGACTTTAACAAAGTCCATGTGGAGATGGAGGTCAATACCCGTACCAGTCCCCATCACTGGAAGACGGTAGCCAGCATGACCACCTTCATGGTGGGGCGGGCCGTGGAGGAAGCGGCCCATGACGCCATCCGCCAGATTCAGAGCCTGGCCGCCATAGCATTGCAGTGTTCCCCTTCGGATCTCACCCTGGGGGAAGGACAGGTCTATTTCAAGGATGATCCCAGCATATTCGTGGACCTGGCCGAGGTCGTACATGGTTACCAATTTCCCGATGGCAGCACCATCGGCAGCCAGGTAGTGGGGCGGGGTACCTATGGCATGCCCCGGCTTTCACCCCTTGACAGAAATACCGGTGGGGGCAAACCGGGGCCCTACTGGACTCCCGGTGCCCAGGCAGTGGAGATCGAGCTTGATTTGAACGATTGCAGCTATACTATCCTGCGGGCGGCTACAGTCCTGGATGCGGGCAAGGTTCTAAATCCCCGGGCGGCCAAGGGTTTGGTGATGGGAGCCATGGGGATGGGCCTGGGTCTTGGCAGCCGGGAGTATTTTATCTACGATAAGGATCAGCGATTGCAAAATGACAGCTTGCGTACCTACAAGGTGATGCGGATCGGTGAGCAGCCCGAATACCTGGTGGACTGGGTGGAGACCCCCCATCAGGCATCTCCCTTCGGTGCCCGCGGGTTGGCCGAGCACGGCATCATTGCCATATACGCCGCCCTGGTCAATGCCCTGAGCAGAGCGGCCGGGATCGAATTCGACCAGGTACCGGTGCTGCCGGAGACCATCTGGCAAAAGAGGGAGGGAATGATATGATCCCCTTCGATTTCGAATACCATCGGCCTGCTACGATAAAGGAGGCCGTCGATACATTCGCCCAACTGGATACAGCCGGCCGGAACCCTCGCTATTACGGCGGGGGAACCGAACTGATCAGTATGGCCCGGATGAATAACCTATCCTTCGGTGCGGTGGTGGACATCAAAGACATCCCCGAATGCAGGGTGATGGAATCAGATGGTGATTATTTTATAATGGGTGCGGCCCTGACCCTTACCCAGCTGCATGAGGATAACAGTTTTCCCCTGCTGGCTCAGACCGGGGCCCGGGTGGCCGACCATACCATCCAGAATAAGATCACCCTGGGGGGCAATATTTGCGGGACCATAATTTTCAAAGAAGCTTTGCTGCCCCTCCTGCTTACCGACAGCGAGGCGGTGCTGGCCGATCCCAGCGGCCTGCGTACCGTCAAAATCATGGATATATATCATGAAAAACTGGAAATGAACCCCTACGAATTTGTGGTGCGGGTTAAGACTCTTCTCCCTTACCTGGGCCTGTCCCACATTCATGTCAAGCGCACCAAGCAGGACAAAATCAACTATCCCCTGGCCACCATCTGCGCTCTTAAGGCTGATGACCAGATCAGGGTAGCCTGCAGCGGGGTATGCCGCTTCCCTTTCCGCAGCCTGGCAATGGAGCAGGTATTAAACGATAGATCAAGGGCACCCGCCGACCGGGTGGAACAGGCCCTGCACCTCATCCCGGGCGAGACCCTGGACGACCTGGAGGGAAGCAGCGGATTCCGCCAGTTCGTGGTCGGGAAGTTGCTGCAGGACATCATCAACAATCTGGGGGCGAGTTGAATATGATAAGTATTACCGGCCCGGGAATCATTGAACTCAAAGTCAACGGGGAAACGCGCCAGGTATTGGTCCGTCCCGCCGATACCCTGCTGCATGCGCTGCGGGAGGGACTGGGGCTCACCGGGGCCAAGCCGGGATGTGAAAACGGTGACTGCGGGGCCTGTACAGTGCTGGTAGAAGGGTGGCCGGTGAAATCCTGCCTTATGCTGGCAGCGGAAGCGGTCGACCGCGAGGTAGTGACGATCGAGGGTTTGAATAATGCCCCTATCCAGAGGGAGTTTGTGGAGCGGTTCGCCTTCCAGTGTGGTTATTGCACCCCAGGGTTTATCATGAATGCCCAGGGTTTGATCGATATCCATCCCGATGCCGGCGACGAGGTCATAAATGATTGGCTGCAATCCAATATCTGCCGCTGTACCGGCTACCAGGAGATCACTGAGGCAGTCAAAGCCGCGCTGCAGGCCTCCCGGCCCCCGATATCCCAACCATAGAAGTCTCAGACCTATCCAACCCTCCACCCCAATTCACAAATACCACGCTGTGGACAGAAGGGATATAATAGAAAAAGTAAAAGTGGGATAGATTATCTTCCCGTGGGGGGAATCGTAATGGCCGACATTCCGGCGGCAAACTCAGCCATAGAACCCCAAACCCCTTCATTGACCGGGCTATCGGCCCATGAGGTACTGGCACAGCGTGAGATCTATGGGGAAAACATATTGCCGGCCGCCAAAGGTCGTACGCCTTGGTCTATTTTGATTGCTCAGTTCATTAATCCCCTTATCTATATCATCCTGGTGGCCGCGGCCATATCGCTGCTGATGGGTGAGAGAGGGGATTTTCTCATTATTATGGTGGTGGTGGTCATCGATGTGGCCCTGGGGTTTGCCCAGGAATACCAGGCACATCGGACCTACCAGGCCCTAAAAAATATGGTTCAGGCCACCACCGCCGTCAT
>JBEHWJ010000035.1:0-19601 GCA_040217755.1 Syntrophomonadaceae bacterium | reverse complement strand
GCGGCGATGATGGGGATGACGGTAGCATTTCCGGCGGATATCGGTTCCCCGATGATGGTCTTGCTCCTGACCAGATTCTCTAAATGAGTAGCGATAGCATCGATATCTTCCTTAAACATTTCCATTCCTCCTATCCTTGTTACCCTCGCGCAACATTGTCCACCAAATTTTACGGATCGGTTTCTTCAACGCAAATCGGCCGGCATCCCAGAGGATGATACCAGGCCGCAGTTGTCCTTGTATGGAGCCGGTCAGGTTAACTCCGGCCTCGGTGAACCGGGGAGATAAGCGGCATTTTTGCCCGTTTCGGTTGATAAAGGTGATGATTGCGGCGATACTGGCGGTGAGGGCCGGATCGTCGGTGCCGTAATCGCCCTCCAGGTCCCAGCGCAGTCGCAGCGAGCGCCATAGCCGGCCCAGAAATGCCAGCACCTCTCTTAAAACCTGCTTGTCCAGGAACGCCCTGGCTGCCGGCCAACCACCCCGTCGCCGCGGCTCCCGGGACGGTTTCTGTTGGCGCCGCTTCGCTCTGGCAGGGGCGGGAGACCTGGTCCTGGTCCATGGACCCAAGCGTACCACGGGACCGCCTTCCTCTGCGGCGGGAAGGTTCCAACGAACCGAAACCAACCCGCCCGCCCAGGCCAAATCCCATTCCAGGCGGATATCTTCACTTATCCGGCCCTGACCGTAAAATCTAAAGGGTATAAAAAGAACAGCTATCAATATAAACAGGATGGTGAGAAGTATGTACAAGATCACTTTCCAGCCGCCTTCCCGTTTCCCCGCACCACATACCGCCGTTTGATAAAGCTGGTACTGATAAATATCGATGGGTTACCCTCATTATATTCCCCGGCGGACATTATCTCCATAAGGTAACCGGAAAGTAAATGGGGACCGCTGCTGCGGCGCGAAATCACATCTTATATATATAGGAAGGTCGAGGGGCCACCCCAGTTGGGGAAGGGCTCTCTATTTTTTTGGGACATTAATAAAATTCCCTTCCAGCGGCAGACTAATAGCGAGGAGGTAATAAGGATGGCAAAATTGCAGGTACTGGATGTCAAAACCAGCAGCCACGGGCTGATCTTCCAACTGAGCGACGGTCAGGAGGTGGGCTACTGGGAAGCGGTGGACATGGTGAACCGAGATCTATTGAGCGCCGAGCATGTCAACGACGGTAACCCGGATAAGGTCCGCGGCGGGGACCAGCATCGGCTCGTGGACATGGACGATCTGCCCGAACCGGAGTTTCCTTTGCGGGATCCGCAATGATTTTTAAAGCGGCGGGGGCATAGGTGCGGTCGGCGCCATAAACGGGAGGACAGTCATATTCTATGGTATAACCGATAATGGTATAATATGGGCAGATATCATGGGAGACGGATAATTGCAGGTCAGTCACCCTCTCCCTGATGCGACTGTTGACGTGAACCGGCCCCGGAAGCCGGTTTTGCGTTTCAAAGGAGGTGGGTAAACATGTTGGAGATGATTAACGTCAGCGTCACCCTTGACGGGGAGAATGGCCCGGTGGAAGTGCTGAAGGATATCAACCTTAAACTGGAGCCCAAAAAGATCTATGTCATGACCGGCCCCAACGGGGGAGGAAAATCATCCATCGCCAAAACCATTATGGGTATCTTCCCGGCTTCGACGGGGCAGGTCTGGTTGGACGGGCAGGATATCACCGCTTTGGGGATAACCGAGCGGGCCCGCTTGGGAATAAGTTACGCTTTCCAGCGCCCCCCGGTCTTCAAGGGCATGACCGTGCGTGAGTTCTTGTCCTATGCGGCCGGTTCCGCGGAGAAACCCGAATTGTGTGACCTGCTCTTCGATGTCGGCCTATGCGCCCAGGATTACCTGGACCGGGAGATAAACGCCAGTTTCTCCGGGGGTGAGCTCAAACGTATCGAGATCGCCAGCTTATTGGCCCGCGATCTCAAGATAGCCCTTTTCGACGAACCGGAGGCGGGCATCGACCTGTGGAGCTTCCGCCGGCTGACTGAGACTTTTGAGAACATGAACAAGAAATATGATACCACCATAGTCATAATATCGCATCAGGAGAGGATACTGCAGCTGGCCGACCATGTGATCCTGGTGGCGGAGGGCCGCATCAGCGGGATAACCAGCCGGGACAGCATCTTGAGCGATATAAAACGATTGGACGCGGACTGCCGTTGCCGCCAGAATTGTCCCTGGGGAGGTGTAAGCGATGCTGACTGCAATTGACAACCAATTGCTGGAACGGATAGCCGACTGGCACGGCATGCCGGGAGGAGCCGTCAACATCCGCAAGAATGGCGAAAAAATCGAGCGGCGTATCACTCCTAATATAAATATCGTGAGCAAGACCGATAAACCCGGGATAGACGTGATCATCAAACCGGGTACCAAGGGGGAAAGCGTCCATATCCCGGTAATCCTCTCCCAGGGCATGCAGGACCTGGTCTATAATACCTTCGAGGTCGGGGCCGGCGCGGATGTGACCATCGTGGCCGGCTGCGGCATTCACAATCCCGGCAGCCAAAAGGCCGAGCACGACGGTATCCACGAGTTCTTCATCCGCCCCGGCGCCCGCATGAAATACGTAGAGAAACATTACGGGGAAGGGGAGGGCAGCGGGGCGCGCATCCTCAATCCCAAGACCATTATCGAGATTGAAGAGGGCGGCGTGGCCGAAATCGAGATGGTACAGATCAAAGGGGTCGACCGCAGCCTGCGGGACACCGAGGTGCGGCTCCACAAAAATGCCCGCTTGATCGTTTCGGAAAGGCTCCTCACCTATGAGGACCAGACCGCCACTTCCAATATAACCGTTGATATGGTGGGGGAGGACGCCACCGCCCAGGTCATCTCCCGCTCGGTGGCCCAGCACCGGTCGCGGCAGGAATTCTACCTTAACATGTACGGGCGTGCGCCTTGTTTCGGACATATCCAATGCGATTCCATCATCATGGACGAGGCGGTGGTAGCATCCAGCCCCAAGATAGTCGCCTATCACACCGACGCCCAGTTGGTCCACGAGGCCGCCATCGGCAAAATCGCCTCCGAGCAGCTTACCAAGCTGATGTGTTTCGGTATGACCGCAACCGAAGCCGAAGCGGCAGTCCTGAAAGGCTTCCTTAAGTAGCGGTAATTTTCGGCCTGATTGTGTAAGGGAGGAGAGCAGCATGGACAGATGGTTTTTCACTTCGGAGTCGGTCACGGAGGGCCATCCCGATAAGATCTGCGACCAGGTGTGCGATGGGATACTGGATGCGATTCTGGCTGCGGACCCGTATGCCCGAGTGGCCTGCGAGGCTTCCATCAGTACCGGATTGGTGCTGATAATCGGGCAGATAACAACTTCCGCCAGTGTTGACATCCCCAAAACCGCCCGGAAAATCATCCAAGATATCGGCTACACCAAGGTCGAATATGGTTTCGACAGCACGGCCTGTGCGGTACTGCCTGGGATCGATGAGCAATCCAGTGACATCGCGGTAGGGGTCAACCTGTCCATGGAGTACCGCGAGGGTGGCGGTGATGAGGCGGATCGCCTGGGGGCCGGTGATCAGGGGATAATGTTCGGTTACGCCTGCAACGAGACCCCGGCATTGATGCCGATGCCCATCTACCTCGCCCATAAATTGGCGCGCCGACTGGCCGAGGTGCGCAAAAACGGAGAAATACCCTATCTGCGGCCGGATGGTAAAACCCAGGTGACGGTAGAATATCTGGGCGACCGGCCGGTACGGGTCGATACGGTGGTGATCGCCTGCCAGCATGATGAAGATGCCACCCCGGAGCAAATCCGCCGGGATGTCATTGGAAAAGTGATAAGAGCAGTGGTGCCCCCGGAGATGCTGGATGACCGGACTGATTTCTATGTGAATGCTACCGGCCGGTTTGTCATCGGAGGCCCCCAGGGTGATTCGGGATTGACCGGCAAGAAGATCATAGTCGACACTTATGGGGGTTATGCCCGGCACGGCGGGGGCTCATTTTCCGGCAAGGATCCTACCAAAGTGGATCGGTCCGCCACCTATGCCGCCCGATATGTGGCCAAGAATATAGTCGCCGCCGGTCTGGCGGATAAATGCGAACTGCAGCTCGGATACGTCATCGGGGTGGCCCGTCCAATTTCCATAATGGTTGATACCTTCGGTACCGGCCGGATACCCAATCTGCAATTGGAATCTCTCATCCGGGACAATTTCGATTTGAGACCGGCCGCCATAATAAGGGACTTTGACATGCGCCAGCCGATCTACCGCCAGGTAGCCTGTTATGGCCATTTCGGCCGGGATGACCTGGACCTGCCCTGGGAAAAAACCGGCAAGGTCCCGGAGCTGGCCCGGGTGCTGGGCTGAAAGCCGCATGGGTCCCCTCCGGTCATCCGGGTTGATTTTTATACAGGTTGACCAATCCCCTAAATGCTATATAATGGATATAGCTCTACGGATAATTTTGGGAAAAAAGGTGCATATTCCAGTAGTAGGGGTCCCAACGATTACTTTATTTTTGAAGGAGGTTGCAGGATGGTAGACTACAAGGAGAGTGTCAACAAGAACCTGGACATGTTCAACAACGCTGCCGATAAGATGTGGGATATGTGGATTGCCGGGCTCAATTCCCTAAAATGGAATGCGGAGCAGATCGAAAACCTTACCAGGAGCCAGCTGGACATGAGTAGGAACGCCCGGCAGGAATTCATGAAACAGATGGAAGATATGGTCAAACAGATGCGCCAGAACCAGATGCAGGCGATTAAGATGGTGGAAGACACCATGATGTCGGGTTACCAGCAGATCGAGCAGGCCGCCCAGAGCATAAACCAGGAGATAGCCAAAAAAGTCGAGGAAGTTACCAAAAAATAGCGGATATTTATGAATCCCAAGGCAAATGAAAACATGGTCAGGATGGGGATATACCATCGGCCAAGAAATAAAAAACATATCTGCTGAGGAGGGGCTTGACCCCTCCTCAGATCGTAAATAAGTCCATGTTTCAATGATCGGAACAGGGTCTTTTTATTGTGATTTTATATATGCCAGCTGGGAATACACAGGATATGGCTCATTTACCCCAAGGGTGCGGAAAACATCGCATAAATCCGGGATTTATAGAAAAGATATATGATATATCGAGCAGAGGGGATAGTCTGAATTGATCCTGGTGATAATCCGCACCCTGATTCTATTTACTACCACCGTTGTCCTGCTGCGCCTGACGGGCAAGAGACAGATCGGGCAGTTGCAGCCTTATGAACTGGTGGTCATAATCATGATCTCCGAACTGGCCTCCATCCCCATGCAGAATACCGGCATCCCGCTCTTGTATGGGATAATACCGGTTACTATTCTGGTTATGGCGGAAATCACTCTCTCCTTAATTTCGCTCAAAAGCGAACGGGCCCGGGGATTGATCTGTGGCACACCCAGCGTGTTGATAGAGAACTCCCGCATACTGGAAATGGAACTGCGGCGGTTGCGCATAAACATAAATGACCTGCTGGAACAGCTGCGCCAGAAGGGGGTCCCCGATGTGGCCGATGTAGAGTATGCCATCCTGGAGACCAGCGGTCAGCTGAGCCTGATCCTGAAATCGGATAAAAGGCCATTGCAGCCCGGTGACATGGACATCTGGCCCGATCCCGAAGGCCTGCCGGTGACCCTGGTCATCGACGGGCGGGTAATCGAACCGAACCTGGCGGCGGCCAACCGGGATATGGCCTGGCTGCAGCGGGAGCTGGCCAATTCCGGGGTCCGCTCCCACCGCGATATATTCTTCGCTACCCTGGACAGCCGCGGTCAGTTGTACTACCAGGTTAAGAATGCCCAGCCCATCCGAACATAAGGGGAAGGTGTTTGCTTATGCGATTACTGATCGGTGTTTTGGCTACCTTGATAATTTTAATTAGCTCAGGCATATGGATAAACGACTGGCTATCGGATTCATCCGACCACCTGGTCGAACAGATAGAGGCGGTGAGCAGGCAGGTCGAGGCCGGGGACTGGTCAGCGGCCTCGGCGGAAGTCGGGCAGTTGGAGCGGAAATGGGACAAAGAAGCCAAATGGTGGCCGGTTTTTATGGAGCACCAGGAGATCGATAATATCGAATTCTCCCTGGCCCGCTGCAAGGAATACGTATCCAGCCAGGACCATGCCCTGGCTGCCGGGCAGCTTTCCGAGATTCGCCTGATGATAGAGCATATACCGCGTAAAGAAGAGATAAATATAGAGAATATTTTCTAAAATCATGCCGGGCCAGGCGCGATGGGATAGAGATTGTTGGCCAGAACGGTTTTATTGGGCTGTTATTCTGGTAAAATATAGATAGTTATAACGGCACACGGCTATTTTTTTTATTTTGAGGCTGAAGATGAAGTTGGCGATTTTTGATTTTGATGGGACCCTTCTGCAGAAAGACACCCTGCCGTGTCTGGCGGATGAATGGATGCGGCAGGGACGGTCCCGCCTGCGCTGCTGGTCAGTGTGGGCGGCAGTATTGCCGGTGGTGCTGGCCTACAAACTCAAAATAATCTCCCGGGAAAATATGAAAGGCCGGGCATTTAAAGGATTCAACCGTTTATATACGGGCCTGAGCCGCTCTGAAATAGCAGGGTTTTTCCGCCAGGCTTATCCTTATATTAAGAAACATTTCAATCCCGCCGTTCTTGAGGAGATCGAATCAGCTCGCCGGCAGAGGTTTCATTGTGTGCTGGTCTCCGGTTCCTACCTGGAATTATTGCAGATCATAGGCGCCGACCTGGGTATAGATACGGTGCTGGGGGCCCGATTGGCCTTCAGTAACGATATCTATGACCCGCGAGGGGATACCCGTTTTGTAGATGGCCGGGCCAAGCGCTGCATGCTGGTGGAGGCCTTCCGGGACCGGGATGTCGATTGGCAGGCCAGCCGGGCCTATGGCGACAGCCTCACCGATATCTTCATCATGGAGACGGTGGGGGAAAAGATAGCCGTCCGGCCTGATCCGCATCTATTGGACTATGCCGGTCAGAATGGGTGGCGGATAATGGCCTAGCATGCTATCACTGCTGGTGAAATTCCGGCGGCTGGCATCGCTCCACGAAGGACTTGATGCCGGCTATTTCCATTTGCTGGGCCGGTTCGTCCATATCGCCGCGGCCCAAACGATCACAAAGCGAAAGAAGGGCTATATCCCGCAGTGATACCTCGGCCAGCATCCGGTCTACCTGGGCAAAGGGTAAACTCTTGTTTACATACAGGCTTTGCATGTGCCAGCGGATAAGGCGCGAGACGGCCTCTATGAAGACTCTGTCGTCAGTCAGTTCCCGCAGGAATCGAGCCGCCATCTTCGCTCCCTCACGGTCATGGTCATAGGCGGTGATACGCCCCCGCCGGATCTTCGTGGTGGGTATCTTGCCCACATCATGCAGCAAGGCTGCCCACATGAAAACCCGCGGTTCGTCACTCCAAGCTCGTCCTTCCGCCGCCCGGTCCACCACCAGCAGGGTGTGTTCCCAGACACTGCCTTCGGGATGAAAAGCCGGCGACTGTTCGATTTCCTTCAAACCGGCCAGCAGGTCGAAGGGATTTGCCTCTTCCAGTCCGCCGTTCTCGTCCAGGCCCCGCAGATATGACGAGGGCTGCCGGTCACCCAGCAGGTGGGCCTCGCATTCCTTGAACAGAGCGTATTTATCCATTGCCTCACCTTCCCGCTGTATTTATTTCTATAGTATTGACAACAACCAGAATGACAACTCCATCGGCCCATGGTGTGGTTTTTCTATGCTCAAAACCAGTGATCAGCTATTTTACCCTTCCAAAATGGCGTATCCGATGCTTTGATAGTTTTATCTATTCTATAAAAATGCCCGATAAAGATTGTAACATTGAACACAAAGGAGGAATTTCGGTATTTAGAGTCGAAATTTTCTATAAATACAATAATTTTCTCCGAGCCTGGGCCTCTGAAGCCACGTGGGTATGAGGGCCAGGACGAAAGGTGCAGACGGAAACCAATGTGCCTCCCGCATTCGGAAAGGAGAGTGAGTTGAGTAAAAGCAAAACCAGGTCGCGTCTGCACGAAATGCGGATTCGACTTTTTTGTGGTTGGGAATGATAGGGGGCAGCTCTGAGTTGATTATTAAACGATGTTAAGGAGGAATGATCTTGTTTAGTAAAAGAAGGTTTATTACCCTGGCCATGGTCTTGGTTTTCATGTTGTCCCTGGTAGGATGCGCCCAGAAGGCGGCCCAACAGCCGACCACACCCAAGGCACCGGCCAACCCCAACGTCATCCTGGCTACCACCACCAGTACCCAGGACAGCGGACTTTTGGATGTATTGGTCCCGGAATTTGAGAAGCGGACCGGTTATGTGGTAAAAACCGTCGCGGTGGGCAGCGGCGCTGCCCTGGCCATGGGTGAAAAAGGTGAAGCCGATGTCTTGCTGGTTCACTCCCCGGCCGCAGAGAAAGACCTGGTCGAAAAAGGTTTTGGCACCAACTACAAGTTGGTCATGCACAATGATTTTATGATAATTGGGCCCGCCAATGATCCGGCCGGTATCAAAGGGATGAAGAGTTCGGCCGAGGCCCTTAAGAAGATAAAGGACACCAAAAACCCGTTTATATCCAGAGGCGATAAATCCGGGACCCATGTTATGGAATTGAATCTGTGGAAGGCGGCCGGTATCACTCCTGTGGTAGGCACCGAGTATCAGGAAACTGGACAAGGCATGGGCGCCACCCTGACCATAGCCAACCAGAAGAATGCCTATACATTGACCGACCGGGCCACCTATCTTGCCCAGCAGAAAAACATCGCGCTGGTCCCGGTGGTGGAAGGCGAGAAAGCACTGCTCAACATCTATCATGTCATGACCGTAAACCCGGAGAAATGGCCCAAGGTCAACGCCGAGGGCGGCAAGGCCTTCAACGATTTCATGGTAGCCCCGGCCACCCAGGAGATTATCAGCAAGTTTGGAGTCGACAAATATGGGCAGGCCCTTTTCTTCCCTGACGCTGGTAAAAATGAGGCTGACCTGGGTAAATAGAGATAGCCGAAAACACTTTAGGGATGTGCTGTAATTGGAACTCATCTGGGATGGCCTGGTACAGGCTCTCCATGTACTTATAACCCTGGATCCCACGGTAATGGAGGTCACCTGGTTGACTCTCAGGGTATCGGGAACGGCTACCCTGATCAGCGTCCTGATCGGGGTGCCGCTTGGCTGGTTGCTGGCATTGAAGCAGTTTCCCGGCCGCAACTTCCTGGTCAGCCTGGCCAATTTCGGGATGGGGCTGCCGCCGGTGGTGGTAGGTCTATGGGTCAGTATCTTCCTCTGGCGTTCAGGACCTTTCGGAGCCCTTAATATTATCTATACACCCTATGCGATCGTGATCGCCCAATCGGTGATTGCCTCACCGATCGTGATTAGTTTTACCCTGGCCGCCATCCAGCAGATCCACCCCCGAATCCGCATGCAATTGAAAGCGCTGGGTGCCAATCAAATGCAGATGCTGTTTAGCCTGGTCAGAGAGGCCCGTTTGGGATTGCTGGCTGCGGTTATGGCCGGTTTTGGCGGGGTGGTCTCGGAGGTCGGGGCATCAATGATGGTCGGCGGCAATATCCCCGGGCAGACCAGAGTATTAACCACCGCCACGGTCCTGGAAGTCAATAAAGGCAATTTTGATGTCGCCATCGCTCTGAGTATTATCCTGTTGTTGCTGGCTTACGGAGTTACCGCTGTTCTCACCACTATGCAGCAATGGAGGAGAGAATCATGAGTGTGGCCATCGAGATCAAGGATCTGACCCTGGTACTGGGGGGCAGGACTATTCTAAACGTCCCTGATTTCCAACTGCTGGAGGGAGAATCGGTAAGTCTGATGGGGCCCAACGGAGCCGGCAAGAGCAGTCTTTTATTTGTCATGGCTTTACTGCAGGAGCCGACCAGCGGTGTACTACGCTACTTTGGCAAGAGTCTGCAGCAGTACACCCGGCTGGAATTGCAGCGCCGCATGGCAATGGTCTTTCAGAAACCAATGTTATTGGATCTAACCGTGGCTGAAAATGTGGACCTGGGCCTCAAATTCAGGGGCATCAACCGCAAAGAGAGGGCCAGACGGATCAAAGAAAGCCTGGAACAGATGGCCGTGGACCACCTGTCCCGCCGCCGGGCCCGCTCCCTTTCGGGTGGGGAAGCGCAGAGGGTGGCCATCGCCCAAGCTTTGGTAGTGGAACCGGAGATTATATTCCTGGATGAACCCTTTTCCAACCTGGACAAAGAGATCAGGGAGGAACTGATGCTGCACATCGACCAGGTGTTAAGGAAGAAACACATAACCACGATGATGGTGACCCATCACCGCCGAGAGGCTGAAATCATGACCGATTCACTGTATTGGATGGAAGATGGGGTCATCATCAGCCGCGAATCAACAGATCGTGCAGCCGCACTGTGTGAGCCCGTGTCCTATCCCAACTCCCCGGTGGGCAAGAACCTGAAATAGCAGAGCCGTCTATGATCACAATTAGGCACCACCTCAGTTGGGGTGGTGCCTTGTAATTCTCCTGCTGCCACCTATTGACTATAATATGTAATTAGAATGGAATTTTGGAAAGGGGGGTTGCGCTATGCCGGACAGGTATGTGCTCAAAAAGGTCAGCCTGATCGACGGCGAGACCATCGGTTACCGGGAGGCAGGCACAGGCGGCCCGCTTATGGTGATGCTGCACGGCAACATGACCTCCTCCAAACATATGGAGATATTGATGGAGCGGCTGGAAGACCGGTATAAAATATATGCCCCTGATATGCGCGGTTTCGGCGCCTCCACCTATAACCAGCGCATCACATCCCTTAAGGATCTGGCCGACGATATCAAATTCTGGGCCGACAGCCTGGGGCTGAAGGATTTTGTCCTGGTCGGATGGTCGACCGGGGGCGGGGTGGCCATGCAGTTGGCCGCTGACAACCCGGATTATGTCCGTAAACTGGTCCTGATCGAATCGGTGGGTATAAAAGGCTATCGTTTGCTCCGCTCGGAGAGCAGTCCGATTGAATCCCCCGCGATACGGAAACTGGGCTCCAGGGTATCCGGTTGGAGCCTGGAGCATATGAAAATATTAAACACTTATCCCAACCGCGATTTTGTCCGCCAAATCTGGGACAAGGCCATGTATAACAAAAACCGTCCCGATGATGCATTGTACGAGGAATACCTGGATGACGCCATGACCCAGCGAAACGTGGCCGATCTCCATTACGCCCTGCTCCGTTTCAACATTTCCACCGAGCATAACGGGCTGGAGCCAGGTAATGGCCGGGTGAATCTCATAACCGCGCCCACCCTGGTCCTGCAGGGGGACCGCGACCTGGTAGTCCCCCGGTTCACCGGTGAAGAGATCGCCACCGCGCTGGGGTCCGAGGCCCGGTTGGTTATCCTGCCCGACTCGGGACACTCACCTTTGATCGACTGCATGGATGAACTGGTCGAACGGATAGAAGAATTCGTTTAATCGCATATATGTCACTCTGGGCGCAGCATGTCACTCTGAACGTAGTGAAGAGTCTGGTTCCAGGGCGAGATCCTTCGGCTCCGCCTCAGGATGACAACAGTGTCACTCTGAACGTAGTGAAGAGTCTATTCCCACTGGGACAAGATTCCTCCCTACGGTCGGAATGACATAAATGTCACTCTGAATGCACCATGTCGCTCTGAATGCACCATGTCACTCTGAACGCAGTGAAGAGCCTACTTACTGGGACGAGACTCCCCGCCTAGAAACCCACCAACCGGGCCATCTCCTCCACCGGACGGCGCCGGGAACGGTATTGGTTGTGGATGCTGCTGGTGTCGGCGCAGCCCAGCGCTATCCCTAACACTATGGCTTTATCTTCGGGTATGCCCAGGGCCTTGTGGATCGGATCGGGATAGGCAACCAGCATTACCGCCGGGGCCGTGGCCAAATCATATTCCTGGGCAGCCAGCATGATGCTCTGGCCTACCGCACCCAGATCCAACATCGAATAAGGGGTCAGGCTGTGGTCCATGCAAATATAAAAGACCACCGGTGCGTCAAAAAACCGGAAATTCCTTTCCGCTACCGCCTGGCTCAAATGCTCCCGGCCGAGCTCCTCGGCCAGAACGCCGGCCCGCTCCTTGCCCAGCGAGGTATAGCGCTCCTGTAGGACCGTGGGCCATTCCTGGGGCAGGGGTAGATCGGTTTTCGGAGCCACCTTTTGAGCCATATTGGTTAAAAACTCTTTCCTCAAATCCTCCAAAACGGTGCCGGCCGCCACATAGATGTCCCAGGGCTGGGTGTTGCCCCAGGAGGGGGCGCGATTGGCGGCCTCCAGGATCTTGATTATGGTGTCCTTGCCGACCGGGTCAGGCCTAAATGCCCGACAGGTGAAACGGGAATTCAGGGCATCGATAACATTCACGACTGTCGCCTCCTTTCTATTACCATTTTCTCACATTCCTGGCTAAAGTATAGGTTTAATTTGAATCACGGTATCCTGCCGGGCAGGTCAAATCCGTTGCCGGCGGATGGTCCCTCGCTCCATCAACTCACGGACTTGTCCTCACTGCAGTTTCATTCATAATATGCAATCCCCGCTCAATCAATACGCTGGCGGGGCAAGTCGCTGCCAGTCAAGTAATGTTCTGCAAAGACACCCCCGATGGGGCAATTTTACAACAATATACGGTGGGCCGGGGGAATTATAAAAGTCGGGTACGGGCACAATTTATTTATGACTAAAATGAGTATCCGGGAGCGATAAGTGTTTAAGATTCTGAAGGGCGGACACGTCTATGACCCCCGTGACCTGGGCCGCAAGGACATCCTCGTGGTTAACGGTACGATAGGCGGAATCAGGGATGAGATATCCGCTGAGCATCTTTGGGATGCGGAGGTATTGGATTGCCGGGACTGCTGGGTATGCCCGGGCATCATCGATCAGCATGTCCATATCACCGGAGGCGGGGGAGAACAGGGTCCCATCAGCAGGATACCGGAGGTCATGTTCAGTGCGGTGGTCGAAGCCGGGGTAACCACGGTAGTCGGGGTGCTTGGCTTTGACAGCATCTCCCGGGGCATCGCCGCGCTGATATCCAAGGCTAGGGGCCTGGAAGCGGAAGGCATCACCAGCTATATCTACACCGGCAGTTACGGGAGTCCGACCGCAACCTTGACCGGCCGGGTGCTCACTGACATAGCGCTGTTGGACAAAGTCATTGGGGCAGGAGAGATCGCTATCGCCGATTACCGTTCCAACCATCCCACTCTTGAGGATCTGCGCACCCTGGCTTCGGAAGCCAACGCGGGAGGAATGCTGGGCGGCAAGGCCGGGGTGCTCCACCTGCATGTTGGTGATGGCCAAGAGGGCCTAACGTCCCTGTTCCGGTTGATAGACGAATCGGATTTTCCCCTCGAGATATTCGTTCCCACTCATATAAATCGTAATCCCCATCTCTTTGAGCAAGGCATCGAGTTCCTGCAGCGGGGGGGACAGATAGATCTGACTGCCGGCGAAACCCAGGGCTATCCGGTGCCCCGGGCCCTGCAGATGCTTATCGACAAGGGTCTCGATATGGATAAAGTAACGGTGTCCTCAGACGGGAACGGCAGCGCCCCGAATGAGGCCGGAGTGGCCAGGCTGGATGCGTTATATAACGACCTGAAGGCATCGGTGCTGGATTACCAGCTCGATCTGACCACGGTCATCAAAACCGCCACCTCCAATCCGGCCCGGGTGCTCAAGCTTTACCCGCGCAAGGGGTGCCTGCAGGCCGGTGCCGATGCGGATATCCTGGTTTGCCGGCATAAGGATATGAGCATCCAGCGTCTGCTGGCCCGGGGGGAAGTAGTGGTCAGCGAGGGGAAGGCGGTCAAAAAGGGCAGGTTTGAAAACTAACCTATTTATTTTAGACAAGAGGTGAAGATATGGGCAGCCGCAGAGGAACCCTGGTCATCATCGGCGGAGCCGAAGACAAATATGAGCATCCCCAAATCCTGGAGGAGGTAGTGAACCTTATCGGGGGCCGGGAGGCGAGACTAGGCATTATAACCACCGCCACCGAATACCCGGAGGAGTCCGGACACACCTACCGGGAGGCATTTGCCCGCCTGGGGGTTAGAAATACGGAGATACTGGACATTAGTTCACGGGATGATGCCAACGCGGAGGAAAACGCCGGCATCATGCGGGATATGGATGGGCTCTTCTTTACAGGGGGAGACCAACTTAGAATCACCAGCATCCTGGGAGGTACCAGGGTTTATGAGGAAATGCAGGATTCGTTCCGGCATGGGGCCGCTATAATAGGGACCAGTGCCGGGGCTTCGGTGATGTGCAGCACCATGATCGTGGAGGGCAACAGCAACGATGCGGCACGCAAGTGCACCCTGAAAATGGCCCCGGGATTGCGGTTGCTGGAAGGAGTCATCATCGATCAGCATTTTGACCAGCGTGGCCGGTTGGGGAGGCTTTTATGCGGGGTGGCGGAAAACCCGGGTATCCTGGGCATCGGCATCGACGAGAATACTGCCGTCAAGGTGTACCCGGATGACTATTTCGAAGTCCTGGGGGACAATGCGGTAACCGTGATCGATGGCAAGTCGATCCGGACCACCAATGTATCGGAATTGGCCCCTGATGAGATCCTTACCATCACCGATGCCTGCATCCACGTTTTGGCCAAAGGGTATGGCTTTGATCTCAAGACCCGGGAAGTAATCAATTTGCAATAAACTAATAAAATCATGGAGGACGTTTAGTGATGGAGGTAATCAGCGTCCGCAAGTTCAGCGGCCGAAACATTTACAGTCACAGACCGGTGGTCAGGATGACGGTGGACCTGGGGGGATTGGCCGAAGTCCCCACCAATCGCCTGGACGGTTTCAACCAGCGATTGCTTAAACATTTTCCCGGCTTGAAAACCCATCATTGTTCATTGGGATACCAAGGCGGCTTCGTGGAAAGACTCCAGGAGGGAACCCTTATCTCGCATGTGACCGAACACCTGGCTCTGGAATTGCAAAGCATTTTGGGTTACGACGTCTATTTCGGCAAAACCCGGGTGATGGAGGAACCTCATCTTTACTGCATCCTGTATGAATACATGAATGAAAGCAGTGCCCGGACCATCGGTTATGCAGCGGCGGAGATAGTCATGACTCTGGTGAATCGCCAGCCATTGGCGGCTGAGGAAATTATCGGCGAACTCCAGGAGATGGGCCGCGATTCACAGCTTGGGCCCAGCACCAGGGCTATTTTCGATGAAGCCCGGCGGCGCCACATACCGGTCCGCCGCATCGGCCCCAATAGCCTGCTGCAACTGGGTTATGGGCGGGCGGCCCGTTTCATCGAAGCATCCCTGCCGGGAACCACCAGCAGCATCGCTGTAGACCTGGCCAGGAACAAGCAACTGGCCAAAGAACTTCTGCGCGAAAATAATATCCCCGTCCCCGCCGGCGGGGTAGTCTACAGTGAGGATGCCGCCCTGGCCCTGGCTGAACAGATCGGATATCCAGTGGTGGTGAAACCCGGCGATTCCAACCAGGGTAAAGGGGTTAGCGCCAACATCTACAATGAAACCCAGTTGCGGAAGGCGTTTCAATTGGCTTGGGACTATTCAGACGGAGTGATAGTGGAGAAATATATCCGGGGCTGCGATTACCGCGTACTGGTGGTAGGGGACCAGGTATCGGCGGTGGCCGAGCGGAGGCCCCCATATATTATCGGGGACGGGGTCAGTACCATCGCCGAACTGGTCGAGCAGGAGAACTTGAGGCCGGAACGGGGCGAGGGGCATGAAAGGCCATTGAGTAAAATAGTCATGGATACGGTAGCCAGGGAACTCCTGGCCCGTACGGAAATGGAGCCGGAAGATATACCCAAGCGCGGCGAACTGGTCTACCTCCGCCAGAATGGCAACCTCAGCACCGGGGGAAGCGCCCGCGAATGTACCAGGGATATCCATCCCCGCAACAAGGAACTGGCCATCCGGGTGGCCCGGGTGATCGGTCTGGATGTGGCGGGAATCGACATCGTCACCGATAATATCGCCAAACTGCTGACCCCCGCCAACGGGGCGGTGATAGAAGTAAACTCCGCCCCCGGACTGCGGATGCATCTCAGTCCCAGCGAGGGAACCGCCTGCAACGTGGCCGCCGATATCCTTGATCACATCTATGCCGACGGCCATGAATCCATCCCGGTAATCTCCATTACCGGTACCAACGGCAAAACCACCGTCACCCGGTTGGTCAGTCATGTTTTGACCCTGGCCGGGAAGAAGGTAGGGATGACCTGCTCCAGTGGCACCTATATCGGGGCTGAGTGTATATCCAAAGGTGATAATACCGGGCCGGCCAGTGCCCAATCGGTTTTGTACAACGCTGAAGTGGAAGCGGCAGTTCTGGAGACAGCCCGGGGGGGCATGATCAAATCCGGTTTAGGTTATGACTTGGCTGATGTGGGTTTGATCACCAACATCAGCGACGACCACCTGGGCGTCGACGACGTGAATACCCTACAGGACCTGGCTTTTGTCAAGTCACTGGTAGTGGAAGCGGTCAAGCCCGACGGCTGGGCGATACTGAACGCTGATGATCAGATGACGGAGATTATCTCGCCCCGGGTTAGATGCAACCTGGGTCTATTTGGCCGGGAACGCCACAGCGCCGATATGGAGAAGCACATCGAGGGAGGCGGGCTGGCCGCGGTGGTGGAGGATGAAACGGTCTGCCTGTACCGCGGCCGCATCCGGACCGAACTAATCGGCATAAAAGAGATACCCATCACATTTGGCGGCAAAGCTGTCTGCAACATCGAGAATGCCTTGGCGGCAGCGGCGGCATTATATTCCCTGGGAAACTCTCCCCAAATAATCAGGTTGGGCTTGATGTCTTTCCGGGCCGATCCCCAATCCAATGCAGGCCGTTTAAACCTTTTCGACCTGGGCCAGTTTCAGGTCCTGCTCGATTACGGCCATAACCTGAAGGGGTACCAATGTGTAAGCCAACTGGTTCAAGATCTGGGCGCCGGCCGTCTGGTGGGAGTGATCGGTATGCCGGGCGACCGTCTGGACCGCTCTATATATGAAGTCGGTCAGCTGTGCGGTGGGACCTTTGCCAAGCTCTATATCAAAGAAGATGAAGATCTCCGGGGCAGAAAATCGGGTGAGGTAGCTGATATCCTGCGCCGGGGGGCGGTCAACGGCGGCGCCGACCGCAGGGCTATCGAAATCATCCTGTCAGAGACGGTGGCCCTGAAAGTTGCTCTGGATAATGCCCAGCCGGGTGATTTGATAGTGATCTTCTATGAAAAATTCGAGCCCAGTTATAGATTTATAAATGATTATATGAAGAGACTGGACCGGCGGCCCACAGCGATGCCCGGTGAGGATGGGCAGGCTCCATACGTTGATCCGGTAGTAACCGGGGAAACGACAGGCCGCGAAATGGCCCTGCGGGTGGTACAATAATTGCCCTATGCCAGGCTTTGGTTTATAATGTAGAAAATATTGGCGTAAATACCAGCCATATTCCAACAACATCTTTAAACGATTAGGCTTAAGCCAGAGGGAGATTTTCAGATGGAACAGACAACCTTGACCGCCACTGACCGGCAACCAGGCAAATTCAGAGAGCAGGGCTTCATCCCAGGGGTGATTTATGGGGGTGATGTGGCCACTTCCCAATCGGTAAAATTCGAGTACGGCCCGGTGCAAAAGCTGATATCCAGGCATGGTGCCAATGCCCGGGTGGAAATTGGTTTGGGCAACACCCGCAAGTCCGGGTTCATCAAGGAAATACAGCGAGATGCGATTACCAAGAAGATTATCCACGTCGACATCCAGGTCGTGTCCAAAGGCCAGGAAATAAAACTAAATATACCTATCCTTTTTGATAATGAAGAACAACTGGCTGACCGGCGCCTGCAACTGCTGGTATACAAACCGACGGTGGAGGTGGAAGGTACTATGGCCTCCATACCTGAATCTATCCGCATCGACGTAGGAAATCTGGAGGCGGGCGAATCAGTTACGGTGGAGACTATTGAACAGGGGCATCAGTTAAAGGTGAGTGATAAAGAAGACACCCTATACGCGGCAATAATCCATCAACCGGTCGAAATGCCGGCCGAAGAGCCAGTCGAAGAACCTACTAAGACCAGTGTAGTGTAAGAACGAACTGGGAGCATCGCCCGGAACCAGACAGCTTGCCGACCCGCCCGGCGAAGCAGGCTGTCTGCCCTGAATGGGGTCCGCTCCCAAATGAGCCGGGCGCCAAGAGCAAGAACCAACCCGCATCAGGTGAGCAAGCATATTTATCGGTGAGTACTAGATCATACCAAGGTGTTGAAGCAAAATTTTGGTCCCGATAAATATCAGCACCAGACCGCCGGCGAACTCTGCCCGACTCTCAAATCGGGTTCCGAACCGGTTGCCAAGGGCCACGCCTATAAAGGATAGAATAAAGGTGGTTACTCCGATCAGTGTTATCGAAGGCAGGATGGATACCTGCAGGAAGGCGAATGTGATCCCGACCGCCAGTGCATCTATACTGGTGGCCACCGCCAGCAGGATGAGTTCTCTGATTTCGAGATGGTCTTCAAAATCGGCCCAGGCATCATCTTCATCGCGGAAAGCGTCCCACAGCATCTTACCGCCGATAAATGCCAGCAGCAAAAAAGCCACCCAGTGGTCGATGCTGGTTATGTATCTTTCGAACTGCCTCCCGAGCAGCCAACCCAGCAGCGGCATCCCGGCCTGGAAACCGCCGAAGAAGGCGGCGATGACCAGGGCATGGCGGTAGTTTATCCGCACCATATTTAGGCCTTTGCCCAGGGCTACCGCAAAGGCGTCCATCGATAAACCCACCGCTATCATCAATAATTCAGCCCAGCTCATGGTCTTTGCCCCTCCAAAAAATACAAAAGACAGCGGCCGCACCTGCCTGTCTCTCTATCATATAAACACATATCTACACTACCGTGTATCGTGACACTGAAAGGATATATCGGCCCCAGCGTCCGTCTGAAATATGCTTGGGGTTCGCAGCTGCTTTTAAGTCCGCCTTAACTCAGAATTTTACCATAATGAGTAGAGCCGGCCAAGCCAGGATAATTCAGGGGTAGGATTAAACTTTCGCTCTTGTATTTTGTATTCAAGACCAAAATTTTTTATGTCATGCCAACCCGCGAAAGCTCTGTTATTCCATGGTCACGGCACCTGGCGTACTAATTAAAAAAATCCTCGAAAAGTGTTGACGTTGGTTTGGAGCCATGATAAGATTCTCCTTGTCCCGCAGAAAGGCGGGGAAAAAGTTTCCGGTTCACCGGGAACACAGCTCTGATAAAACAGAACAAAGAGAAGAACGAAGTGCGAAAAAAATGGTGAACCCGGGGAGAGATTTTCGGGTAAGCCAAAAGGTCCAGCGAGAACTTTTTAAGAAAGAGCCATCGAATGGAACCAACAAAGTAAGAGTTCGGGGTCAATTCAAGGTATGGGGACACACCCGTACCGGGAATGTCCCCGTAACAAATATTTTTTTGGAGAGTTTGATCCTGGCTCAGGACGAACGCTGGCGGCGTGCCTAACACATGCAAGTCG
>JBEHWJ010000034.1:0-19824 GCA_040217755.1 Syntrophomonadaceae bacterium | reverse complement strand
TAACTTTCCGCTATGCAATTCTCCAACCACCCTATAAATTGGGGGACGGTTAGGGTCACTCTGAACGAAGTGAAGAGTCTCGCAACACGTGTCATGCTGAGCGCTAGCGAAGCATCTTGTGACACATAAAGGACAATAATACGGTATTGTCGATGAGGTCCTTCGTCGCCTCCGGCTCCTCAGGATGACAAATGAGTGTCACTCTGAGCGGAGCGAAGAGTCTAACCGCCGGGGCGAGATTCCTCGCTCCGCTCGGAATGACACAATGCGCTCCTCAGGACGACAAATAAGTGTCACTCTGAACGAAGTGAAGAGTCTCGCAACACGTGTCATGCTGAGCGCTAGCTAAGCATCTTGTGACACATAAAGGACAATAATACGTTATTGTTGACGAGATCCTTCGTCGCCTCCGGCTCCTCAGGATGACAGAACGCCGTCACCTGATGCTATTGCCGTACTTATATGAAAATGTTCCAGTAATGGAGCATCCACAGCAGGCCGATAACTGCCAGGGTAAACAGGCTGTAATGCACCCGCGCCATCCGCCCCCAGAGTCCCTTCCGCCAGGCGATCACCGTTAAAGACACCAGCAGGCCGGCCAGGACCCACAAAAGGACGGGGATCACCGCCAGCAATGGGCTGGCTGCTGCCGGCAGGTATGCTTCCGGCGGCAATTGATATACCGGGTCGGGAGGAGCGGAGAACTGGCTGGCGAACAGGACCAGGATGGTGATGCCGGTGAATATTCCGACCCAGGAAGCGAGGGCATAGTACCGGGAGCCTTGGCGGTTGGTCTTTCTAAACCATCCGGCGACCATCCGGATTATCCAGTAGAGCAGTGACCCGATCACTATCAATACGATGCCCAGGGCAGCTGCGGCGGTAAAATTGAGAGTCGAATAGAAGGGGGCTTTCGAATAGGTCATGGGCCCATCGGTGGTCAACATAGTTCTGCCCAGGGGATCTTGCTTAAAGATAATTTGATGAAACCGACCGAAGGCATCCCGGCTAGGCCCTACCCTGAGGTTCTGATAAACCCCGGGCCCGATCTCTACAAATCGATCGGTTTCCCCGCCATTGGTTACCAAAAGATACCCCTCTTCGTTTGCCGCCACCTTAATTATGCCCCCGCCCAACAGCGCGGTGATTTTGTCATCGGTGGTGACGCTTTTCCGGTTCATCAGGTATTCCCCGGTAAACTCGCGGGCCCTCTCCCGGCTGCCTGGGCCCGGCAGGGGGTTTATGGCGGCGCTGACCGGATAGCAGAAATCCATAAACTCCTGGAAAACCTCGGCGTGGAGAAGATGATTGCCGCCGCTGTAGGAGATGAAAATTCCCGTGTTCGCTTCCGGCAGCAGGTAAAGACCGGTGTTATAGAGCATGGTACTGCCGCCGTGGAAAAGCACCTCCCGGTCATTGCAGACCCCCTCCATGAACCCTAAGGTCATGCCTCCCAAGGCCGGGTCATAAGAAAAGTGCCGCTGGTGCATCTCCTGCACCGTTTCCGGTTTCAGGATGCGCCCCCCATCATAAGCGCCTCCGGACAAATGGGCCAGCATGAACTTGGCCATGTCGGCCGCGGTACTGCTCATGCTCCCCGCCGGCTCAAGCATGATGTATTCGAAACCGGCTTCCGTAAAGGCCCCGTTGACGAACCGATACGGTTTGGCAAGGCGAGTTGGGGGGGTCAAGGCCGGCGGCTGCCGGTAGGTGCTGTTGTCCATCTGCAAAGGGGCGAAAATATTTTCCTCGACATAATCCGCAAAGGGCTGGCCGGATAATCTTTCTACAATATAACCAGCCAAAGCCGTCCCATAATTCGAATAGGCCGCCACCTCACCAGCCGGGAATATCCGAGCCGGTCGATGGTTCTTGATATATTCATCCAGGGGCAAGAGGTCATCAGCGGATAACCGGAAAAGCAGGCTGGGATAATCCTCGAAGCCCGGGGTATGGGTCATCAGATGGGTCATGGTTATCAGCGCGGCGGAAGTGTTCTGGAGGGGTTTTTCCAGCCGGGGCGGTATTTCGAAATCCAAATACCGGTTGATGTCGGTGTTCAGATCGAGCTGGCCCGATTCAACCATCTGCATCACCGCCGTCCAGGTAATCAATTTGGAGGTGGAACCGATCCGAAAAAGGGTGGTGTCGGGATCGACCGGGATATCCTGCTCGATATCGGCCCGCCCGAATCCCTTCTTATAAACGATCTGGCCATCCTTGACGACCACTGCGGTGGCATTGGGGATATGATATTGCTCCAGTTTGGAATTCAGGGTCTGGTCCAAAAAGGCTTCCAGGCTGGTATCCTGAATGTTCCCGGCGGCCGGCTCCAGGCTGAAGGTATTCACAACCTGGTCATACAATATTTCATCCTCGCTATTTAAGGCCCTTGAGTAAAGAAATATCGAAAAACCATAGCTCCCATCGATCAGGCGGTATTTATGGGGATACCAACTACCGGACTCGGTGGCAATTTTGGTTATGGTCTTGGACCCCCGGCAGGTTTTGGTGTTAAATACTTGATGGGAAATGAGCTCTTCATCCGGTACCGGACTGGAGTCCAGAAACTCCGCTTCCTGGCCGCTCTTCAGCACTACCGGAGGCGGGAGCTCCCCGACCTTGTGGTGGTCAGCATCGTAAAAGACAGCCGAATTCAGGGTCCAGCTGCCGGGGAAGTGAATCGAGAAACCACAGCGGCGGTCGTCATTCAGGGGCTGGGAACCATCTCTGGCCCATTCATTTACCGCCACCCGGGCATTCAGCTTTTTCCAGCCCGGTATCTGATCGGATTCCACTACTTCGAATCTATCCGCTTGGTCAACCACCGCCTGATTTGGTGCCACGCCGGCCTCTTGCTGGGCGGAGGCAACCGGCGGGCTTTCCGGAGCTTTATCCGCTGGTTGGCCCGGATTGGCGCACCCGCCCAACAGCAAGACCCACAAGCCCATCATCACCATCAACCAATAACTTGGTGCCTGTCCCCAAGTTATTACCCTGCTGGAGCCCTTTTTCATCCCAACATCTCCTCTCTTTAATCTCATCCACGCCGGTGCTGCGCTGGGTAAATCTCGGTACCGGCAGTCCTACGCAAAATGGGTGATGGTCCCCTGGCCATCGAAATAAACCAGATCGCCGTCATCATAATTCCAGATCGCCCGGAAAACGGTAGGCTTTCTGATGCCCCCGGTTTCCTGGTATTTACTGCATTCAACCGACCAGCGTACCTTTTCACTGGTACCGTCCATGGCAGCGGCTTCCCGGTCGTCGGTGACGAAGGATGCCATCTCCCCTTTTTCATTGAACGTGAATATGCCGCTGGCCGAGATACCGTAATAATCTATGGCAGCTCTGGCGTGCCGCTCGTCGATCGCTTCCCAGGTGATATAATCCTGTAAAGCCACGTTGGGAACCAAGAGGCTCTCGGACAGGAAAGTGACCAGGCTCGATTTATCCATGGCCCCGCCGGTCTGGTAAAACAGGGGGTACAGCTTAGCCAGCACGCCCTTCATGGAACCGGCCCCGTCGATATAAGCATCCAGCCCTTCGAAAGGGATCCCGTACATGGCGCTGTCGATATAAGCCATCCGGTTGGGCTTAGCGACAAAGTTATATTGGGTGTAATCGATTTTAATGAGGGGTTTATCCTTGCCCAGGGCAAAATCGACGTCCCGGTAAACCACTTCCGAGTACGACATTTTGGGGGTATCGAGATAACCGCAGTATCGGAAATACCCCTGGACCGGCTCCGGCAAACCGGTGATATCGGCTTCACCGAATGTGCCTTGGGCATGGTCGGTAGTCGCCATCAGGCGGTCGGTCAAGGCATTGAACTCGGCATTGGTTTGGGAATAGGGAATCTTAAAGAATATCGCCAAAATCAACCCGGCCCCCAGCAGAATCCCGATGGCGATGTACATCCTTTTTTTACTCCTTCTCTCCATATCGATTCTCCTCGCTGAACAGGTCGCTGCTCATCCTCTCTATATTTTCCGCCAGCCTGGTCAAGCCCCGGAAAAACTCCCCGGTGAGAGCGGGATCGAATCCTGCAAAGAGTCGGTCCAGGAATTCAAGCTCCCGATGGTATCGCCCGGCGAAATAATCCCGGCATTGCTGTGTCAGCGTTATCCGCAGAGCCCGCGCATCATTTAAGTCCTTCTCCAGGATGATATATCCCCTTTCCTGCAGGGCGAGCGCAATCCGTTTGGCATTTTGACGGGAATAACCGATAAACCGGGCCACTTCGCTCAACGTCGGCGCCTCGTCAAATTGGGCAACACAGACGGCAAACAGCCATTGTTTGATGGTGATGTTCTCGTCGAAGGCGTCCCCCAGCACCTGCAATTTGTTCGACAGCGCGAATATTGAAGCGAAGATGTACGCCCTTTCTTCCAGTTCATCCATATGACAACCCCCCAATCTTTTTCCGCCCAAATAAAAAATGGGTAACATGTTACCTATATGATATGCAACATGTTACCATTTGTAAACAAAAAAATGTTTTTTCCGGGGAATAACTTGGTGCCTGTCCCCAAGTTATTGGTCTACAGGTACTCCCATTGCCCTTTGGTCAGCAGGTTGGCGATCACCCCGCTGGTCATAAACGCCCGTTCCAATCCCCGCCCGGTTCTGTCCATCACATCCTCCATTATCACCGGCTGCAACACTTTCAGGCTCTCGGTCAACTTCTGTCTCTCTTCATCATCCAAGTGCTCCGATACCGCTTTGAGGAGAACGAAACAACTATCCGTAGAATCCCTATCGCCCAGCGCATCCGGCATCTCGTTGATGAGTCCAATATTTTCATTGCGGATGGTGGTCACCTGCGCGCGGAAAACCATCGTCCCGCCATTGGCCGCACAGGACGAGATGCAATGGTCCTTAACCTCCGGCAGGTTGTCCAGGGCCTCGGTGTAGAGGCGCTTCATCCGCTCCAGCTGCACCGGCGGTTCGGTCTCCATATACCACCTGATCTTGGTGAAGTATGCTGCCAGCAGAATGATCAGATTGACATGGTTGGGTGTCTTAAAATTGCAGTACGCCTGATCTCCTTGTCCTATTATTTCGGCCTCCGCCAGAACTTTAACCGCACTTTCGAATATCTTGTCAAAAATACTCAAGTCCAATCACCTCCTTTTCATATCCATCGCTATTGGCTGGATTTATTCGTTCATCCAATACCTTTCCCGGGCGCAAATCGGAACCGCCAGGATTGACCCTTATATTAATGTTCGACCCGACCGTCATGTATCCCTGCAATAATACCGGATCCGACGATAAACGCCTTTATATTATGGCCCCAATCCCTGGCCCTACCCCTGGTGATGCTCTAGCTTAAATGTATGTTTTGGACTATATTGAGACGGAGGTAATGACGGCGATATTATTTGAATGGGGGGTTACGTATATGAAATCGGAACAGGAATACCGGGACAGTATAAGACAGATGCGCCCGGTTGTTTATGCGTTTGGAGAGAAGATCGAGCAGGTGGCCGATCATCCGGCCTTTGCTCCCACCTTTAATTCGATTGCCCTCACCTACAAGATGGCCCGGGAGAGTAAAAGCGACACCTTGATGACGGTCAAATCCCCGTTTACCGGTACCATTATCAATCGGTTCCTGCATATCTGCCAGTCTCCGGAGGATTTGATCAAACGCGGTGAGTTAGGCAAATTCATGACCCCGTTTCACGGAGCGTGCATCGGGGCTCGTTGTGCCGGCACTGCGGCTCTCAACGCCCTTTTTGCCATCACCTGCGACATCGATAAAAAATATGGAACCGGGTACCAGCAGCGTTTGATAAAATTTATAACCCACGCACAGCAGGAGGATCTGGCCGTAAGCGGCGCGGTGACCGACGCCAAAGGGGACCGTTCCCTTTCCCCCGGCCAACAAGCCGATCCTGATGTCTACCTGCATGTGGTAGAAACGCGGGAAGACGGCATCGTGGTCAGAGGAGCCAAAGCCCACCAATCAGGTGCCGCCCTGGCCCATTTTGCCCTGGTGGCCCCCACCACTTCCCTGCAAGAAAATGAAAAGCAATATGCGGTGGCCTTTGCCGTCCCGTCCAACGCACCGGGAATCATCCATATCGCCGAAGCGCCGGCTCCCAATGCACGCCGCCTGTGTGATGACGACGAAATGGATTTCGGCAACTTCGAGTTCGGGGTGCACGGGTGTAGTCTGATGGTATTTGATGATGTGTTTATCCCCCACGAGATGGTTTTTATGTGCGGTGAATACGAGTTTGCCGGAGACCTGGCCGCTACTTTCGGCCATCTGCAACGCCTGGCCAGTGCCTGCTGCAAATCAGGCCATATGGACTTGACCTGCGGAGCCACCGCCGTGGCCGCGGATTACAACGGCATCGACAAAATCAGTCATGTAAAGGAAAAGATCGTGGACATGACCTTTCAGTCGGCCCTGACCTACGGGACGGCCTTGGCTTCCGGGTATAAGGCCAAGGCCCATGCCTCCGGGGTGTATATCCCTGATCCCCTGCTGGTAAATGCCGCCAAGATGCAATGCGCGGAAGGGATCTGGGTGGTGACCAAGCTGGCGGCCGAGATCATGGGCGGCATCGTTTGTACCCATCCCAGCAAGAAAGATTTCGATAATCCGGACATAGCCGATTATGTCGACAAATACTTCCGGGGCAGAAACGACGTTTCCACCGAAAACCGGGTGCGCATTTCCCGTCTGATCGAATACCTGTGCGGACAGGGTTCGATTATTCCCACCGAATCAACCCATGGGGCGGGGCCGACCGCTGTGCAGCGGCTGGTGATGCGCCAGTCCAATAACATCGACTACTTTAAAGAGCGGGCCAAAAAAATGGCGGGGATAAAATAAGGAACGTAGTGCCCTGTCAAAATATCCCGGGTGACCATGGCCTCCATGGGACCCGGGATTTATTCTGGTGGGTGTATCTTTTCGGATATATTATTCGTTTTGACCATAGCCAAAACCTTCGAGTTATCCTATTTTTTCCTTCTAGTTTCTACTAATCCTTTTGCTGCATTTTGTATAACTCCGTGTTTAGCTCTACATTTATTAACATGCGATTTTTATTATTACAAACCAAAAAATAAAACCCCAAGCTTTAAAGCCTATGGCCAGTTACCGTATTTTGGCTAACCTGCTACAAAATCATACAAACGCATCTTTCAACGATTTCAGGAGGGGGGTGTGCATTTTCGTCAGGGGGTGTGCAAAATTGAACGGGGAGTACAATTAATGGGTTTTATAGAGTTATGATACTTCAACCTCAACCGGACTTTTAATACTGGTTTCGATTTGTGTGACGATCGGTGTATAAAGATTAACATCAACCTCCGGTGTTGAAATCGTAACCACCAACGAATATCGAATTTCACTATTATAACGCCTAAGATTTGCTCGTTCCCTCCACCAACCAATAATAGGATAGACGGCGATGTAATTGGCCTCGCACAAATCGGCGGCGTTTTGTTGGCGATAATCCGAATGAACTGATCCGACATCGCGATTGTCAGAACCTAAATACCAATGTTCACTTCCGCTGGTACCTTCTCCTGAGTCCTTTTTATCTTCGCCACGCATTTTAATATTGATACGCTTCATAAAGTCAGTTTTGGTTTCATTTTGATTAATTACATCAAATCTTAAACCACATGAAGGGTAACGGTATTTATCTTTCCAACCCACCTCTCCTGGTCCTGGTTCGATGAAGTATGAAAGCGTTACCCGCATGGTTGCAGGAGCAGGCCCCAAATCCTGCAATATTTCTTTTGGCCATGGGATTTGATGAACGTGCATTTCGTTCATTCCGTCTTTAACAAATGGTTGTAATTCTGCCTCAATGACTAAATTCACGCTATTGTTCATACATTGAATCGCTCTATCTAAATCTGGAACTCCATATCCACATGAGCGTAATAAATTACGCCTGCCTGTAGTTTTTTTATCCTGATTGCAGAACTGGGCTATCATTGTAGGGGTCCACCGCGCGGAGTGTATCAGTAGAGCTCTAACTGTCTCTGGCCATATACCAGGATATTCAGCAATAATTTGCGCTGCCATCCACGCAGCTTGAGCGGTTGCTGAACTTGTACCGCATATTGTGCTGAATAATCTTGATGTCGGCTTATGGTAAGTTGTTAATAGCGATAAGTCTTTGCATTCAGTATAGTCAGTGTCGTTGGTCGCAATATTACCACCGTCACATAGTATTTCGGGTTTTACTGGCCATTTTTTATCCCACATAACAGAAGTTGAGCTATATGGGGATAGCCCTCCGCAGTCAGCAACAGGCCGAAAGCCACTCAACAATTCTTCCTCAATTCGAAGATCTTGGCTATACGCCCCAACAGTAACAGCATTCCATGATTGTCCTGGGCTTTCAACAGAGTGAATAATATTTGAATCCGGATATGCTGAATCCGATAGTTCGAATGGATAAACATTACCTGCGCTAACAAAGAACAATCGCCTCTCGCCTTCATCGTTTGCACCTGAGGTTATACTATCAATGGCTCCCGACCAAGATGTGGGGGTTCCGTCATTCAGGTTATGTTTTTTGGATGTAACAGCCATGCACAATGTGCGTTCAAGCTCAGGATGACTAATTTCTGATAAATATACTGCTCTTTGAGTAATGGCACCATAGAGTTTAGGATCGTTTTCACCCTTCGGTGGTAGGATTTTTACCGATTCTAGACGATGAACGATTCTCTCGCGATTAGTAGAAAGAAGTCTGTCCTTTAAATTGTAGTATAGAGCAATCCCAGCCATCTCAGTCCCATGCCCATCATGATCGTGTTTACCCCAGTGCACTTCAACTGACTGAACTGCGTCATCTTCAAATACACTTGAAAGCAATGGGTGACCATGAGAAACTCCGGTATCCAGAATACAAACTGAAGCATTCGAAAAATCGCAATCTATGCGCGATAATAAATCATCTGCCCATTCGCGTTGTTCTTTGACCTCTAATTCTTCAAAAAAACTTGTGACTTCAGGAGCTCTGCGAATTTCAGCAATATATGCGTAGCAACTAATCAATTCCCCAAGCTGGACAGCATTGGCATAAATTAATTTGATCAATCGCTCAGGAAATTTAATTGACTTTTCATCGTATGATATTCCCAGGTTTTCGCACTTATCTGAGAGAGAAGATTCAACTTCATCGAATTGTTCATCTTCGACCCTCAACCATATTTCACACCATGCAGCGTTGTCAGTAGGCATGTCTTCCTTTTTGCCAATCCAGAAAGCATCCAGAAAAGCCAGCTTAACATCTTCAATACTGCTAATAAGCTCATTGTATCGTGGTTTCCCAGTTTCCTGATATGAAGATAAGTATTTTTCTACTTTCTTTATGAAGAAAGCCTCTTTCCCATCGGGAACATATACAGTTGCACGAACAGTCTTTGATTCTTCATCAGTTTTAACGTTCAATAAACGAATTCCCGCTGAAAGATTCTCTAGACTATACACTGTTAAATCGTGTTGCTGCATGCTAGAAAATTCTAAATACGTGCCTTCTCGATACCGAATAGCAGCAGCATTTTTCTGTTTCAGCGACTCAGCATAGGCTTCCTCAATTTTGTGCTTCAATGCATTGGCATGTGCATTTATGTCTCTTAAAGGGATTTTCTTTTTTGGACCGGGCTTGCTTTTTGAGGTATAAGGTAATGGCTCTACCGTATTAGACAAAAAAATGTTCCTTTTTTCAACAGCCATTCTTACGCCTCCTTGTTAGAATAGACTGTGAGTCTTTCATTTATTAAACTCACTAAATCCTCTTGTGTAAGGTTAACATCATTCAAAATAGCATGCTTAATTGCATCATCACATACCCGTGCAATCTCGGCATGACTTAAGAAAAGCGCCTGCCGAACTAATTGTTCTGATGGTACAAACCCATGCGAAAATCCACTTAATCTTTTATCAAATAGCCTTCGGACATCATCCGCTGATGGCATAGTATAATGCAGCACATCATCAAACCGTCGAAACAAGGCTTGATCTAACATCCTTTGATTGTTAGTCGCTGCAATAATAATACTTTCTGATGCATCTTGTTCTATGAATTGCAGGAAAGAATTTAATATACGGCGCATTTCCCCTACTTCATTGTCTATGCTTCTATCAGCACCGATGGCATCAAATTCGTCAAACAAATAGACCCCCATTATACTCTCTATTGAATCAAATATCTGGCGTAACTTCACGCTGGTTTCGCCCATGTATTTAGTTACCAGTTTATCCATTTGTACAACAAATAACGGAAGATGCAATTCTGAAGCAATTACCGATGCAGTCAATGTTTTTCCTGTTCCCGGATTACCCTCAAGCAAAATTTTTCTTCTATTGACTAAACCATATTTTTTCAGCTTATCTCTTTTGGTAAACTCATTTAAGATCCGGAGTATTCTGTTATGCACCTCTTCAGAAACAACCAAATCTGATAACCTATCACTGGGATTCGACATCAGCAACATCTGATTCTGATTATTGATTTGTACAACTTTTGCTCTATTGGAGTTTGCTTTTTCGAGAAGTGTTTTGAGTTCGCGAGCTATGTTTGTATGGCTATGCTTTGCTTCGTACGCAGCAATCTGCAAAACAATTGTTTTAAATTTTTCGTCATCGCGATCAAAATGTGCTCTAATTAGATTTTTTATTTGATCCGCCGTAGCCATACTAATCACCTCCCGTAAGGGCATTATTTCTAAGTTTGAACGACTTGCAGCATACAATTTAATCTTATTATTATACCAAAGTTTTATATCCTTTTCTAGTCGGGAATCCAAACAGCACCACAATTGCTAGCCCCGGCTAGCCCTGTGACTTAATAAGATTATTAATTGGATTTAAGTATTAGTACTGGCCAGGAAGACGACTCTCAGGTTTCCATCATGCTCGATCTCAATGTGTTCCAGCGTTTTCAGCACCAATCCATAGGATGGGATACAGGGGAGACACAAGGAGACGATTCTCTTGTGTTCCACTTTCGTTCTTTGGGTGAAGGATATTTGGGTAGTGGGGGTAGTCCTAATCATGCCCGGTTTTCAAGCCCGATACGGCTGGGAAGGCACCGTTTGGACATCTATATGGACGGTCACCTTGTCGGAGAGGATCACCGTATTGGCCTGCAAACGTATCTTTTGGCCGTCAATATCGATTTCCCGGCTGTTTATTATCTGCGGGATAAGCAGGGTCACTACCCGGCAATATTTCCAACCGGCAGGTGGGGGGATCCTGGGTCAGGATTAGCCGGCACAAAATAGGCTGTGTTAAAATGTAACTACGAATCTTTACAGTATAGGAGGCCAAAATATGGGTGATTTTATCGAGCGGGTGAGGAAGGCGGCCAGTAAATATACGGTCATGGACTTCGGCTGTTTAAAAATTGCGGTGCTTTGTGCTGGCATTTTGCTGGGAGTTTATTTCCCTGTATTCTTCTCAGGTTACACCACATTGCTTTGGATAATCTTAATACTCTCCTGGCTTTGGATTATGTTCCGGACTTTTATTAAATATATAAGGTAACCACACCCTCCCCCCCACCTAGAATCTCTGGTACCCAAAATCTCATCTCATCAACCTGCAAAAAGGTTCTATGTATACCGGATGAGGTTACCAGGTTTTCGTCGGCATTGCCCATTCTTAAAAAATCCGCATACCCGTCAAAAGCACTTCCCAACCCCATATTTTTGAGAACATCCTTTAATTCAGAATTACAGGTGATTTTTAATCGAGGCAGTTCAATGGCAATCTCTGTATTAGTTTTCCAGATCATTAATTCGGAAATAGTTTTATTGTACCGCCAACAATAAATTGACAAATCCAGATGATTCATTTATGTTTGTACTATTACAAGTAGTACAAAGAAGGTGGTAGTTTGTGGTTTGATATTGATCCGCGTTCAAGTACCCCCATATATCTGCAACTGGTGCATGGTGTCAAGGAAGCTGTAGCTCGCGGAATTCTACTGGCAGGTGATCGCATACCGACGGTAAGAGAAATGGCTTCAGAATTAATGCTTAATCCTAATACCGTCGCCAAGGCCTATCAACGCCTGGAACAGGACGGAATTATCGAAACTATGCGCTCCCGTGGTACTTTTGTGGCCAAGGGCGCAGTTCGCAGGGATACCGAGCAAAACCGGAAAAAACTGACCGAACTTATGCAGGCTATGCTGGTGGAGGCTTTTCACCTAGGTATAAGCCATGACGAACTACAAACCTTTTTTATGGATAGTTTACGGGAGTGGGAGCAAGGAAAGGAGGAGAAATAAGGTGCAATTGGCGATGGAAACGCTAGGTCTATGCAAGTCCTATGAGGGTAAGAAGGTGCTGAAAGAACTCTCTTTATCTGTTCCTGCCGGTTCCATCTTCGGTTTGATTGGCCCTAATGGAGCGGGAAAATCAACTCTGATGAAGATACTCACTGGGATCAGCCGACCAGGGAAAGGGGATGCCTTCCTGCTGGGGCGTAGCATTCGAGAAAAAAGCGGCAGCATCCGTGCTCGGGTAGGTTATGTCCCCGATGTACCGGTTTTATATCCTACTTTTTCGGTTGCGGAAATGTATAAGCTGGCCAGCCGGCTTTACCCCGACTGGGACTGGGAGCGCTGTCGGCAGTTGCAGCGTTATTACGATCTGCCCCAAGGCCAGCGCATTCGTAATCTGTCCCGCGGTCAGGCGGTACAGGTCTGTCTAATTCTGGCCTTATCCATTCGTCCCAACCTAATTCTGCTGGACGAACCGACTGCTGGCCTTGACCCGGTAGTACGACGTGCCTTTATGCAGACAATTATTGATGAAGTCGGAGAACGAGGAACCACAGTTTTTTATTCTACCCACAATCTAAATGATCTGGAACAAAGTGCTGACTATATTGCTTCCCTGTGGCAGGGAGAACTGCTCTTTTCATCTTCATTGGATCAATTGAAAGAATCTCTGGGAAGAATTCGAGTGGTGCTGGAGAGCGGCCACGGGGAAGAAACGCTGGCATCACTCCCGGGGCTCATCGATATCCAGCGGAATGGGAGAGCGCTAACCCTAACCATTCGCGGCGAGGCCAGCATTGTATGTCAAGAGCTGCAGCTTCTTAAACCATTATTGATGGAGCAACTGGACCTGAGTCTGGAAGAAGTATTCCTTATTCTGATGAAAGAAAGGGGATATAGCTATGAGTATGCCAGATCAACCAGTGGTGACTCAGACCAGGCAGAACATCAAAATGGCTAAGTTGTTTCATCCCGGATTGCTGTGGATAGAATGGAGACAACACCGCTATCTGTTTGTCCTGCTCTGCTTAAACATTATGCTGCAACCGGCCTTATTACCGCTCTTTATCCAGGCGTTCATACAAGTATTGGTACTCAGACCAGGATTAACGGTGGTTTCAGATTCGAATCCGTGGGTATCGATGGTTAATGGTATTATTCAGAGTGGTGGATCTATTATGGAAGTTACCACTATCATTGCAGTATTATTGTTGGCCGCAATAATGGTGGGCCACGAACGCGGCAACAGCTTGAATTACTTGGCCAGTACGCCGGTGGCTCGCCGCCAAATCCTGGCAGCTAAATGGATGACCGGCAGCTTGGCTATCCTAACCTCCATGGTCTTGCTCTCTGCGTATATGTTCGGGGTAGCCAGATTGAATCCAGGGTCTATAAACCCTGTTCTTCTTTATGCTTGGGCTGGATCGACGACCGCCGCCTTACTCTGCCTCTTCAGCCTGGCCTTGCTGAGCGCCAGTATTTGCAGTTCAATTCTGTATTCTGCTGTCTTTACCGGATTCTTTCTTATGCTGCCCATGATGCTGAGCTTTTTAATAATCAATACCCTTAGTAAATACGCTGTCCTATCAGCCGATCAAGCAACGAGTGCTACTCAATGGCTCAATCATCTAAATATTATCGATTATTACATCATGCAAGAGGGCGGGAATGGATGGAGCAATTCTGCTGCCTCGTTCGCAGGCATACCGCTATTATTATTGGCTGGGGTGATATTCTTGATTCTGGCTATGCGGGCCTTTGAACGTAATCCTCTAGAAAGAACGGGAGAATTTCTTTTAAGCGGTAATTCCAAGGAGACAGGCCGCTTGATGGTAGCCTGCCTGTTCGCTCCACTCTACGCTACTGAACTTGCAGGTTCTCCGGGGCTATTTCTCATTTATCTCCCATTAATAGCCTTCGGAATTTATCTGGGCATAGGAATTCTTTGGAGAACGATGGCTGTCCTGGGTTTGAGCAAAAGATCCACGTAAACATATGCTGGTTTGAGTATATACAAATATTTTTGGTGATGGGGGGAATCGGGATGAGCAGATGGAGGGTGGTGCATGCACTTTTAGCCAAGGAATGGCAAAAAAACCGCGGCTATTTTTTGGTCACCGCTGTTTTGGTGATTTATGGACCAGTTTTACAAAGCCTGTATTATCTGCTGCAGGGACAAGACGCAGCCCGGGGATGGGGGCAGCAATTAGCCTATATGCTCAGCTTTCAATATATGGTAATGGGGCCATCACCTTTTTCTTCGAATACTTTGTATCTTCTGGGGGTGGCAGCAGCGATACTCCTGGGAGCTCTTTTACTGGGAGAAGAACGCAAAGGCAGTTTGACTTACCTGCTAACAACTCCGGTAGGTCGGCGAGAAATTGTGCTGACCAAATTCCTATTTGGTACCGGTGCTCTGTTGTTGGCGATGGCAATCAACTTGCTTTTTCTCAGCGCGATATCAGGATCACTGGGACTGGATCTGGGTCCAATGACACTTATACGCTGGGGTTTGTTGATGAGCCTGAGCCTGGTAGGCCTGTTTACATTGAGCTTTTTCGCTTCCACCTTTACCTCCGGACCTCTGCCTGCCGCTGGCTTGAGTTTTATATTGATATACTTGCCGGCGATGCTGGCAGCAATGGTGGAAAACATAGCTGCGCGCTATTATCATGTTTCGGAAACTTTCTCTATCAACGCCCAATATGTGCAGCGATATCTCACTATCCCCGCCTATCTCACCGGAGAACATTGGTTTACTATTCAACATGTAGACCACCATTTTGACTGGAGGATGACCGGGGTGTCAATGGTCAGTAGCGCGCAACCTCCTAATTTGGGACTGGAAAGCGGGATACTGCTGCTGTTTATAGCGGCAGTAGTGGGTTTCGCTGTAATAGTGTTTGAGCATTTGTCCCTTGAGGAACAGGGAACCTTCTTTGCCAGTCATCGTTCCCGGCAAATATTCCTGGTCCTGGGGGGATTGCTGATCGGGTACCTTACCATTTTCCCGTCCTGTACAACTCTCCCCACACTTTTAGCGGGGCTAGGTGTAATCATCATATCTACGTTGGGACTTTTTGAATGGCTGCCTCACCGACTTAGGAGGTAATTGGGGACACGTGGGGACGGTTCAAGACCACTGACAAAGTACCTATTTTGTCATCCCGAGGAGCTAATAGACTCTTCACTTCGTTCAGAGTGACACTTATTTGTCATCCTGAGGCGCCGAAGGCGACGAAGGATCTCATCAACAATACTGTATTAGGGGCCCTTATACAGCTGCAAGATGCTTCGCTGACGCTCAGCATGACACATTTTTCAGACTTCTTCAGTGGTCTGAGACGGCTCTTTCCATGTCAATGCCTAAACCTTTCGGATAATGTGGAATGGCAAGCTGGTCATCCTGCATATTTGCCGCAGGCTTAATCCGTCATTTCTTAAACGACTCAATATTTTGTCCCTTTTTTTCTTCAACAAAAATGGCCCCGCTTTGTTGTTTAAGCCGGGCGGGTAGAACCAGGGCGCCCAATAATGAAGACCCCAGGATAATCCCCAAGGCCGTGAAGAATATCAATATCGATTTGTGGGCGAAAACATTCATAAATCCCGCCAGCCAAATTCGTTTGCCTAAATATATTCATGTGGGGAAATTTCATTAACATCTTCCTGCAGAAATACATGGGATTTCAGGCAAATCCGCATGGCTTTTCCTTCATCAAATCTTCTTGGATTTTCCACAGGGCCATCACAACCCCCGGTTATGCTGATTTCACAACCATTAGATAGGGAGATGTGAAGCCATGGATAAAACGCTGCGCAAACTGGTTCTGGACATAATTCTGACCGTGTTGTTCGTCCTGTTGATATATCCCCGCCAAACCGGTTTCAGTTTCCATGAGCTCGCCGGCCTGGCCAGCGGGGCCCTGGTCCTGTTCCATCTGCTGCTCAACTGGTCCTGGGTCAAAAACGTCAGCAGGAACTTGTTCAATCCTAAGGTGAAGGCCAAGACCAAATATTTTTACCTGTTAAATGCGCTGTCCCTCCTGGTCCTGGTCGGCATCATCATCACCGGAATCCAGATCTCCGCGGTGCTTTTCCCGTCCGCCGGCCCGGCCAGCCGCTCCATCATCACCTTACATAAATGGTTGTCCTACGGCTGCCTGGGTCTGCTGGGGCTGCACCTGGCGTTGCACTGGAAGTTTGTGGCCCATACGGCGCCCCGCCTATTCAGATCTGCGGGCCGCCCGTCGCCTGGCAAGGTGGCCCTGAACCTGGGCGCCCTGGTGCTGACCCTGGGGTTGCTGTTCACCCAGTCGGGGTTCAATCCGGCCAACTATGCAGTCTCACCCAAGCCCTCCCCGGAGGCAGTCTACAGCACCGCCCCGGTGGCGGAGAATCCCCCTAGCCCGGCCGCCGACACCCTGCCCGCCAGCGTCCCGGTTTCCAATTCCCGCGGCCAGGGACGCAACAAGCATTCCAGCACAGTGACGACCACGGTCCCCGCACCGACCATCAGCCCCAGTCCGTCGGGCACCGATACCGGTTCCAGCCTCAGCCCATCCCCGGGAACCACTAGCGGAACAAGCTCGGTTGCGATCACTTTGACCCAGTACCTAAGCAATCTCTACTGCACCGGCTGCAGTAAACAATGTTCCCTGCTGAGCCCGCAATGCAGCATCGGCGTCAGCCAGGCCGCCGCCGCCCAGCAGAAGTACACCGCGATCTACGGCTCGGCCAGTCTGAATTAGGGATCGGAATAACTTGGTGCCTGTCCCCAAGTTATTTTAATGTGTCACTCAGAGCACAGCGAAGAGTCTGGCGACTGTATAAGGGACAACAGTACGGTATTGTTGACGAGATCCTTCGTCGCCTTCGGCTCCTCAGGATGACAAAAAAGTGTCACTCAGAGCGTAGCGAAGAGTCTCGTAACACATGTCATGCTGGGGAATAACTTGGTGCCTGTCCCCAAGTTATTTTAATGTGTCACTCTGAGCGCAGCGAAGAGTCTCGCTGCTGGGACTAGATTCCTCGCCGGGCTCGGAATGACAAAATGCGCTCCGCTCGGAATTATCATGCGGTACCCGCACCACAATAAACGAATACTAACAGGATATTCATTGCAACGACAAAAAGCTCTTTTTGAGTTCCCCATTTCGATAATTTCCTTTAAGATTATATAAAAACCCAGATTAATACATATTTACGCAAATAAACCGAGGGGAGGGAGACGACGACACCGGAACAGTGGCCCGATGAATAGAAGGTAAAGGAGGATGGAGAGGTGGATTTCCATGAAGAGAAGGTAGGCAGGATTGCCCAACAGCTGAAAGAGCGTAGAAGCACTGCACCCTTGACCCTGAAGAAGAAGTCTGTTTCTCACGAAGTCCCCAAACCTGAGGACAAGAAGTATTCCGACGAGAAGCTTGACGTCAGCGACCTCGATGAGATAATCCACATCGATGCCGAAAAGCGCATCTGCATCGCCGAGCCCGGCGCGACCTTTGCCAAGGTGGTGGAGGCGACGCTCCGGTACGGTTTGGCCCCAGTGGTAGTGCCCGAGCTTAAGACGATAACTATCGGCGGTGCGGTGGCCGGGTGTTCTATTGAATCCATGTCCTATAAATTCGGGGGATTCCACGACAACTGCCTGGAATATGAGGTCGTGACCGCCAAGGGCGAGGTGCTGATCTGCACCCCCGATAACGAGAATCAGCTATTGTTTCAGATGGTGCACGGGACTTTCGGTACCCTGGGGATAATCACGCGGCTCAAATTCCGGCTCATACCTGCCCAGCCTTACGTGAAGGTGACCTATGAGAAATACCCGAGCCTGGAAGAATACCAAAGGGCGATATGGGCTCATTATACCAGGCAAGACATAGATTTTATGGATGGCATTATCCACTCGCCGGAAGAGTATGTCCTGTGTGCGGGCAATTTTGTCGACCAGGCCCCCTATACCCACCGCTACGACTGGATGCGGATATACTACCTCAGCACCGCCCAGCGGCAGGAGGATTACCTGGAGACCGTCGATTATTTCTTCAGGTACAACAAGGGCGTGACCAACGTGCGCCCCAAATCGTTCGCCGGCCGGCTCTTGTTCGGCAAGCTCACCAATTCCAACAACGCCTTGAGGATGGCCAATACTTTCCGCAAGGTCATACCCGCGGCCATCATCCCCATAACCGTCGATACCTTCATACCGTTCTCGAAGATGGAGGAGTTCATGAGCTGGTATAAGGAAGAAGTGGATCATTTCCCGCTGTGGTGCGTCCCCTACAAGGTCGTGCGCCATTATGAATGGTTGGCGGATGAATTCCTCAGCCAGGTCCGGGATGAACTATTCCTGGACATCGCGATCTATGGCATGCAAAGGGAAGATGCGGGACATTACTATAGGATAATCGAGGAAAAGCTGATGGAGCTCGGGGCCCTCAAGACTCTCATATCGACCAATCTGTATTCCGAGGAGGAATTCTGGACGATATGGAACAAAAAGAACTACGATCAGGTTAAACGCCAGACCGATCCTGATAATATATTCCGGGGGCTTTACGAAAAGACGTGCCAAGCCTCGCGAGGGCTGGGCCGGTAAGGCCCAGAACCAATAACTTGGTGCCTGTCCCCAAGTTATTGCCCCCCATCTATATGATTTACCCCCGTAAATAGCAATACCGAGGTTTTAAAGGCCTCGGTATCTTTTGTGCATCACTGTTGCCGCTCTTAGTTGGTATCGATGCCCTGGTCGCGGAGGTATTTCTTCAGCTCCAGGATGTTGACCTCGCCGAAATGGAAGACTGATGCGGCCAAGAGGATGTCGGCCTTGCCGTCCCGGGCGGCTTCCAGAAAATGCTCCAGGCGGCCGGCGCCGCCGGAGGCGATGACCGGCACCTTCACCATGTCCTTGATGCCCCGGATGAGGGGGATGTCATAACCGGTTTTAGCCCCGTCGCGGGTTTTGCTGGTCGGGAGGATGTATCCGGCGCCGCGGGCCTCGGCCTCGCGGGCCCATTCGATGGCATCTTTGCCGGTGGCGGTGTTGCCCCCGTCGATGTAGACTTCATATCCGGAAGGGAGGGCTGGGTTGCGGTCCACGTCGATGGCCGCCACCAGCCGGGAAGAGCCGAATTGGGCAGCTGCCTGATCGATCAAAGCGGGGTTGCGGAAGGCGGCGCTGCTGATGGATATGCGGTCGGCCCCTGCCTCCAGGACCTGCTCGGCATCCGCGACCGAACCGATGCCCCCGCCCACCGTGAACGGGATGGTAATCACTTCGGCCACCCGTTTGACTGCTGCCAAAGTGGTCTTGCGTTTCTCGATGGTGGCCGCGATGTCCAGAAAAGCCAGCTCATCGGCTCCATTCTCGCAGTAGATCCGGGCGCATTCCACCGGATCGCCGGCATCCCTGAGATTGACGAAATTAACCCCCTTGACCACCCGGCCATCCTTCATATCCAGGCAGGGCATGATAAGAACCTTGCTCATTGCGAAGATCTCCTTTGCGAAATTAATGTTTTTAAACCTTCGGGGCTGAAACCAC
>JBEHWJ010000033.1:0-19840 GCA_040217755.1 Syntrophomonadaceae bacterium | reverse complement strand
GGTCCTGCCCTCGGGCAAGATTGCCTCGATTCTGGCTCAGGCGGTGCCGGAAGGTCTGATCATACCATTTACCATAATCATGCCCGCCATGCTGTATGTGAGTATCCTGATGGCTCTGCTGGAGGACTCCGGGCTGCTGCCGCGTTATTCGGTAGCCCTGGAGAGGGTCGGCAGTCTGCTGGGGATATCCGGGCAGGGCATCATCCCCCTGGCGTTGGGATTTGGCTGCCGGACTCCGGCCATCATGGCTACCCGCATCCTTCCCAACCCCTATCAGCGGTTCCTGGTGGTGACTTTGCTGAGCATAGTTATCCCCTGCTCGGCCACCTTGGGGGTATTGGCTTCGGTAATGGCTGCCTTCCACGCTTCCCTGGGAATAATTATGGGGACCATGCTGGTGACTTTCCTGGTTTTGTCGCTGCTTTTGAGCCGGGCGGTGGAGCGGGAAGAATTCATATATGAACTGCCCCCTCTGCGGGTACCTGCCCTGACCAACCTGCTGACCAAGACCAGGATGCGCTTCTCGGGTTTCTTTACCGAGGTCTTGCCTCTGCTGCTGGTTATGAATATAGGCATGCGGGCTCTGATTGATTCGGGGGCGCTTGATTATTTCCGGGGGATGGATGCTTTGAGCCGGAGCCTGTTCGGTATACCCGCCGAAGCTCTGGTGGCGGTGCTGATCACGGTATTCCAGCGCTACCTGGCTCCACTGGTGCTTCTGAACCTGACCATGTCACCTCGGGAGGCGACCATCGCCATCGCCATGATTGCCCTGTCGCTGCCCTGCCTGCCGGCCATCGTCATGACCATCCGGGAGATGGGGGTCAAAGCGCAGTTGAAGATCCTGGGGATGGGTTTGATCACATCTTTCACGGTGGGGGCGGTCTTGAACCTGGTCCTGCCGTCAGCTTTATAGAGGAGGATCAATATGTATCTGAGCAATGTGGAAGTCGGCCAGAAGGCCCGGGTGGTTAACATCGAAGGAAAGGAAGCAGCCAAGCGCCTGTTTGGCTACGGCATCCTGAGCGGAACCAGCCTGGAATTGAAGGCCCGCCACCCCTTGCGGGGTCCCTTGGTGGTAAGCGTGGGCGGCACCCAGGTGGCGGTCGGCCGCCGGATGGCCGAGAAGATAGAAGTGGAACTGGATGAGTAAGCGGGCGGATCAATGTTTAAGAAGGCCACCTATTTTTTATCCGGGCCTCCCCCTTTTTCCCCCTCGGCCTCTTCCCCGCTTTTGCCGAAATAATCTGGGATTTTGAACATATTCCAGAACTGGGTGATACTCTCCGTCATCAGTTTCTGGGTTTCTATGGTATATATCGACATCTCCACGGTGGTCAGGGCATCGAGGAAGCCCTTCTCATATTGAGCCAACACGGGGTTAAGGCTGTTTAGTTGGTGAATGTTCTTCAATATCTCGATGGTTTTCTTAAGGCTTTCCATCTGCGGATTATCTGCCATGCTGTGCCTCCTCCTCTAAGCGTCTTTTAATATTTAACCACGAAAGCCGGTTAATAAGAATATTACCCTATCGACAAATAGTGAGCACGTTTTTCGACATTTTAGTCCTGCTGGCACGGATGCGAATTACCGTAAATATTAATACTGCACAGTTATTAATATGTCTTACGGCTGTTAAAGGTATGCGGTAATCGACGATACTCTCTATACTCTGCCTGCCTCCCCTAACCCCTATCATCGTTACGAACCGAAAATGGAAACGTATCGGCTTAGTGCAGCTGCACCGGCCTTAGGGTAAAGGTATCTGAAGGTTCCCGCTGCCCATAAACTGCTCAGAAAGTTGTTATTTATTCAGGATCTGTAGGAACTCCTCCCCGGAGATGGTCTCCTTCTCCATCAGGTACAGGGCCAGCTCATCCAGTTTGTCCCGGTGCTGCTCCAGGATTTTGGCCGCCCGGTCATGGCAGGCCTTGATGATGTTCAGCACCTCACTATCGACCCGGGAAGCGGTTTCAGCCGAGACCAAAAGGGAGGCGTCCCCACCCAGGTAGGGATTGTTGATCGTCTCCAGGGCCATCATGTCGAATTCCTCACTCATCCCGAAACGGGTCACCATGGCACGGGCCAGGCGGGTGGCCTCCTGGATATCGTTGGCAGCACCTGAGGTGATGGTTTTGAAGACTACCTCCTCGGCTGCCCGGCCGCCCATGAAGGTGGTGATCTTGTCCAGGGCCGCTTCCCGGGTTATGAGCACCCGCTCTGTCTCTTCCACCTGCATGGTGTAACCCAGGGTCCCTGAAGTGCGGGGGATGATGGTTATCTTATGCACCGGGGCGGAGCCGCTCTGACTAGCGGCCACGATAGCATGGCCCAGTTCGTGATAGGCGACCACCTTCTTGTCTTCCGGGGTCAGCACCGCGTTTTTACGCTGGTAACCGGCCACTACCACCTCCACCGCTTCCTCCAGGTCGCTCTGCAGCACCTCTTTGCGCCCCATCTTGACTGCCCGCAGGGCACCTTCATTTATTATATTGGCCAGGTCGGCGCCTGATGCCCCGGGGGTAGCCCGGGCGATAGCCATCAGGTCGAGGTCCGGTCCCTGTTTCACTTTGCGCGCGTGCACCTGCAGGATAGCTTCCCGGCCTTTAAGATCAGGCAGATCCACCGGGATGCGCCGGTCGAAGCGGCCAGGGCGGAGCAAGGCTTTATCCAGGGTCTCGGGCCGATTGGTGGCAGCCAGGATGACTACCCCTTTTTCGGCATCGAAGCCGTCCATCTCGCTCAGCAGTTGGTTCAAAGTCTGCTCCCGCTCATCGTTGCTCATAACGATGTTGGCATCGCGGCTCTTGCCGATAGCATCGATCTCATCGATAAAGACGATGCAGGGAGCCTTCTCCTGGGCCTGTTTGAACAGGTCCCGTACCCGGGCCGCCCCCATGCCCACGAACATCTCCACGAACTCGGAACCCGATATGGTGAAGAAGGGCACTTTGGCCTCCCCGGCCACCGCTTGGGCCAGCAGGGTCTTGCCGGTCCCCGGAGGTCCTACCAGCAAGGCCCCCTTCGGGATGTGTGCTCCCACTTCCTTATATTTCTCGGGGTTGTGGAGGAAATCGATTATTTCCTGCAGAGCCTCCTTGGCTTCATCCTGGCCAGCCACGTCGTCGAAGGATTTGCCGGTCTGGGCCTCCACATATATCTTGGCGTTGGCCTTGCCGAAGGTCATGGCGTTGCCGGCACCCCCGAACTGGTTCATCAGACGTCCCGACATCCTGGTACCGATCCACCAGAAGATCAGCAGAGGGACGATCCACATCAACAGGATACTGAGGTAAGGTGACATCGTCTTGGGGATCACCTGCCCGTAGGATTCGACCTTGGCGGCATAGAGGCGGTCGACCAGCTGCGGGTCGTCCAAGCGGCCGGTCACATACACGGTTTCCTTGCCGGTCTCATCCACGGCCACGAAGCCTATCTGCTTGTCCTGGATCTCCACCTTTTTGACCGTACCGCTTTCCACCAGGCCTAGGAAGGTACCGTAGTCGACCTCGGTCACCTGCTGCTTGAGTATCAGCGGGAAGATGAAGGCGTTAAGAATCAGCACGATAGCGATGGCGATCAGGTAATAGTAGTACAGGGGCCTTTTTTCGTTTTTGCTTTCTTTCATCGGGACACCACCAGTCTTTAATTGGTAATTGAAATATTACCCTTTTCCTATAACATTATAGATCAAATCGACGGAAAGCAGGGAGGATGTCAGACTGTGTGAGAATGCCCCATCAAACCAACAAATTATGAGCGGGCTAACAGAACCCTCCCCTATCCTATGGTACAATGGTGACAGCATTTAATTTATCGAGGTGGGCTTATGCTGACTTTACCCGAGCAATTGCTGCTGCTGGCTTTGCATGACCAAAAGGGAACCATCCTGTCCAGCGCTTCCATATCGATCAATTATGGCCTAGCGGGGGCAGTGCTGACCGAACTGGCCCTGCGGGAAAAAGTGGAGATACGCGATAAAAAGCTGGTCCTGCTAAACAGGTCCTTAACCGGGGATGACATTTTAGATGCAGCCCTGACTCAGATAATAAACTCGGCCAAGGAGCGGAAGGCGGATCATTGGGTCAACAAATTGGCTGGCTCGAAGATGAGGCTGAAGCAGTCTATCCTGGAACGGCTGGTCAAAAAGGGAATTTTAAAGGTGGAAGAACACAAAATCCTGTGGGTATTTGACTCCCCCCACTATCCGATGAAGGATGCCAGTGAGGAAAAGACCGTAAGGGAAAAACTCCGTCGGCTGTTGCTGCGGCGGGAAGAGGCTGAAGCCCGGACGGTGGCCTTGATGGGGCTGGTTAGTGCCTGCGGGCTGACGGGCGAAATTTTCACCCGGACGGAAATTAAAGAAGCCAAGCAGAAAATCAAAGCAATCATGAAAAATGATCCAGTCGCCAAAGCGGTGGCGGATACTGTGGAAGGAGTCCAGGCGGCTGTTATTGTTGCAGTAGTCGCCGGATCTTCCCATTCCTAAAGGGTAAAGAAAATCCAGCCGGCCCCCGGTGTCTTATGATTACCTTCCAGCTCATCTTTGGCGATTGATTTTATACTTGCTTAAATATTGCCTTCTTCTCCCTTTTCCAATGAAACCAAAAAAGCAATTACCGCAGCTATTAATATTACTACTGAAAGTATCATACAGTTTCCTGTAGCAAATAATGTGTATGCGGTTGCAGGTATGACAAAAATAAATAGAAGAACAAAAAAATGAAGTTTATTGATATACCATTGACCCAAATTATCCTTTTGCGTTTTATATTTATAAAATATACCCAGAACTACTATCCATAAAATATAAAATACGGAATTTCTGAGAGTATTCCAATAGTTCATTATAATAAATAATACAAATAATAATACCAATCCTATATTTCTTGCAAATTTATTAATCATCCATTCCGCCTCGTATTAATCGAGTTGCAATATTTTGCACTTCATCCATTCTTCCTTTCCAGTAAAGATGCACGAAGATCATCGAACGAATCCTGCATTGGGGCCAATAGTATCAAACAAGGATATAAACACATTCGTATCAATCGCTTCGCAAATTCCCGCTTCCGTCTTACGTTCTACTGTCTCGCCTGTCTATGCTTAAACAGACCGGTTATCCGCCCTGCTCCAAGACTAGCTATGAGCTAGGCTGTCCAGGCCTTCCCCGGCGGGCTTCCCACCCGGTATATGTCGCGACCTTGCTTGGCAACTCCCGTCCCCTGGTTTCCTCACAATTTGAGAGTACACTTTTTCAATACTCGATGATAGATCGGCATATCTTTGGTGCCCGTAGTCACAACCTCAAGTTTTCCGGCATGGATCATTTCTTCTATACGGAATGCAACCCAGGAATCACCGATCCCAAGTTGGTATTTACCAAGTACTCGTCCGATAATCATTGCCTCCTGAAATTGTTCGTCTTCTGCTGCGATTTCGCGAAGGATAAAGTCATCATAGAACTTTCTTGACGCACTAACCAACTGGCCATTCAGCATGGCTCGCAAAGGTGCGTTCTCTGCTTGAAGCTCCTGCCAATGAGCTGCACAGTTTTGTATAAATACTGGCAACACAGGCCTTTGCAGGGCAAGATACCGATGCCATTCTTCTGGAGCTACTTCACCCCAGCTATTTTTCCGTATGATATTTCCTTTATCGTCAGCTTCCCATTCTGGGAGCTTGACAATAGAAACCGGTCCATCATGTACGCCCCACTGATTCAACTGTCCCATGAACCAGTAAAGTCCACACATTTCATCAGACTGATTGCTGTACCAGATTCGAAGGGCTTCTCCCGCTGCGGCACGTTCCCGAATAGCCTTCAGATCTTCATTTGCCCTTTTAAGTATTTCTTCAACCATGTGACGCCCCTGGTCATTCGGATAAACACTGTATAAGTGTTCTAATGTCTGTTTCCGCTTGATACCGGGCTGATTTTCCGAAATATCTCCGACGCTCAACACCAAATTGAATCCATAGATGTCTATTATTTTCCCACCCAAAGGGGTAGCACTCTCCCACGCCAAGCGTTCTTTTTCCTTTGCTTCCCGTCCGGCAGCTTCAACTTCCTCCTTGGTTGGCTTGCTTCCATCAGTGTGACTAACGATAACGCCAATACACCCGTCATGATATTTTCCCTCGCCATAGTGCTGTGCCACTTTAAGACTTCCACAAGCACTTTCGCCAAAAACGATATCAATCATAATAGTTATTCTCCTAGTCCCGGATTGCGTAGCTCTACAGACCGTGCTGATAAGGTATTTTAATATTGTCTTTCCGCTCCAGTTTGGTGGGAAAAGCACTATTAGGCTGCTGAAATTCAAACAGCCTAATAATATATTTAACCCAAAATCGCGCTATTATCTTTTAACAGTATTACAATCGAAAAGATCATCAGACTGCTTCCCCGATGCCTTAACCATGCTTACATGGCAATAATTGTTATTGCTATCTGCGGCCTATAAAATTTCTTGCACCCCCGCGAATCCATACAATACTTCACCATATTATCAACATCAGCGCGTTCGGTGGCAGCCAGGTAGTTTTCGATGACACTTTCAGCCTGAGCTTTGGTTGGAATTTGGGTGGATTCGCTAGTTGACGCATTTCTTGCTACAGCGGTTAAGGAAAAACCCAGGATAAGCGCAAGGCAAAGGGCAAGTGTCCATTTAAGAGCCCGATGGCGATGTACTTTCATAGAATATATCCTCCCTTTCTTAGTTTTGATATAGCTTGCCGAAACCGTTAGCGTAGGAACCGCTAACCATTACCAGTTAGCATTAACGCCATTAATGTCATCGGTCTTGGGATTATAAATAGAATCTCTATTTCTACTATACCTAGGATTAAACTGGTATCAGGAAATGCAGCAGTATTTCGATCCTCATTATAATAAGCAGCGCAACTGCTCCATTGATATTCCTCTGGTTTGCTGATGATAGATGCTTTGACGGAGTCACCCTGCTGGGGGCTACTTAAGATCGGTTGCAATCGCCACAATGCAGTGGTGGTGTAACCAATCCAGAACAGGAGTGTCGATGATGGGCAATACTAATGCTTTTTTAGGTTTCGCAACAATATATAACATGGTAATAGCAACCAAATTATAACAAACGCATACGTTTCAAGACTATCCCACAATAATCGGGTAAAGACACACATAATTAACATACTTACTATAATGTTTACTGCAAGATTATCATAATCCACAACCCATTTACCGATATTTTTCATCTGTTCAGATAGCTGCCATATTACCTCTACCATAGCTCCTATTATTACTATGACAAAAATTAGATTAAAGTATCCACTACTGGAAATATGCACAATATCCCTTCTCCCCTCCCATAAAAATTATGGGTAATGGCAGTAATATTGTAAAGAAGGCCAATATCCCAAGATAGCCATCACCTGGCGCAATAACTGGCCGAATCTATCGACCTACTTCAAATACCCTGAAGAGGTCAGAAAACTGATCTACACCATCGAAGGATTCAACCGCCAGCTCCGCAAAGTCACCAAAAGCAAATCTGTTTTTCCGACTGATGACAGCCTTTTGAAAATACTGTACTTAGCAATGGTGGAAATAACCAAAAAATGGACCGGACGGGGCTAGGACTGGGGACGTATCCACGCCCAGTTGGAAATCTATTTCGATGGACCGATCAAATAGGATTGACATCGGCTGTCTTTGACCTATAATTCAAGTTTAAAGAGGGCAGCTGACTTTTTCGGCCATCTTCCCTCTCAAAATACCGCCTTATTTTACATCTATTTGGACTTTACACAAAGTTCGGGACACACTCCCTTTGATTTTTATGAATTTAAGGCCTTCATCCCATATACCCGCTGCATTTTCATCCCATGTCCGTGCAGTTTAGTGGATTTCGTCTTGCTTCTTAGACTCATCCTACTTTGGATGCCTGATACGAGTCATGTTCCTCGGGCCGGGACTTTGCTCACGCTTCCTTCAGTTTGTAATCGAAGTGTATCTACCTTGCGGTGAACACCCTTGCGCTGACATAATGGTTGGCAATTGCCAGTCCCGATAGCGGGCTTTAACCGCGAAGTCAGGCAGCATGCATGGCGCACGAAAAGGGGAACGAATTACCCGTCATTTGTTCCCCTTAATTTCGCCTCCCTTTCTATTTTTTAATGGAGTATGCCCGAACGAGATTTGAAATAGTGCCTAAAATTGCGGAAAATAATAGTGCAGGAAGTATTGGTAATATAAATATCTTCAATGTAATAGGACGTCCTGGCATAAGAAATAATATTGGTAAATATGCAATCAAAAAAAATACAATATAATCTCGTAGGTTAGGCATTATAAAGGCTCCTCAAAATTTAATTAAACCCTGCATTATGAGACCACCCACCACCGGTCATTACAGTGCCTTGGTGCCATGGATAGGTATTAACTAATGGATAGCCTGCTATTTCTCCTACAAAATGGCCCTCATGATACTGAGTGTAAGAGTAATAATTATTATTATAAGAGCCAGATTGATCATTAATACCTTCATAACTCCAAAGCGGTGCCCAAATACGGGAATATGCATTTGTAGATATTGATGTTATTCGCGTCGAGTTCCATGACCAGGCTATCCGTTGTAAAAAAGCATATAGTTTAATTCCACCCAGGTTATAATCATATATTACCCAAGTCAAATCTTCACTTCCCGGTTCTGACGCTCTAACGATGGTACTTTGAAGAGATGTATCTGTTGCTATTTGTTGTTTAATCTCGTCAACTTGATCCGGTGCTATAATCTCAACATATTTAACTATGTCTTCGTTCCATCTGATTCTTGCATCCTTTTTCTTTTGGTCTATAATGCTCGCTAGATTTCTTCTAACTGTGTCTTTGAATTCCTGATCACTCATATAAAGAAATTCCTGTTCATTTACTGCGTTATAGATGTTAGTAGTATCGTCGGGTGACCCCAATACTGAATATGCCGGAATATTAATAATGGTTAACCTATCCATGATCGCACCTCTATCTCTCTCCTCCCTTCATCAACCGCGATCATAAACCTGACTATGCAGCGGTATAGCCGCCTGCAATCCACACTGAAACTTTCTTAACAATGCATTATCGCTATAGCTGTTTCAGAATCATTGCCGCTGTAGGCAACGCCAGTGGGTACATATCCGGTAGCTGTATCCCGGTGGTACTGGATAAGCGCCGTTAAATTGCAAGTAGGTAGTTATTAGCACCGCATTGTATAATTTTGTAGTTCCACTTTTGGCTTTACCCGGGTGGTAGTTATGCGATAACCCGTGAACAAATCAATTTCCGGGCTTCCATATTTCTTAACCCTTCCAATTCATTGTTACCTCTCCCAATACCTGCCAAATGACGTGAATAGCCCTTTTCATGACGTGAATAGCCGGTTATCGAGCGTGAATGCCCAAAATAAGGCAGGGATTATTAGATGCTATGTCTAATAATCCCTGTAGTAGCGTTGCAGAAATGTGTCTGGAGAAGTCTTCTTATGTTTCCGATTCCTTGGTACGCTGTATTATTTATATCGATCCCCCAGACGTTCCTGATTATTCAGATTGGTTTTTTACTGTTCAACCTGAGGATCGGGTGGAAGGAATCGATCATCGCATCAGGTTTCATAGGCCTTGCCGCGTATATTTTGCCGCGGCTGCCACTCATGCCAGGCGCTCATACAATTCTATTAATTTTTATTACTACGCTTATTACTAGCAGGCTAGGGAAAGTTCAGATCGTGTACAGTTTCATCGCTGTGATATGTGGGGCTATGATCATGGGAGTAATAGAAAATGTAGTTATGTCACTTGTTCTTAGACTAATATCCAAGACCGCAAGTGATTTAGCCGCAAATGCCTGGCTAAATATCGGCGTCTTTATGCCCACACTATTATTGGGGACCTTTATATTTTTACTGGTCAAAAGCAATAAGTGGGTGTTATATGATCTGAACACGAGAGGGAATTTGTAGTTGAATCGAAAAAAAGACGTCTTGTTAATTTTGATAATTCTATCCCAGACCCTAGTTTCAATTGTGATTATTAGCGTTATTCAAGCAACTGACGACATTAGCACTGTAAAAGAGTGGTTGCCTTATTGGGAAGCGCTAATTGTTGCCTTGGCACTATTGAGTATAGCCGCTATTGCAAACATATACAGCAATGCTCGAGAGAGCATCAAAACCAGTCTAATGAGAGAGCATTTGCGGCACAATGAAATGCTCCTCTCAATTCTGCAATCTGAAAAACATGAATACAGACGGCATCTTCAGGCCCTGCAATCATTGATCTATCTTGATCGCACACAAGAGGCTCAGCAATATATAGATGGTATCGCTGAGAATTACTGGAATAAGTTTGACAATGTATATATCGAACATCCTGAACTAAACAGTCTCGTTAATAGTAAGTTCAACCTGGCGAAATCCCAAGGAATCGAATTTTCGTTAAATTCAACCTGCGATTTTTCTCTTTTGAAGATTGAACCATGGGATCTCTGCAGCATAATTGGCAATCTTTTAGATAATGCCATCGAATCAGCTTTACAGGATAAAAGGCAACCATCGGTAGAATTAGAGTTTGAATTTCAAAATAAAGATTTTATAATTTGCGTTCGCAACAATGGAGCCACCATAAATGGTGAGGATAGAGACAGAATCTTTGAAGCGGGTTTTACCAGCAAGGAATCGGTGGGGCGGGGCTATGGGCTCTATATTGTGCGAAAACTGGTAAAGCGTTATGGTGGAGAAATTGAGGTAATATCTGACAAACGTACAGCAATTATAGTGAAAATACCGGAGGGGAGAAATGCGCGTGAGCTTGTCCAGCGTTGCTAATTATATTGCATCATATTTAAGCAGGAATATGGTGTCTGATACTGACAACAGTGACATATCCCGAATTCTTGGTTTATTGCCTATGAACCCCAAATACCAGATTCGTTAAAGGGATAGGTTTGATGTTGGATGACCAAAGCACTTATTCTTGAGGATGAAGAGTATAATCGGGAATTTATTAAACAAATTCTGAGTGATATACCCGGAATCATGGAAATTTTTGCGACTCCGATCGGGCAGGAAGCAATCAATTGGGCTAAAGAGAACCATCCCCAAATTGCCTTGTTAGATATTGAACTCACCAACCAGAAGGCGAATGGACTAGATGTGGCACGAGAAATCAGCAGACTGAAGGACGATATTTATATTGTATTTGTAACCGGATATTCAAAATATGCCGTGGAATCATTTGAGGTTCATCCGTATGGGTATGTGCTCAAACCCATACGGATTGCCCAATTAAAGGATCTGCTCGAGGAAATTGTCGACCGAATCCAGCAACAAAAACAAACCCAATTAAATGTTCTCACCGTTAAGGTCAAAAACGAAGTATTACATCTTAATTATGATGACATTATTTTTATGGAGGTCGACAATCACAAATTACTCATCCATTCTCTTGGGGAGGTATGGGAGGTTAGGAAAAGTCTCGACGAAATTGAAGATATGTTGGGAGAAGAATTTATAAGGGTTCATCGTTCCTTTATTGTGAATTTGACAAAGGTCAAGAAAGTTAGGGAGACATACGATCGGTCCTATGAAATCGAATTTCAGGATTATCCCAAGATCGCCTTAATGAGCAGGTATTACTATCCAAAATACAAGGAATTCTTTCAAGTCTAGATAAACCTGAATCCCCCCGTCGCTCAGGTATCTTAATTCCACGGCAAAATATTCAGGACATATTGGACAAACAAGATAAAGGCGAAAAAATTCGGTGGGATATGAATTTTTTAAAAGATGTAAAGAACATAGATCCCGATTTGGGTAACAAAGTGGAACAACATATACAAAAACAACTTGAAAATGCAGAAATCGAAAAGAGTTTGATAGTATCTCTATTGTAAGGAGGCTTACCGATTTGCTTAGTCATAATATACTTCAAGATGTGCAGAATGGAAACACAAAAAGAGCTTCTCCTATCTCTAATAAACATAGTAACAAAGGTTATAGACAGCCTGGGAAAATACTTAGAATTATTTCTTGGCTATTCCTAATTGGATGTATTCTTGGTGGATTTATATTCTTCCTCATAGCTAGTCCACTTAATATTACTGCGTTTATAATTATATTGTCTTTTTTGTGGGTAGGAATAATCGGGTGGGCCTTTTTAATCACTCTCAGTTCTATAACCAACGATATTAATGCAATTTCCGACAATCTCAAAGAGATAAACAGTTTCATCAAACAAGACATAAACAAGAATTACGTTGAAACACATCGCGAGTAGAAACTGCCCTCTGTCCAAGAAACAAGCACTCGCTGCAACGAGTACTTGCGATTTCCCCAGAATCTGTACGTACTTAGAAAAACGGTATGCTTATTCTAGACGCTGGCTTAACACTTCGTTCCAGCCACTATGCCTTTGCCACTTTTGCTACCCCTGAAAAGAGGTGTTTGTATTACTTACTACCCTTAAAGAAGGTATTTTAATGAATATTTGTCCGAATACCAATAAATATATACAGTTAGGAATAATCGCACTGGTATTTATAATCGTTATATCAGGATGTACGCGATCTATTAGCAAAGGTAGCCTTACGCCGGTCAAAGTGGAAGGATTGACCTCGATCATCTCTGTGGCTGCCGCCAATAGGGTAGAAAATGGAAATCTAGGGAATTCATCGGTTTATGCTTTGAAAGCAGACGGAAGTATCTGGGCGTGGGGAAATAACGGATGTGGTCAACTGGGTAACAATTCAAATACTAATAGCACCGTTCCTGTCCTGGTCGAAAATCTGAGCGGCGTTACATCTGTAACGGGAGGGTTTGAAGCCGCTTATGCAGTAACCAAAGATAGTACTGTCCGGGCTTGGGGAAACAACCAATCAGGCCAACTGGGTGATGATTCAACGATCAACCGAGCCATTCCTGTCCAGGTACAAGGGCTTGATAGTGTGAGCGCTGTTGCCGGCGGAAACAAAGTTGCCTATGCTCTGAAAATGGATGGTACGGTTTGGGCTTGGGGTGATAATTCATTCGGTCAATTGGGCAACGATTACGGGATAACTAATCTAACACCGGTGCAGATATCCGGCTTGAACAATATCACAACCATTAGTTGTGCATTAAATACGGGCTATGGTCTGCATTCAAGTGGGCATGTTTGGACATGGGGGGAACGCCCGGTTCACCAATCATGGTATGCTTCAAACCATAGTCACATCCCGGAAAAAATACCAGGATTGAATGATGTGATTGCTATTGCTGCAGGAGGAGCCAGCGGTTATGCGCTGAAATCTGATGGCTCCGTATGGGCCTGGGGGTGGAATGGAGAAGCAGAGTTTGGGAGCCTCGAAAATACCGAGACTGCACCTGTTAAAATCCAAGGATTGACTGATATTACTGCTATTGCGGCACGTTCGGAAGGTGGGTATGCCTTTAAACCAAACGGCGAGGTCTGGTCCTGGGGAGGAGTTTTTGGAGGCAATGTTGGAAATAATTCGATTGAAGGAAGTGGTTTTCCTATCGCAATTCCTGAATTGAAAGATTGTAAAGTGATTGCTGCCGCGGATTATACTGCACTCGCTGTAAAGGATGATGGTTCCGTTTGGACTTGGGGTGTCGTCGTTCCATAAACAGGGAAAATGGTCTACTTGCGTTGTCAGTTCTACAACGTGATAGTCCCTTTAGCTTAAAGGAAATGGTCTCCGGCTGATTTGGTATATTTTATCGTGCTTTTTAGCACTTAGTAGGGGGAGATTTGGGTTGGGACCTACCCAGTTTGGGGCCACTGAGTCGAATGCCCCGTTTTTTGCAGTAGCTCAAGTTGGCTCGGTTACGGTATATTCGATCTGCCAGAATCACTGCTTATGGATACTAAATAATTGTAATAAGGGGGAGGCGGGGACTTATTGTCCCCATCTTTCGTAGGGAAATGAATATTGAATATTGTGAATCATATAAGTAGTGGTTTAATACTTCTAGTCTTAATTTCCTTTTTCATTTTTGTAACAGCTTTATATGTTAGATTCTTCCTCAGAAGAAAAATAGAAATGTTATTTCTTATTTTGATATGGATCTTAGCAACAATATCTGCCCATTTAGTAGATACATATACTAATCAGCCAATTGGGGGATTTCTTGTTGGCATAATAGTATTTTTATTTGGATACATTGTCATTACAGTCTTTAGATCCAAATGTAAATATAATGTATCGAATAGGAGTGATTACAATGACAAGTCCAATAAAGAATAGGCAACCAAATACTGCTTTTTTCTTATCCAGTTGTCTGTTCGGTTTAAATGGTTAGATTAGAATGGATGATGATATCGTAAGCCAAGGCAATGGGGAGCTTATATTAAAATAACCATAAGACAAATATAAAGGAAGGGTTTTATATGGATAGGATCATTGCTGTATTTCTTGGTTTTCTCGTAAGTTATTTATTTTTGAAGGGAATCATATTAAGCGAGCATTTACAAGGTTTCGTTACTGATACCATCAATGTATTGTTTTCTATCATGGCAAATATTTGTGTTGTAGGATTTGGCTTGGTTATTATTTTCCATGCTTTTAAAAATTCTAAAATTATATTTAGAGAATTAAGAAAACCCAATAATTCTGATAATCAGAACTTAAATTAGCGTATTATATTGGATTTCAATTCATACAGCCTTAAGAGCGTAATTTTTTCATAAAGTATCTTCTGTCAATTCTCGGACATTTAACACCGTCCATTGCCGGACAGTTTAGATTAGCTGTAACACCCGAATAAATGGCCAGCAATGAGTGTTCCCTTCTCCCCAAATTTCCTACAAAGTTGTATGCTTACCGGGTATATCTCTCCACCATTTCCCTATAACGTGCATTATCCCCGGCTGTTATCTATTTTTAATTTGACATGCATAGAACTCCTAGGTAAAATGTACGCATACATAGAACTATTAGGTATGGCAGGGGGAATTCGATGAATGTTTCCAAAGACCTGATCGCCGCGTCGGCGACCCCCCTGATTCTGGCCATTCTTAAAGAGAAGGACAATTATGGTTACGCCATCATCAAACGGGTCAGGGAGATGTCGGAGAACGAACTGGTGTGGACGGAGGGCATGTTGTACCCGGTCCTGCATCGCCTGGAAGAACAGCGACTGATAGAATCCTACTGGGATACCGCAGAGACCGGCCGTAAGCGCAAATACTACCGCATCCTGAAGCAGGGGCGGCAGGAGCTGCAGCAGCAGAAGCGGCAGTGGGAAATGATCCATGCCGCGTTGACCAAGTCATGGAATGAAGAACGTTAGGACGAGGAGGCACATTCGATGTTTGACCTGGAAACACAGATCCGTTCGTGGAGCGACCACCTGCGTGCCCACGGCAACTTTACCGAGGCCGACCTCAGTGAATTGGAGAGCCACCTGCGGGACCAGATCGAGGATCTAGAGACCAGCGGCCTGTCCGCCGAGGAAGCTTTTTTGATCGGTGTCAAGCGCTTGGGCAACGTCGATGCGATTTCGCATGAATTCGCCAAGGTGAATAGCGAAAACCTGTGGAAGCACCTGTTCGTGGAGCCGGTCGATCCCCAGGCCCGCCAGCAGAATCGCCGCGATCTCGGTTTGGTGGTGCTGTTCGCATTGCTGGCCGGCACCCTGATAAAGGTGCCGGGGTGGTTCGGGCTGGGATTCGATGCTCCCGGGGCGGACTTATTTTATGTCAAGAACCTGAGCCTGTTTATCTTGCCCTTCATTGCCGCCTTCTTCATGATCCGGCGCGGGGCTCCAGCCCGGGCCTGGTTGGCCATCCTGGCCATATTCGCCGGTTCGGCCCTGCTGATCAATGTTTACCCGTCATTTGAGCCCCATAATACCACCTATCTGAGCGGCCTCCACCTGCCCTTGTTCCTATGGCTGGTTGTGGGGGTAACCTATATCGGCCAGGAATGGCGGAGATGCCAGGGGCGCATGAATTTCATCCGTTTCAGCGGCGAGGCCTTCATTTATGGAGTGCTGGTCTTCGCCGGGGTAATGGTGCTGGGGGGATTCACCACTATGATATTCCAGGCCATCCACGTCGACGTGGGACGGTTCATGGAAGATAACTATATTATCTACGGGGTCTGCTTCACCGCCATGATCACCGTCTATCTGGTCGAGGCCAAGCGCAGCGTGGTGGAGAACTTCGCCCCCATCCTGGCCCGGATTTTTACCCCCCTGTTCCTGGTCACCATGACCGTTTTCCTGGTGGTTATGGTGGTCACCGGCCAGAGTCCTTTTCTGGAGCGGGAGTTCCTGATCGCCTTTGATTTCATGCTGGCCATGGTGCTGGGGCTGGTCCTGTACGTGATCTCATCCCGCGACCTCAACCAGCCGGCCAATCTGTTCGATTACCTCAACCTGGCCCTGATCGCAGTAGCCCTGCTCATCGATGCGGCGGCCCTTTCGGCCATTGTCTTTCGCCTGTCGGCCTTCGGCATCACCCCCAATAAAATGGCTGCGCTGGGCGAGAACCTGGTGCTGCTGGGCAACCTGGCCGGGCTGGCCTGGCTGTACGTTCAATATTTCCGCAAAAAGTGCGCGTTCATAAAGCTGGAACAGTGGCAGACCGCTTACTTCAACGGCTACGCGGTATGGCTGGCCTTCGTGGCCTTCGTCTTCCCACTCCTGTTCGGCTTTAAATAAAAAGATGAAATAGCGGCTAATAGACAAGGAAGCGAGAAAAGCTTCCTTTGTCTTTTGTATACACGGTTTGAGTCGAACTATGCTAATATTTATAGGAGCGAGCCGCAAATGAATATGGCTGGAGGCCACCCATTTGATCGAGATAAGCAATCTTACTAAAATATACCGCACTCCCCACCAAGATATCCTGGCTCTGGATGAAGTCAGCCTCTCCGTAAACCGGGGAGAAATTTTCGGCATTATCGGTCTGAGCGGAGCCGGCAAAAGTACCCTGATCCGCTGCATAAACATGCTGGAAAAGCCCACCCGGGGCTCGATCGTGGTCGATGGCCAGGACGTCAATACCCTCAACAGACGGGAACTGCGCCTGGCCCGGCAAAAGATAGGCATGATCTTCCAGCAGTTCAACCTGCTCTCTTCGCGCACCGTCTTCGACAATGTCATGTTCCCCCTGGAGATCGCCGATATCCCGCCCCAGCAAGCCCGGCAGCGGGTGGGGGAACTGCTGGAGTTGGTTGGGATTGCGGATAAAGCCAGGGTCTATCCGGATCAACTCAGCGGCGGGCAGAAGCAGCGGGTCGGTATCGCCCGGGCCCTGGCCAACGATCCCAAAATACTACTCTCCGATGAGGCCACCTCGGCCCTGGACCCCGAGACCACCCGTTCCATCCTGAAGCTGCTGAAGGATATCAACAGCCAGCTGGGCCTGACCATCTTGTTGATCACCCATGATATGAATGTGATCAAGCAGATCTGCGACCGGGTGGCGGTAATCAGCGAAGCGCGCATCGTGGAGGTAGGCGACGTCATCTCCATCTTCAGCAACCCCGGTACCCCCACCTCGCAGAGTTTTATCCGGGCCATCGTCCATAAGGACGCTCCCGAGGAATACATAAAGAGCCTGATCAACAAGCACCGAGACCAGTATTCCTGCCTGGTGCGGGTGTCATTCATCGGCGCCTCGGCTGGTGAACCGGTAATCTCGGCTATGATCAAAAACCATGACATCGAGGCCAATATCCTGTACGGCAATATCGACCGGGTCAAGGACGTCCCCTTCGGGCACCTGACCCTGGAATTGATCGGGGAGCGAGAAGCGGTGGACCAGGCGATGGGATTTCTGCGCAGTCGCGGCCTGGAAGTGGAGGTGATTTCATGATATCGGCGCCTACCGCGATCCTGGCCGGTGCCGTTATGGGTATAAGCATGGGAACCGACCTGGCCTGGGTGTGGGAGAAGGTTCTGCTGGCCACCTGGGAAACCCTTTACATGGTGGCCATATCCACCGGATTGAGTTATGTTTTCGGCTTGCCCCTGGGGGTGATCCTGGTCACCACCACCGACGGACATATCCTGGAGAATAAGGCGGTCAACCGGGTGCTGGGCACATTTATCAATGCGGTGCGTTCCGTCCCCTTCATCATATTCCTGATCCTAGTGATACCTTTCACCCGGCTGGTGGTGGGAACTTCCATCGGAACGGTGGCTTCCATGGTACCCCTTACCCTGGCCGCCATTCCCTTCGTGGCCCGCATGGTGGAAACCTCCCTAAAGGAGATCGATTGGGGTTTGATCGAGGCGGCCCTGTCGATGGGCGCCAACGCCTGGCAAGTCATCACCAAGGTGCTGCTCCCGGAAGCGCGGGCTTCCATCGTCCTGGGAGTGGCCATCACCACTATAAACCTGGTCGGATACTCGGCCATGGCCGGCATCGTGGGAGGAGGTGGATTGGGCACCCTGGCCTATTATTACGGATACCAGCGTTATGAGGATTTGGTCATGTGGGTCACCGTCATAGTCTTGATCGCATTCGTGCAATGCGTTCAGATGGCGGGCGACAAATGGGCGGCCAAAATTACTAATCTGAGGAGGTAACCCGAATGAAAAAAAGACTGTTGCTTATAGCCTGCGCCATATTGCTGATCGCGGTTGTGGCAGGCTGCAGCAATAAAACCCAGCCACCGGCCCAGACCGGTCAACCCAGCCAACCGGCGGCCACCGCCAAAGTGGTGGTAGGAGCCACCGCCAAGCCCCATGCCGAGATACTCGAGGTAGCCAAACCCCTGCTGGCCAAGGAAGGAGTCGACCTGGAGATCAAGGTCTTCACCGATTATGTGCAATTGAATCCAGCCTTGAAGGATAAACAGATAGACGCCAACTTCTTCCAGCATATACCCTACCTGGACGATTACAATGCCAAAAACAAAGCCAACCTGACCTGGACGGTCAAAGTCCATAATGAGCCGATGGGCATTTACTCCAAAAAGATCAAGAATCTGAATGAGCTGGCCGACGGCTCCAAGGTGGGCATCCCCAACGACGCCACCAATGGCGGACGGGCCTTGATGGTGCTGGAAAACGCCGGGCTGCTGAAATTGAAAGCCGGGGTAGGAGTAACGGCCACCGACAAGGACATCGCCGAAAATCCCAAGCACCTGAATATAATCATGATGGACGCAGCCATGCTGCCCCGGACCCTTGACGACGCCGCGATATGCGTGATCAACAGCAACTACGCCCTGGAGGCCAATCTCAATCCGGTGAAGGATTCACTGTTCATGGAACCCAAGGATTCGCCCTTTGCCAACATACTGGCGGTCCGCCCCGAGGATAAGGACAAGGACACCATAGTCAAGCTGGGCAAGGCCCTGCAGTCCCCGGAAGTCAAGAAGTTCCTGGAAGACACCTACCAAGGCAGCTGCGTGCCTGCTTTTTAAACATAGCGGATTTTTAAATTCCATCCGGGTGCATGGCTGGAGCCGCCCCCCAGCCGATGCCAGGAGCGACACCGTCGACGTGCCCACTATCCAAGACCTGATCTGAGACGTTTAAGGAAGCTGAGCAGCATCCCTGCCCAGCTTCTCTTTATTCTGCCCGCCGCTGACCAGGCCCAGGATGTCCCCATCCGGGGCGATTTCCCACCCCGGCCCAATTTACGGTGACAGCGGCTGGGATATTTAGCGTATGTCTATTTGAGCTTGGATATAATATAATTTGTTAGGTTGTTGGTGTGGGGAAATGGACCACTGAAGGAGTCTTTAAAATGTGTCATGCTGAGCGTTAGCGAAGCATCTAGTGACATGTCACTCAGAGCGAAGCGAAGAGTCTTGTAACTAGATAACGACCAATAATACAGTATTGTTGATGAGATCCTTCGT
>JBEHWJ010000032.1:0-20611 GCA_040217755.1 Syntrophomonadaceae bacterium | reverse complement strand
TCAGTTTAGTAACTCTGGTAAATTGATAGTATCCGAAGAACATGCCCAGTACACACACCAGTATGCCTGTATAAAGCAGGCTGTTCTGGGCAGCGCTTAACTCCGGAATGACCAGGTTGGCCTCACCAGCGGCTGCCAGCGCGGGGGAGAGCAGCATTATGGAAAATCCCAACAGACCACCCATGATGAATCTGTTTTGTAGTATTCTTGAATCAGATCGCACGTGTGTCAAACCTTCCTTTACAGTAATAGGATTAAGTTTAAGAAATATCTTCCTTGATTTAGCCTCTTCAGGTCGCCAAACACCCTTGGGTGGTTACCTCCCCCAAGACCACTGTCAGTAACCAAATGTCTTCTAGCTACTTTCGTATAAATAGTCCCAACAACCAAATGATATCAACCAGGGGGCCGGCCGTAATACTGAAATCGTCACACGGCTCCCCCTGGAGACACCAAACAATATAGAACTAATGGATAACCCCAATCATTTGCCAATATGGAATACAGACCAGTAACGTGATTACTACTGCCGCTATGTAGCATAGCCCCCCTATTAGAACATGGTTAGAATCCCAGCCTTTGTTTGAGATGATCCCTTCCGCCATAAGCATCCACGGCTGTTGATACGATAGCAAGAAAAAGTTCACTCCCGCTAGGAAGGCAAACATAATTACCAAAGGATGAATACCAAAATTATTAAACATCGGCACTAATAGTGTACTGGTCAAGGCTACCGTCGATAAACCCCAGGGTACGTCTATAAAACGTATTAGGAATATCCCAAAGGTAATCACGAGCATGAAAAGTAATGGCGAAGGCGCCAGGGCAGATAAGCTGGGTTGTAATATGGGATTAATCCAAGCTGCAATCTTGGCTTCTGAAAAAATAGTTACAAGGCTAATGGTTACCCCGAAAAATACGATAATGTCCCAATTAGCCCCAACACCGATTTCCGGTGCCTTTATTATTCCAGTTAGAAGAAGTATGGCCAGGGCAAGCAATGCCGTAGATGCTGCAGGTATACCATGTACCCTTTCCGTAGCGAATAATATGAGCGTAACTATTAAAACCACCATCGTGATGATTTCTGGCCGAGAAATCGCACCTAATTGAGCATATTGCTGCTTAAAAGTGTCATTGGTTATCCCTATTTTCTCTTTGGGCGCCATAAAAAAATAAGCTAGAATGGCGAATACTATGGTTACTATGAACCATGGCACAAAGAGTATTTGAAACCAGGAGTTGAAATTAACTAGATGCTTAAGATCCGGAGGCGTTAATCCTAAAAAGATAGGGCCGGACAAACTTCCCGTCAACCAACCGCAACCCGGTATAAGACACATAGCGAAAGCAACAATGGCGATATAAGCTGAGCCCTTTGAACGATATTCAAGTTTACATGCATCAATAACACCAAGTGCTATAGGCATAATAATGGCTACCCTAACAGTTGTTGACGGGGTGAGGGCTGAAAGTATTACTCCGATAATGAACCAACTTAATGCTATACTTGCCCAACTAGGTTTAAAACTTTTTAAGACCAAATAAGCTACTCTTTTACCTAGACCGGTCTTCTGCAATGCAAAGCCAAAGTAAAGGGCAGGAATTAATATCCATAGAGCAGAATTAACAAAGCCAGAGACAACAGTAGTATATTTGAGCCCAAAGAGCAGCCCACTGCCCACCAGGAAGGCAGAGCCAGCCATAAAAGGCACTCCCCCCGGTTTAAAGATCCACAAGCCCAAGGCCACGATAACCGAAGCGAGAATTAAATGGCCTTGCGGTCCTAAACCGCTAAAGGGTTTTAGCAGTCCAATTATAATAGCAATGAATGTAACTAATAATGTACCAATTATCTTAGAATCCTTAAACAATAATATCCCTCCCTTAATAATAAGAATTACTTTGAATACTACCGAACATTAATTGCGTTAATCCCCCCCATAAACATCTTAATACCACCCCATGTTGAGCTCGGGCATTTCTGCTATAGCAGTACCCACAAACTCTTACACTTGGAGCAGGTTCTCAAGATTGTTTTTTACTTCTCCATACTCGAATATCGGTCCATCCACACAGACCTTTTTATAGCCAACAGCACAATGACCACACATTCCTATGCCACAGTGCATCCTGCTCTCAAGGGCAAGTAGGACCTGATCGTCTGAGAAACCCATTTCTATCAGATGTTGGCTAACATTTTTGATCATTTTGCCAGGTCCGCAGATAACTGCAATTGTGTTATCCGCGTGAACTACTGCAGTGTTGAAAAGCTCGGTCACAGGTCCGCTCCTCCAGGACCATCTATCGTTAGGCCGATCAACAGTAACATTGATATCTATACGATACTTATGGGCCTCTTCATTATTGAAAAGAAATTCCCTATATATAAGGTCGCTAGGGGTCTTCGCACCGTGCAGGAGTTGTACTTTATTGAATAGATCCCTGTTTTTCAAAATATGGTTGATAAGGCTCCTGGCAGCTGCAAGTCCGACTCCCCCCGTAATAAGACAAATATTCTTGCCCCGCATTGCCTCCAATGGGTATCCATTCCCGAATGGTCCCCGGACGCCGACTTTTGATCCTGGAGAAAGCTTGGCAGTTTCCTCCGTAACCTTTCCAACTTGTTGGATTGTGGTTTGAATTCTGGTTCCCTCGGGATTGAGAACACCGGAAACGCTAACGGGAAATTCACCGAACCCGAAAACAGTCAGCTCAATAAATTGCCCCGGCAGGATTCTCATAGGCTGTGTTTTTTCAAGGTCAATTATCAGCGTCCTGATTTTCGGGGTCTCCTGTTTTATTTCGTGTATTGTTGCCACTTCAGGCAAATATATATTCTGCAATTTCATCCCTCCTAAACTTTGCTTAACGCGTCACGAATATCGATATGAGAGGGGCAGAATTCTGCGCATCTTCCACAGCCAACACAGGACACCTTTCCATTTCGCACTAGGCTAAAATGAAATTTGTCATAAATCCTGTGTTTAAACCTAGATTTCTTTTCCTCTCTCAAATTAAAGTTTCCAGCCATTTGAGCGAACCTCTCAAAATGACATGAATCCCAGACAATTATTCTTTTTCCTTCACTATAATCAACCTTTGTTCTGTCGTTAATGGTAAAGCAGGTGCATGTAGGGCAGACCATGTTACAGGAGCCGCAAGTAAAGCATTTATCGGCGAACTCATCCCACAAATCGTCATTATATTTATCTGCTAATATTGATGTAACCTTATCCAATGAGAAAATCTGTACAAGCTCACTCTCAACTTTTTTCATACTCTCGGCTCTCATTTGCCTTTCTTGATCATCGGCATCTTTAAAGTAATCTTCAGATATTAAATCTTCACCCCGATCTGACCCGGATCGGCAGAAGAAGGTATCTCCGATATCGGTTAAAAGTATGTCATAACCGCTTTCTATATCGGGTCCTGACCCGACGCTGCTACAAAAACCACGCGGACAGGCCGAAATACACGTAAGTCCGATGATAATACTCCTGTTTCTCTTATCCTGGTAATGCGGATCTGACATAAATACTTCATCGAGAGCCCGTAGTGCAGTAATATCACAAGGGCGTAAGCCTAAAATAAGCTTCTCTTTATCCCACACCTTTCGTTGATCCACAAGGTCAAAGTCCTGACCATTTTTTTTGTACTGATAGAGGGTTTCATGATCGGGAAAGAACAACTTCTTGATTGAACCCATGGTAGAACCGTAACTCAATTCTAATTCGATAGCCCTGTCAATATAATCAAAGGTAGCATACGCATAGGATGACGTACCCCCTCCCCTCCTGGTAGGACCGATAACCTGATATTTTGCCTTAAGATTTTCAAGAAACAATTTAAAAAAATCTGTCTTTTTTATAACTCGTTCCATATCGGCTCCTCCTCCTCGTCCGGCGCCTTGTATACTTTACATCCCAATCCTCTCAGGGTAACGCAACCGGTGTCATTATCCCACGGGCGTCGGTAATCAGTTAATATATTATTGTTGGCGTCCGGGTAACCGAAGTCACCCCATCCGAATTCGACATTAACAACCTTGGGATGCATATCGGCCTGCACTGCCAGCTTCTGCCTGATTCTGCCGTTATAAGTCTCGATATAAATCCAATCCCCGTTTTCCAGGCCGAATTCTTTGGCTGTGTCAGGATTCATATATACGAGCGGATAAGGTTCTTTGGCTCTTAACTCCTCAACCGCCCGGTATCCGGACAACATATAGACCTCACTCTTGTAGTTGGTCATTATTAGAGGATATTCTTCGCTTATCTGGCAGGGACCCTCAAGCGACTTTATAATGTCTTTAAATCTTGGCAGCGGCTCAACACCCTCCTTTGCCAACTGCTGGCAATATAGCTCTACCTTGCCGGACTTGGTTTTATAGGGTACCACATTTTCCGGATCGTAAATGAAGTCGCCATGCAGATATTTAACATTGTCGCGGAAATACTCCCAGGTCATTCCCAAGGGCTTTACCATATAATCCATACACTCATGTTCATCTTCCCAGAAGTATTGTCCCAATCCGACCCGCTTGGCCAGTTCATTGATTATTTTGTGATCAGGCCAAGCTTCTCCGGGCGGTTCCGCTACTTTCATGTTAGCCCTAAAGTTTCCAAACCAGGCCGGCCAATACGATACCCCTTCGTATTCGTTCAGCACCGCAGCAGGAAGAACAATATCCGCAATATTAGTAGTGGCTGTAGGGAATAATTCAGCAACCACCAGTAATTCAAATTTTTTAAAAGCCTCCGCGGTTGCCACCGAGTCAGCATAGGTAAGGAGCGGATTATTGACAAAGGTCAGACCAACCTTGGGCATATACGGCTTACCGGTTAATAAGGCATCTACCAGCGCCTGAGTGGGCACGTAGCCGAACTTTGCAGCAACAGTAAAATCAAAACCGCCGAGCGTCCTCTCAGGTGTCCGCGGATATTCCTTAAGTTTTTCCTTTATATCCGTCATCATAAAGGCTCCAGGAGGATAATACTTCGGTGGATCCAAATCCGCCAAACCTCCATGAGGTGTATTCACACTGCCGATGATACCTCTTAAACAGGCAAGCGCCCTGGCCTTTTGGAAAGCTCCTATATCGCCTTCCAGCGAATTGCCGTTCCCAATAACCGCAGGTGCAACCGTTCCAATAACCCTTGCCACTTCTTGAATGGTTTCTTTAGGAATCCATGTTAGTTCCGCAACCTCATCAAGGGTAAATGTCGCCACTTCTTTACACAATTCATCAAAACCAACCGTCCAATTAGTAATGTACTCAGGGTCATAGAGTTTTTCTTCAATGATTACCTTGATAAAACCCATAGCCAAAACTCCGTCGCTATTAGGTCTAGGTTTGAGCCAATAGTCCGTGTCAGATGCATACATGCCCTTTTCTGGCCATATTTCTATGTTCTTGGGATCAATTACAACTAACCTGGTATTGCCGCCTACTATTAATCGGTTAAAATCATGACGTCCCATTCCAGAGAATGTCCCGCCAGTGTGCGCAATATTAGTACCCCAAATTACGATTAACCTGGGGTTGCTCTCCATCCTCGCATGGATATAACGTGATCCGAAAGTGTATCTTAAAGCTTCAGTAGACTGCACTCCGCAGTAATTGCCCGGGGTTATAGTATTGGGGGTACCAAAAGCTGTAGCAAATCTCTGGGCAAAAGGAAATTCCATACCTTTGGGTTCCCCTAGCACCATGATTACGTATTCAGGTCCGTACTTTTCCTTAACGTCTATTAGTTTCTCCGCAATTTGATCCAGGGCTGCATCCCAACTTATTTCTTCCCACTTGCCTTCTCCTTTTTCACCAACTCTCCTTAAAGGCTTGGTAAGACGCTCCTTGCTCCTGTTAGTGCCAATTAAATGATCAGCACCTTTCTGTACAGAGCACATGTGAGCCGGATAACCAGCTCCAGCCTTGATTTCAACCAACTTTCCATCCTCGATAACACCCGTCATAGCGCAATGGTTACCACAAATATGGCAAAATGTAATACGCTCTTCACGTTTGGTCATATTTACTACCTCCTTATTTCAATATAAAAAATAACACCTGGTTTAGGCCAACTCCGTAACTAAAATCCTTTTGAAGTCCTAATGTTCATTTTGATTTGCAAATATTGTGCCAGGACAGAATTATTGTCTGATGAGTCTTGTTATTTCCATTTAAAACAATGAGAAATCCCCTAAAATGCTGCCTTTGTTGAATAATCCCTATAGGTCGTTTGGAAAAATTAATGACGTGGAGATCAAATGCGGGAGTAGATAGGTAGGAAGGGAATAAGGTGCATCAATGCGCCCTGTTCCACCCCAAAAAGAAAAGACTTACTGTAGTGCGGTAAGCCATAAATAATCTATTATTGTTTCGGCGCAGAATTGCGCCCACAATACTTATGCTGCAGAGTTTTTCCATTAATCCGTATAATGAGGAAATTAAAAGGACAAGTATTTTACCCGGAATGAATTTTATGTCTTTTTCTTTTCAACGTTGAATAGTCTATCCCAAGTATGTCAGCTGCTTTCCGGGCACCATACTTATCTACTGCTTGTAAAATAATTTCTTTTTCATACTGATCCATCATATCCTTCAAAATAGATATTTGATAATTCTGTTCTTTATATACCTGACTTTTTATGAATACATCCGGGAGATCATTAACACTAATTTTAGGATTATCTACTATTAAAACCAGCCTCTCAATGAGGCTTTTAAGTTCCCGAATATTACCAGGCCAATCATAGCTTTCCAAAGCGTTGCATACATCAGAAGAAAACACATGTTTTTTGCCGTATTGTTTATTATATTTATTCAAAAAGAGATTGGCGAGATGAATTATATCTTCTTTACGCTCCCGTAATGGAGGAATATATATCGGCACGGTGTTTATTCTAAAATAAAGATCCTCCCTGAAACGTCCTTCCGCGATCCTTTGTTTCAGATTTTGATTGGTTGCACATATTATTCGCAAATCCAACTTAAGTTTGCTTCTTCCGCCTATCCTCATGATTTCCTGATCCTGTAGTACCTTGAGCAGTTTGACTTGTAGATTAAAGGGAATGTCCCCAATTTCATCTAAAAATACTGTCCCTCCATTGGCCATTTCGAACTGTCCAGGCTTGCCTGCTTTAACCGCTCCGGTAAATGAACCTTCCGTGTAACCGAACAACTCTGCTTCAAGCAGATTTTCAGGAATTAAGCTACAGTTTATTTCCACAAATGGTTTATCTCTTCTGTTGCCTAGGCTGTGTATCAGTTTTGCTATTATGTCTTTACCAACACCCGATTCTCCGGTTATATTAACAGTAACATCCGTATTACATATTTTGTCAACGATTCTCATTATATTCACCATCTCTGGACTTTTGATGATAATTTCGTTCTCTGCGAATACGCTTATTCCTTCTTGGAATATCTCCAGAAAACCATATTTTTTCTGCTCTTCCAGCTTATCGAGAAGTTCTCCTTGAATATTGTTTAGATCATTGATTTCCCGGTAATTAGAAAAGTAAATTACTTCGTCTTTAAAAACAAAAGGTAAGGTGGTAACTAAATAGTTGTGCCCGGTTTTAAACTGATGGACAGCATGAGTGATATTGCCTTTCGTAATTCCTTTAACAGCCCTGAGAAGAGGCCCCATTTCTCTAAACTCACGGGGACTTTTGCCCATTATATGGGTTCGATCGACGCCGGTAATCCTTTCCAGGGCGTTATTCACATAAAATACCACGCCATCCTTGTCGCTAAGAGCTATCCCATCATATGAATATTCGAAAATCTGAAGTAAATCCTTTATGTCGGAAATATTATTCTGGTCAAGGTATCCGTATAGGAACTTAACTCCCTCATTGTCCTGCATTCCTTCTTTTTCATCGTATCCATTCATTCCGAATACCTCCCCCTCTTCTATAATACAAGATAGATTATTTTCTGTTTTAATAACTCCAAGTTCCATTTCCATTCGCACTTATTCCATTGGTGTTAATTATTTTAGCATAGCATCCACTATTAAGAATGCAACCTAGCAATTTTTCATTAAGGGCTCGCATTCAATAATGAAAGAACAAGGCATCAGATCATTTGACTACTTTTATCCTCAGAATATAAGCTGGTATTTAGAATGCCCTGGAGGCTGTGCCTTTAAAACAGTTGCTCACTAATAACTTGCTATAACCAGTGAACAGCAAAAGTTTACTGCTTTCCGCCCGCATTATGCCTACCGGACGTTGTTCTGTAATCCCGGAGAATGCCATGAAAAAGGTCTAGTGGAGAATCTGGTCGGCTACTCATGCCGCAACTTTATGATACCTGCGCCGTAAGTATCGAGCTTTGAGGAACTTTATCAATTATTGCAGCAGCGCTGCTTGATCCGCATAGAATATCATCAAGTTCAAGGTAGGGATATGAGCGTCAAAGATGCTTTTTGCTCGAGAGCAAAAAGCTGAGGGCCCGGATGAATTTACCGGGCCCCGCAGCACCAAGGGGTTTTACTTATTTACCAGCTCCCGCGAGAAGCAATATCCGGCAACAACAGGGTTCCAGCCGCGGGAACCGAACCGGTGCCACAACCCAATCATTGCCGGACCGGGTCGCTGATGACGATGTCACCTATGGAAGCGGGGACCGAACCGGCACCTCAATCCAATCATACCATACAAAGACCGTGGCGGGTGACCGAGGCTATTCTTCACCTGTCGGGGCGGCGGTGAATATGATAGGAATGGAGGCGGAATGATTATGTTATATATCGTCAAACAGGGCGATACCCTGGCGATGATCGCCCGGAGGTTCGATACCACCGTGGCCGCCATCATGGAGGCCAACGTCATCTGCAACGCGAATCGGATTTTCGAAGGGGAACCCCTTATTATACCGGTTGAGGGCCTGGCTCTGCCCAAAGCCGGGGGCAGCCCCTTCTACGTGGTCCTGCCCGGCGACACCCTGTTTTGCCTGGCCCGGCAATTCGGCACCACCGTCAACCGCCTGGCCCGCAACAACCAGATCAGCGATCCTGAGCGCATCCGGGCCTACCGGGAACTGATGGTGCTGCCGGTCGCCCCCAACGCCAACCGCCTGGCCCGGACCTGGGCCGATACCCCCGGCGAGGATTGCCTGATCTACGAACCCCAGCGCTACGGCATCTACTACCTGGGAACATTCGAATGGTATGCCCTCGGCACCCGGGCCATTCCCCCGCTGCTGGTGCTGACCAACCACCGCTGCCCCCAGGTCCGCTATTATGCCATCCTCAGCCTGGGGCGCATCGCCCGGGACATCAGCGGACGGGTCAAACTGGCCCTGCGCAAGCGTTTCACCGATCCCGAACCCGCGGTGGCCGAGATCGCCCGCCTGGCCTACCGCCGGCTGCGGTTGGCCGAACAGGGCTACCGCCGCACCCACCTGCTCACCATCGATGATGAACTGACGCTGGACCTGAACGACCCCAATCGCCCCACCCTGCCCCTGCCGGTAGGGACGGCGGTGATGGCGCTGCGCTGGCATATCCCCAGTCCCACCGGCGAGGAAGGTCCGCGCGGCGATATTCTGATTTACGACCAGGTGCAGGTGATCAGCACCGGCCGGGTAGGCTTCATCGCCCGGCGCGGCCACAATGAGATCAGCCTGGTTTAAGGGTATAAAAAGAGGACACCCCCATAATTCCGCTCGGGGTGCCCTTCAATATAATGTAACAGGTCCTGTCCTTCATACTTTAGCCCGGAAATCGATTTTCTAAACCGGCCTGTTTTCAAACCCACCCGGTTAGGACCAAATGCGGCGCTTATTTCGTGGGGTGTTCATTTTGCCGGCCGCCGTAAGGGACACACAGTTGTTGGACCCGTAGCGGATCATCTTGGTCCGGAGCAATTCGCGCAGGACCGGCTCGGCAATCTCGCGGTTTCCGTCGAAAACCTTTTCTATGATCTCCTGCAAGGGTGTAAATATCCGGGTTTTGAGCATGTTCAACACCAGGATCTCATCATCATTCAAAGATTTCACCCTCCCGTAAGCCAATAGTCAATTATAAAAGTATATGGTGATCATGGTCCTGAATATGCCCATCGTGGAGGGGGGAATCCTGCCGCCCAATGAGACTCTTCACTCCGTTCAGAGTGACACCCTGTCATCCATAGCAGGAATAGACTCTTCGCTGCGCTCAGAGTGACATATACTTGTCATCCTGAGGAGCCGAATTTTGTCATCCTGAGGAGCCTAAGGCAACGAAGGATCTCAAGTGCTACCCGGCCACCGGGAAGCTTACGTAGAAGGTGGTCCCGGTCGGTCCGGTTTCGTAATCGATCCTGCCTTGGTGGCGGGCGGCGATGCTGTAGCAGACCGCCAGGCCCAACCCGGTCCCGTTATCCTTGGTGGTGAGAAAGGGCGTACCCAGTTTGTCTACGATCTCGGGGGCCAAACCGAGGCCCTCATCCCTGATAAACAGGATAACCTCGTCGCCTTCCCACCTGGTGCCGATGGTAACGGTCCCGTGGGATGACATGGCTTCCAAGGCGTTACGGCTCATGTTCAGGATTAGCTGCCGGAGCTCGTTTTGGTCGATAAGGGCCGGGGGCATTTCGTTCAGGTCCAGCTGCACACCGACCTCCCGCAGGTTGGCTTCCGACTTTATCATCGGGTAAAGCGAGGTCACCAACTGGTCCAGGCGGCAGGGCTTCAGGTGGACCATCTTATCCCGGGCCATGCCCATGAATTCGCTGATGATAGAATTGGCCCGGTCCAGTTCTTCGATCATGAGCTCGAAGAAGGCCAGGTCATCGGCGTACTGCTCTTTAGCGCCCAGCATCTGCAGGAACCCCCGTACCGCGGTCATCGGGTTCCTTATCTCGTGACCGATGCCGGCCGCCATCTCCCCAATCAGGTTGAGGCGGTCCAGGCGGGCCATCTCTGCCTCCAGCATCTTTTGCCGGGTCACGTCCCGCATCATCACCGCCCGGTGCTCCTTATTGTTCAGGGTTACGATCGCCTCTGATGCGCATAAGGTGACCAGCCTTCCCGATCTGGTCCTGACTCTGACCTCGGTGTCTTGCACCAGCCCGTTCTCATTCAGCCCGGCCAAAATCTTTTTGATTGTTTCCGGGTCTTCGCTCGACAGGTGCAGATTTTCCGGTGTCCTGCCGATCACTTCATCCCGGGATAACTCCATTAGAGCCAGGAAATTCTGGTTGGCATCGATGAAACGGTTGTCCTCCATCCTTAAAACTGCAATCAAATTGGGGCTGTTTTCAAATACCTTTTTAAATTTATCCTCGGACTCGCGTAGTGCTTCTTCGGTCAGCCGCCGCTCGGTTATATCATTCAGATATACGGTCAAACCAGTGGGAGAGGGGTAGGCCCGGACCTCGACCCAACAATCGGCGCAGTCCACCCTGGCCGCAAAGCTCATCGGTACGTTTTCTGTCACAGCCAGGTGATAGTTACGATAGAAGTCAGACCAGACTGATTCCGGGAATACCTCCCATAAGGACCGGCCTATTATGTCCCGGGAACTTGTTTTGAACATCTTTTCGGCGGCCTTGTTCCAGTAGGTTACGGTCCAATCCTGGTCAAGGGTAACGAACGCATCGGTTATGCTCTCCATGGTCTGGATCAAACTCTGATTGAGGCGATGGAGTTCCCAGGTCCGTTCTTCAATTCGCTTCTCCAACCGGTCGCGGGCCCGCCGGACTTCCTCCTGGGCCCGCTTGTGCATCAACACCTCCACGATGGAGGGGGCTAGCTTTTCGAGGACGTACAAATCAGTTTCATTAAAACCGGAACCCTTATTGCCCAGCCCGACCATGCCGACAACCTGCCCGTTCTCCAGCAGCGGCGCCCCAATGAATGAGTTCAGGGGAGGATGCCAGTCCGGCAGTCCGATGCTGTCTGGGTGAGAACCGGGATGATTGCTGATCAATGCCCTGCCTTGCTGCAGCACAGTCGCGCAGATGCCGTGCGCGTTCCGGTTTTTGGGCCCAAAGCTTTGCCTCCCGCCTGGCATCCGGCAGGAATCCCAGCCCGTTGCGCTGACGGCGATATCATCCAGATACCCTTCCCGACTGAGCTCGCCGATGAAACCCATACTGCTGCCGGTAAGTTCCAGGGCCACATTCAGGCAGGCCATGCCCAATTCTTCTTCGTCCCGGCTGGAAAGGGCCTCCTGTAGGATGCGGTTGATACCGGCGGTGATGTCTTGTTCGAGGCGGGCCTTTTTCTCGGCCTGCTTGCGCCCGCTGACGTCGTGGACCACCACCGTGGCTCCCAGCGGCTGGCCGTTTTGATCGGAGGTCAACGATACCTCGAGGGTAGCCCAGACCTCCCGGTCGTCTTTGGTCCTTATCATATAATCCAGGCCAGGGGCTGGTTTTTCCCCGTCCAGCCACTGCTTCGCCCGGACCTGGTATACCTCCTGGAACCGCTGGTCCACCAAATCCGACGGGTCCATGGCCAGCAGTTCGTCCCGGCTGTAGCCGGTCAACCGGCACATGGCGTCATTTACCGATATGAAACGATAGGTCTGCAAGTCTATCTCATAGATACCGGTGGGAGCATATTCCACCAGTTCCCGGTATTGCCGCTCGCGTTCCGCCTGCGCCTGCTCGGCCCTTTTCCGTCCGGTCACGTCCCGGGTCACGCCTCGGAATCCCAACAATGACCCATGGGCATCGAAAAAAGGCAGCGCATTGGTTTCGATATGTTTCAACTGTCCCCGCCCATCGTAGCAGGTGGCGGCATATTCTTTTACCACACCCGCTGTCGGGGTAGCCCGTGTAAAAAGGGACAGAACTGGTTCCCGGGTATCCGGGGGCATCAAATCAAAGGGGCTAAAACCCAGCAGATCTTCGGTTTTGAATCCCCACAGTTCTTCAGCTTGCGGGCTGCAGTAGGTAAACCTGCCCTGGGTATCCATCTCCCAGATAAAATCTGCATTGGTCTCCACCAGGTCCTGGAATCTTTGCCGTTCGATCTCGGTCTGCTGCCGGGCTCGCTGGAGGGTTTCCTCGGCCAGCACCCAAGCAGTGGCATCTACCCCGATACCGGCCAGGTAGCGGCGGTTTTGCGAATCAACAAAGGGGAATTTGTAGCATAACCAGCAGTACCGGTCCCCTCCCAGGTCGGTTGAATCCTCCAGACACTGCAAAACCTGATCCGATTCCAAGACCGACTTGTCATGGGCCCGGAACAACTCGGCATTCTCGGCTGACCAAAAATCGAAATCGGTCTTGCCGTACCAGTCTTTCGAAACCGCAAACTGTTTTTCATAGGTTTGGTTGAGATAAACGTACCTCCCCGCCTCATCTTTTAAAAATACCAGACCGGGGGCATATTTCATGAGGGCCTGCAGGCGCTCCTCGTTTTCTAAAATAGCTTCCGATCTCTTGATATCGTCGATATCGATATCTTTCTCGCAGAAGTGCGATTCAATTTCCCGGCGCCGGGCCTGTTCCGCGCGTAACGTTCCTTCCAGCACTGCCACCCGCTGGCGCAATTGAACCAGCTCACCGGTCAAGTCCACGGATTTGTTTTTCATATTACTACCCCATATCATTTTTTGATATAAATCATGTACGGAGCACTTGCTATGAATACTCTGTTGGTATTCGTTTATTGTGGTGCGGCTGCCGCATGATAATTGCTAGGAATACTATGTTAATATTCGTTTATTGTGGTGTGGGTACCGCATGATAATTCCGAGCGAAGCATACCGGTCATTCCGAGCGGGGCGAGGAATCTAGTCCCGCCGGTTAGACTCTTCGCTGCGCTCTGAGTGACGACCGTGGCGGAGAGACTCTTCGCTTCGTTTAGAGTGACACTTATCTGTCATCCTGAGGAGCCGAAGGCGACGAAGGATCTCAAGTGCTACCCGGCCACCGGGAAGCTTACGCAGAAGGTGGTCCCGGTCGGCCCGGTTTCGTAATCTATCCTGGCCTTATGGCGGGCGGCGATACTGTAGCACACCGCCAGACCCAGCCCGGTCCCGTCTGCTTTGGTGGTAATAAACGGGGTGCCCAGTTTTTCTATGACCTGCGGGGGCAGGCCGCTCCCCTCATCCCTGATGAAAAGCACCGCCTCATCGCCCTCCTGCCTGGTACCGATGGTCATGGTCCCCCCGGATCTCATGGCTTCCATGGCGTTACGGCTCATATTCAAGATTATCTGCCGGACCTCGTTCTCATCGAAAAGCGCCTCGGGCGGCTGGTTGAGGTCCAGCCTAACGATTATCTCCCTCAGGTTGGCCTCCGACTTTATCATCGGGTGAAGCGAGTTCACCACCTGGTCCAAACGGCGTGCTTGGAGATCGACCATCTTATCCCGGGCCATGCCCAGGAATTCGCTGATGATGTCATTGGCCCGGTCCAGTTCTTCGATCATGATGTCGAAATATACCTGGTCATCCGCATATTTGCAGTCACCCCTCAGCATCTGCAAGAATCCCCGTACCGCGGTCATCGGGTTCCTTATCTCATGGCCGATACTGGCCGCCATCTCGCCCACCAGGTTGAGGCGGTCCAGGCGGGCCATTTCCGCATCCATCCTTATTTCATCGGTGATATCGCTGTTGACCTCCAGTACCATCGGGGTGCCATCGACATCTGTGAAAGGGTAATTGCTGACATCGATGATACGGCCATCGGGAGCTTCAAACAAATAGTGGTGAGGTTGGCCGGTCTCCAACGGGCGCAAGGTCTGGCAGGATTCACATGGCTTATCCAAGCCAAACACAAAATCATAACAGCATCGTCCATCCGGTACTCCGTGTTTCTCCCGATGGGCACGATTGGTGAAGCGGAACTGATAATCGGCCGTCAACAGGAATATGCAGGCGGGCAGGGTATCCAGGACGTCGAATAACCTCTGCCGCTCCTGGGCAAGCTCCCGGGTCCGTTCCTTTACTTGCACTTCGAGGAGATCACGGGCATTCCGGACCGTTTCCTCCGCCCGGGCCCGGGCGACGGCAGCCGAGGTACGCTGGATGGTCTCTTCCACCAAATCAAGCTCCGCCTGGGTCCAGACCCGGGGCGACGAGCTATTGACACCCAAGGTCGCTATCCACCTGCCCTCTTTGATCAATCCCCGGCTTATGTGGGCGGCCGCGCCCATGGATTCGAATCTGCGTTTATTTTCCTCGCTTAGACCCGGGTGGCAACTCACATCGTTGATTATCAGAAATTTACCCGCTTTGTACACCTTACCAGGATAGTCGTCGAAACCAGCCACGCTGACCGGGTCCATTATCATTGAGATCCCGTCGATTATGCCGCGCCGGATTACAATCTGCTTTTCGTCGATGACATCACCATAAAGGACCTGGTCGGCTTGGATATGTTCTCCCATCACCCGGCAGGCGGTCAATTGAATCTCGACCGGGTCAACCAGGGGGCGCAGCGCATCATCAAGCTCCACCAGGTAGGACTTGCAGGCTTCATTATCGCGCATGGCTATTTCCGCCCGCTTGCGCATTAAAACCTGCACCATCGCCGGGGCCAGTTTTTCCAGTATGTAAAGGTCGATATCATTATACCCGGCAGGATTATTGCCGAGTACCATCATACCCATGACCCGTTTATTTTCGAACAGCGGCACCCCGATGAAGGCGGTAACGACAGGATGACAGTCCGGCAGGTCTACCCTGTCCGGATGAGAACCGGGATCGTTGCAGATTATCGCCCGGCCTTCCTGCAGTACCCGGCTGCGGATGCCGTATACGATCAAGTTGCGCGGCAATCGCCGGCCATCTCCATCCGGCCACCGCCCCGACTCCCAGTCCATTCCGCTGATGGCGACGCAATCCAAGCTGCCTCGGGTATTGAGTTCATTGATGAAACCCATCCGGCTGCCGGTCAGTTCCAATGCTACATTCAGGCAGGTCATGCCCAATTCTTCTTCGTCATGGCAGAAAAGGGCATCGTGCAGCATGCGGTTGATACCCGCCGTTATGGAGTCTTCCAATCGCGCTCTCTGCTCGGCTGCCTTGCTCCTGGTTATCTCCCGGCTCACCACCAAAAAAAGGTTTTCCTCACCCAGCGGGAATATCTGGGCGGCATGCCACTGCTCCCGTCCCCCCTGCAGGGTGCAATATTCATCAAATACCATGGCCCCGCCGGTACGCACCGCCTCAGCGCATCTCTCTATCCATTGGCGGTCATGATAAGGAGAAAATATGTGAGAGCCCCGGCCCGCCGATTCCACCCGCTCCGCCCCCCAGGTTTTCCGGGCCGCGGGATTGATATCCACTAGGACATAATCCCGGGGGGTACCATCTTCGTTGAAGATCATCCGCGCCAGGCAAATCTGATACTCGGATTCATTCCATACCTGTTTGAAAAAGGATGCCACTGCGGTGTCGCTGCGGCCGGCGATACCCATCCCAGATGTCGCTGCATTCACATCAGTTCACCTGCCCTATATTTATCAGGTGAAACAGTATTTTCGCCATTGGAAACGCATACTCCTTTGGAGAAAAAGTCACATCATGTCGAACCTGAAAATAATATCAGCCAATAAAAAACCGGCCCTGCCAAGGCCGGCTCAAATCTGGAGCTATGTAGAAGGTTTAGTCCCGGTAGGATCTCAGGATTCTTTCGGTGGGCAGAGAAAAGGTGGTCTTGCCGTCCGGGGTCACTTCTACTCCCGAGGGGGCAAACAGGAAGACCTTGCACCCGATCTGCTGGCTGGTCCCATCCACTCCGTAGGCTGCTCCGCTAACGAAGTCGATGATCTTCTTGGAGATATCGATGGGTGTCATCTCGAAATTGACAATAACCTGTTTGCGGTTCTTTAGGTGGTCGGTGATGACCTGGGCCTCTTCGAATGTGGTCGGTTCGCAGACCACGACTTTTTGGCCCCGGGCCGAAGGAATTCCTACTACGTTAGACGCCCGGGCTTCATTGGCCGGCGCTGCGGGCTGGATGCCGAATTCCTCGTCGTATTCCTCCTCCAGTCCAAACCAATACAGAATCTTCTCCTTGACACTCATACCGTTTCTTCCTCCCCCTATCGTCTGTCCTCGACTATCTCAGCAGGCCGCAAGAGCTTCCCGGCCGGACCCGACTATGCTCCGGCTGGGCATTTGTACCAATATATTTACATAATACTCTATAAATCTGATTTTTCCACAACTTTTTCTATTTTTTTGTCTAAATTCCCGGCTTGGGCTTGGAAACGCGCTCAGAAAGGCCAATCGTTCGAGGCTTTCCCGGCAAGAGTAAGCGGCAGCCGCCAACTATTCATTCTGTCGGAAACATAGTGATAGATACCGAGCTGCCGGCAGTGCAGCCGGTTGCCGGCCGCCCGATAACCTGCCGAAGCAGAAAAACGTTCCCAGGCTCCCATCGGAGGCTCAGAGAACGTCTTCTGTAAAAAGCGGGCACCCCGGCGATCAGGCCCGCCGGTCGGAGATGTGATGCCTTTCCCGCCGGCATCTATTGATCACCGGGGAAATCATTCGGGAGATTACTATCTTACTTGATGGGGGCCATGCTGGCAAAGGGATAAAAATTCTTTTTCAGGCTGGCATACAATTCGCCGCGCAGATCGGGATGAGCGATTGCAATCAGTTCTTTAGCCCGCTCGGTCCGGGATTTATATCTAAGATCGGCCACACCGTACTCGGTGACAACATACTGGGTGTAGGTGCGGGGGACGGTGACCGGGGTGCCTAACGGCAGTTCAGGAACGATGGCGGAAACCAGCGACCCATCTTTCATTTTCCGGGAAGAATATAAGAGGGTGATCCCCTTGCCGCCTTGGGACCAGAAGGCGCCGATCATGAAGTCCAGCTGCCCGCCGGAGCCGCTGACCTGGGTGTGGCCAACTCCCTCGGAATTGATCTGGCCGCTGAAGTCAATCATCAGCGCCATGTTCATGGCTACCATGTTGGGGTGCTGGCCGATGACGATCGGGTTATTGGTATATGAAGAGGGATAGAACTCGCAGGCCGGATTTTCCCTGACATATTCATACATCTCGGCGTCACCCATACAGAAGGTGGCCACGGTCACACCCTTATGCAGTGGCTTGCGTTTGTTAGTGACGATGCCTTTAGCTACCAATTGCGGCAGACCGATGGGGAACATCTCCGTCAAGACCCCCAGGTCTTTCTTGCCCTCCAGTCCGCTGACGACTGCTTCGGGTATTCCCCCGATGCCCATCTGGATGGTGTCGCCATCGTCGATCAGATCCAGTACATAACCGGCGATGCGCTTGTCGGTCTCGGTGGGGTTCCCCCGGCTGAAGGTCGGTATCTTGGTGGAGTTCTCGATGAAATAATCGAACTCCGATATATGCATCCAGTTGTTGCCGTAGATAACCGGCATCTGGTCATTTACCTCCCCAATTGCCAAACGCAGCTTGCCCGTTTCCTTGCCAGAACGTATGGACTCCATTGAATAGAAATTAGTCAGCCCCAGATTGACATAACCGGCGGCATTGGGTGGGGTGACCTCGGCGATGAAAACATTCGCCCTATGGCTGACCTTGTCCGCCAGGTCAGAACTCATTACCGGATAAAAGTCGGCCTGTTTGGCATTGTTCATCTTGCGTCCGGTGGCTATGCTGAAGGCTGGCATGTAGTTGATATGGCCATCCAGCTTCATCATATAGTCGGGGTCGTGGAATTTGAACGGGTACAACCCGAGGGTATCCAGGATCTTTACATCCTGCAGGTCTTTATAACGGTTTAAAACGGCATCGTAAAACGCCGGTGTTGCTGAACCGATAGCCAGACCGGTACCGATTACGTCCCCCGACTGGACTGTCTGGGCCGCTGCTTCGATCGATATGACTTTTTCGCGATACTCTTTATCCGCCATTACAGTCTCCTCCTTTTCCAATTAAGACTTAAACGATCCGGTTGGATCTGCGCCAAATGCCCTGCGTTTGGGCCGCCTTGATCAGATCGTCCCTGACCATAGGATGAGCAATGCTGATCAACCCCTCGGCCCGCTGCCACACGGTCATTCCTTTCATGGCATATTTGCCGTATTCGGTAACTATATAATCAGCGACCGAACGGGGATCGGTGACAATTCCTCCCGGTGCTAAAACAGGAACAATTCTCGTTTCAATCTCACCATTTCTGCCAATATTGGCAGAAGGCATACAAATGAAAGACTTGCCGCCTTTGGATTCCCAGCCTGCCAGCACATAATCCAACTGCCCCCCGGTCCCACTTATATGCCTGGTGCCAGAAGTCTCCGAGTTCACTTGTCCATAAAGATCAACATCTATGGCATTGTTAATGGTAATAAGCTTGTCGTTCATAGCTGCAACCGAAGGTTTATTGGTATAATTCACCGGATATGTCGCACATTTGGGATTTTCATCGATGAAATCATAAAGAATTTGGGTACCCAAAGCAAAAGTGTAGACCATTTTACCCGGGTCAACACCCTTGTATTTGCCGGTCAATTTGCCCGCCTCAGCCATATATACATAAGCATCGACCAACATTTCAGTATGACAGCCCAGGTCTTGCAGGTCAGAATCAGCTATGGCCATACCGATGGCATTGGGCATGCCGCCGATGCCCAGCTGGATGCAGCAACCATCGGTGATCTCTTCCAGGATAAATTCAGCTACTTTGTTATCAATATCGGTCGCAGGCGGAGAGGGTACCTGGGGTAAAGGCTGATTACTGCCTTCCACAATAAAATCAACTTCTGAGATATGGATACCTTCTTCATAACCTCCCAAGCAACGCGGTTGTTTTTCGTTGACTTCTACGATGATGACTTTGGCTCGGTCACAAACCGCCTTGGTAAAACTGCACTGGGGCCCAAAATTGAAATAACCGTGTTTATCCATGGGGCATACCTGGATCATAGCTACGTCAAGAGGCTCTATCCGCTCCCGTATATAACGAGGAACTTCAGAATACTTAATTGGGGAATAATAGACTGGTTTTCCGGTCTTGGCAATGTTGCGGTCAGCACCTGATGCATGCCAGGTATTCCATACAAACGATTCGCCGGTAATATCCACGGTATTAACAGCAGTCGGATAGGGGTTAACGGTTGACCAGATCTTTACGTCTTTCAACTCATCTTTTCTTTTGGCCAGGGCTTGATCCAGATCTCTGACCTGGCCGGAAAATTCTCCATAATCTACCCAATCACCTGATTTGATCACCTTTACAGCTTGGTCTGCGCTCACCAGTTTGCTCCTATACTCATCCATGTTACTCAATAAAAACCCCTCCCTTAATAAACTAGGCAATGCTTCCAATATCGCACGTTTTCTCACGATTTCATTTTGTTTGCGGACAGCCCATCTTTTGTTTGTTACATCTAGGTATAATTATGAGTGATGGTGAGTACGCTCCGCTAAGCCGCTTGGTTCCTTGTATTGTGGCCAGTGGGATTCTACACCATCTCCTGGCAGCTACCCTCCCATGTCTTCCTAGGTCTTCGCCCTTAATTCCTTCGTCCTGCCTATCCAAGCGGTGGAACGTCAGTCATGCACGCCCTAATTTAACAGACCCGGAATACCTTCTTTTAGATTACCTTGTCATCTTGAAATCCCGCGATTTCTTGAGCCGTATAGCCGGCATCTGCGAGGATCTCCTTATTGTGTTCGCCCAGTTCGGGGAAGGTTAATTCTATT
>JBEHWJ010000031.1:0-20753 GCA_040217755.1 Syntrophomonadaceae bacterium | reverse complement strand
TTACCTTGGCATGGTGCGGCCTTATCTGCAGCAGGGAAAGATAAAGAGCATCCGGGTATCAACCCGGCCGGATTGCATAAACGAGGATAACCTCGATCTGCTGGCTTCTTATGGGGTAAGTATGGTAGAGCTGGGGGTGCAATCCATGGATGACGAAGTGCTCAAGGCATCCGGCCGCGATTATGACAGCGCCACGGTGCGCAAAAGCTGCACGCAAATCAAACGGAAGCACCTCCAGCTTGGCATCCAGTTGATGATCGGCCTCCCTGGCGATACTCCGCTCAGGGATATTGCTACCGCCCGGGATACGATCTCCCTCCAACCGCAGGCAGTCCGTATTTACCCCACCCTGGTGCTGGCCGGGACCAAACTGGCGGCTATGTACAACCAGGGCCGGTACACCCCTTTGGATTTGGAAGAGGCGGTCCGTATCAGCAGGGAAATGTACATGCTGTTTTGCTATCACGAAATTCCAGTCATCCGGATGGGGTTGCAACCAGGATCTGAGTTGCAGAATCCGGGAATCGTACAGGCCGGGCCTTTCCACAGTAGTTTCGGAGAGCTGGTTGAACAGGCGGTTTTCCTGGAGCAGGCATATAGAGCGATACGTTCCCTATGGGGGAAGCATGGGAGGCAGACTGATCTGTATCTGTTTGTGAACTGGCGGGATACATCGAAGATGATCGGGCACCGGCGCGCCAATATCCTCTGGTTGCAGCATGACCTGCGGTTGGAGCGCATTGAGGTCAAAGGCAGTTACCTCCAACAGCCTGACAGCATCGGAGTGGGCAGGCGGGACACGGAGTATCCCGAAATAACCGTAACTCGTCAAAATCTTCTGGATGAGATGGTATTATGACGATAATATTCTGTGGCAATCCTTAATATGGCTGCCTCCGGGAATGGTTTGCGCTGGTATTGATAGAACTTAAGCAAGGATGGCTCCATTAAGCAAAAACCGGCACTCGCCGTAATGGATCCGAAGTGCAAGTCAGTGGTTTTTAGGAGGATACGGTGTATCTTAAAAGACTTGAAATAAGAGGCTTTAAATCTTTTGCCGACCATACCGAACTTAATTTTACCGACGGCATCAATGTAATCGTGGGCCCCAACGGGTGCGGCAAGAGCAACATCGTGGATGCGGTCCGCTGGGTGCTGGGGGAAGCCAATGTCCGCTCCCTGCGGGGACATAAGAATGAAGATGTGATTTTCAACGGTACCGACAAAAAAAAGGGGCTGGGCATGGCCCAGGTCGATTTGACCGTCGATAACACCGAGGGCACCCTGCCTATCGCATACAACGAAGTCACCGTCAGCCGGAGGATATACCGCTCCGGCGAAAGCGAGTTCTACCTAAACAAGACCAGGGTCCGCATGAAGGATATCGCGCAGTTGTATATCGACACCGGCCTGGGTAAAAAAGGCTATTCGATCATCGGCCAGGGCGAACTGGAGCGGGTATTGAACGGACAGCCTTTTGACCGCCGCCTGATGTTGGAGGAGGCGGCCGGTACTATTCGCTATCGTCAGCAGAAGGAAGAGGTCCAGCAGCGTATATTGGCTACATCTGGGGATCTACTGCGGGTGGAGGACATCCTCAACGAGCTGCGCAACCGTAAAACCGAGCTCCAACGCAAGGCGGACAAGGCCTGCAGCTATTTGCAACTGAGGGAAGAGTATACCAGTCTGGACGTGCAGGTGATGGCCAACCAGTTGGAGCAACTGGAAGGCAAACTGGCGTCCGAGCGGCAGGAGTTGCAGTTGGCCAAGTCAGATTATGACCGAATGGGCCTCTGCCAGCAGGATTTGAACCGGCAGCTGGAGGAAGCGGCTGGCCGCCAGGAGGAGCGACGGGGTCAGCTGAACCAGATCAAGGATAGAAAGTATGAGTTGGAACACTCCATCAGTATGATGAACTCCGAGGTGAAACTTAGTCAGGAGCGGATCAAAAACCACCGGGAGCGAATCCAGGCTTCCGGCCAGGATTATGAAAAATACCGGGTTATGCTGGATAAACTTGAACAGGACCTGGAACAGAAATCGGTGGAATTCGAACGAGAGCGGCTCCAATATGAAGCCAGGCAGTACGAACTTGAAGGGTTGGAGCAGGAGATCAGGGAACTTGAAGGCTCCCTGGCCGCTTTTGAAGAAGTCCTGGCCGCCAATAACCAGCAGGTGTTTGAGCGGGCCAGCCGGGAAACCCAATTGAGAAACGCCCTGGTCGACCTGGAAGACAGCAAGAAAAAGGCACGGGAGCGCCGGGATAGGTTATCGATAAGAATCGATGAAACCGATGCCAACCTGAAATCAGCCCTTAAGAATATAGAAGAGCTGCGTAAAAGAAAACAAAAGGCTGCCTCGTCGGGGGAGAAGTTGGCTGACTCGCTGAGGGACGCTGAACAAGAACTGTATACATACAGTGAACGCCGGGCCGGTCTGGAGGAGGAATACCAATCCCTATCCAGCCAACGTTTGGAGCTGGCACATAAGTGGTCGGTTTGGCAGGAGGTAGAAAACAGCCGGGCCAATTATTCAGAAGGGGTCAGGGGGCTGCTCCTGGCCAGGGATCGGGGAGAAATAGAGATAACCGGTTACAGGGGACTGATATCTGATCTGATCGAGGTGCCGGCCCGATTGGGATTGGCAATCGGCACCGTGCTGGGTGCGGGGATGGAAAATATAGTTGTCGAGACCAGTGACAGTGCCAGGTTGACCATCGAACTACTGAAGAAGAAGCGCTGGGGTCGGATTACCTTCCTGCCGCTGGATAATCTAAGGTATACGGGGATACCGGACCGGGTCAAGCAGGAACTGAAAAGAGAAGCAGGGGTGGTAGGCCTGGCTGATGAGCTGGTCAAGTACGAAGCTGCCGATGAAATGGCGGTCAAATACCTGCTGGGCCGGGTGGTGGTCGTCGATGATATGGCCAGCGGCTTCAGAATCTTCCGCAAATACACTTTGCCTTTCCGAATTGTGACCATGGAGGGCGAGACGATCAATACCAGCGGGGCCATTACGGGAGGGACCCGCCGCAATCGCCAGCCTAACATGCTGGAGCGGCGGCAAGAGGGTAAAATCATGAGCCAACAACTGGATGAATTTCTCCAGGCGGAGGAAGCCAGCCGGGGACGGGCAGCAGAAGTGACCAATCAGATCCATGCGGTCGAGAAGCGGCTGACGGAATTGAGACGAGTTTATGCCGAACAGGAATTCCAGTTGCAGATGCTCCAGGAAGAGGAGAGGCGAATCCTGGAGTTGATCAGCAAGAACCAGGGCGATCGTGAACATCTCTGCCAGGAAAAGAGTCAACTGGATGATATGATTCGGGGGACGGAAGCGCAAATGGAGGCGCTGGACAAAGAGTACCGGGATAATCGGGCCCAGAATACCCTGATGGACGACCAGAGCGAAAATGTGAGGATGGAGATGGAAACCACCCGCCGTGATTGCGAGGTCAAAAAAGAGAGATACGCCTCCTACCAGGAGCAATTGACCATGAAAAAAAGGGAGCTCGAAAACGACTCCAGGAATATAGACCAGTTCATCCAGGTCAGGAATTCCTATCGCCAATCAGCGGCCGAGGCCAATGGCTTGCAGATGCGTCTCCGACAGGAGGTGAGCACCCATCTCCAGAGAATCGAATCTTCCTTGGATGGGATGAACCGGCTGCAACTAGAGATGGAAGAACTGATGAAAGCTGTCGAAGCAGACCATCGGGAAGATGAACAGGAGCTGCAGTGGTTGGCAGCGGTTGAAACGGATATGAAAAAAACCAGGCGGCAGAGGGAAGAGGTCCAGGAACAGATCAGAATGCACGAACTGCGTTTAGCCCGCCTGGAAACTGAATTGGTAGGACTGCAGACGCAGTGGCAGGAGAAATATCCATCCTGCACCATGAGAACAGGCCATAGCGCTCTCACCCAACGCCAGCTGAGAGAGTACCGCAAGCGGATCGAAGAACTGAGAAACGAGATTGAAGCGCTGGGCTCGATTGATATTGAATCGATAAAGGAATATGATGATTTAAAAGAACGTTATGAGTTCCTGAGCCAGCAGACGGATGACCTTAGGGCCGCTAAAGCATCCTTGGAAAATCTGCTCCACGAAACCGAAAAAGTCATGGCTAAAAATTTCAGAGAGTTCATGGCTAGGGCGGACGAAAGTTTTCGCCTTACTTTCCAGGAGATATTTAACGGTGGGGAGGCCCGTCTGGAGATAGAGTCGACTGATGACCTGACCGCCGGTGTCGATTTGGTAGTTAAGATGCCGGGCAAACGCAGCCAATCGCTGAATCTCTTGTCGGGCGGGGAGCGGGCCCTTACCTGTATAGCGTTCATATTTGCCCTATTGCGGATCAAGCCATCCCCATTCTGTCTCCTGGATGAAATCGACGCATCCCTGGATGAAGCTAATTTGCAGCGGTTTGCCGATTTCCTGGTCCGGATGGCCCAAAGCACCCAATTTATAGTGATAACTCATCGTCCCGCTACTATCGAGGCAGGCAGCAATATATATGGTATCACTATGCCGCAGGAGGGTATTTCGGCGGTTTTGTCCTTACAGTACGAAGACGCCCGCAGCATGGCGGGCTGAAATCCCTGTTAATATGGAGATTATTTGTTTAGGCAGGTGACAAGATGGCGCTTTTTGATAAATTCAAACGCTCCGGGAAGGACACCGATGAGGTCGATGGCCAGGTCGGGGATCTGGCGGCCGGAAGCGAGGCCGGCACCGAGGCCGGCACCGAGGGGGATGGGTCCATCCCTGAAGATAGTAACCGAACTTCCTTATTGGGCAGGTTCAGGCGAGGAAAAAGGAAAGAGACCGGCGAGAGCCCGGGGGAAGAATTTCCGGACGAAGAACCCGCCGAACTAGAACGTATGGAGGATGCAGGGGATGATGCCGAGGCGGCGGAAAACCAGCGCACCTCTATTTTTGACAAACTCATGCCGAGCCGCAAGGATACCCGGGAGCAGGCTGAAGAGACACCTGAGTCCGATACCGGGCAGGACGGGGCAGCCCCGGAAGGTCCCCCGAAGACTAAGGTCAGCCTTATGGAGAGGTTCAAGGTTGGGCTGACCAAGACCCGTAAAAACATTGGGGACAAGATCGACAACCTGATCAAAAGCACCCGCAAATTGGACGATGAGTTCTGGGAGGAACTGGAGGACATCCTTATCCAAGCCGACGTGGGTATGAATACCTCCCTGGAACTGGTCGATAAGATCAGGACGGCGGCCGCCAGGAATAAGATTAAAGAACCAGAGGAAGTCACTGGGCTCATCAAAAACGAAATTGCCCAGTTGCTGGGGGCTAATCCCGAACCACTCCGGATAGAAGGAGCTAAACCGGCGGTCATATTGGTGGTCGGCGTCAACGGAGCCGGCAAGACTACTTCCATTGCCAAATTGGCTTTCCGGTTGAAAAACGAAAACCGGCAGGTCATGCTGGCGGCCGGGGACACTTTCAGGGCGGCAGCCATCGACCAGTTGCAGATCTGGGCGGACCGGGTGGGGGTGGAGCTGATCAAGCACCAGGAAGGTTCGGATCCCGGAGCGGTGGTATTTGATGCCATCAGTGCGGCCCGGGCCCGGAAAGCCGATGTGTTGATAGTCGATACCGCCGGACGCCTGCAGAACAAGGCCAATCTGATGAAAGAGATCGGCAAGGTGCGGCGGGTCATAGAAAGAGAGCTGCCAGAGGCTCCCCAAGAGGTATTGCTGGTCCTGGACGCCACCACCGGCCAGAATGCCATCAGCCAGGCCAAGATTTTCAGGGAAGCCACCGGGGTTACCGGGATAATCCTGACCAAGCTGGATGGCACCGCCAAGGGCGGTATAGTGATAGCCGTAGCCCAGGAACTGGACATCCCGGTCAAGATGGTGGGGATCGGGGAAACCCTTGAAGACCTGCGGGATTTTTCCCCGGAGGTATTTGCCGAGGCCTTGTTTGCAAAATAAATTAAATCCCGAAAGTGAGGTAACATACATGCCTAAAATTGGTTTAATCGGGGGTACTGGCATCTATACCCCCCGGCTAATGGAGGAAGCCCGGGAAATCGTGGAATCGACACCGTTTGGTGATGCCAGGGTGGTTATCGCCAAAAGCGGTGGCCAGGAAGTGGCTTTTATCACCCGTCATGGATTGAAGCACAGTGTGCCGCCCCACCTGGTGAATTACCGGGCCAACATCATGGCCCTCAAACAGCTTGGGGTGGAGATGATTATAGCTACAGCGGCGGTAGGGTCGTTGCACCTGGACCGCAGACCGGGGGAATATGTCCTGGCTGACCAGTTTCTGGATTTCACCAAGACCCGGAAAACCTCCTTCTTCGAAGGCGGTGAACAGGGTGTAGTCCACTGTGATATGACCGTACCCTATTGTCCATTTGTCAGGGAGGGCATCGAGAAGGCCGGCCGGGAGATCGGATTGAAGATATATAACGGAGGCACTTATGTGTGCACCGAGGGACCGCGATTCGAGACAGCCGCGGAAATCGGGATGTTCAAGATGTTGGGCGGGAACCTGGTGGGGATGACCAGTGTGCCTGAAGTCTGCCTGGCCCGGGAATTGGGCATGTGCTACGGCAACATATCCATCATTACCAACCATGCTGCCGGTATCGCGCCCCACATCCTGACCCATTCCGAGGTGGTGCAGGTTATGAAGAACAGCATCCATGACGTCCGCTACCTCATGAGGGAGACCCTGAAATATCTGGGCGGGCCGCGTAACTGCGTGTGCAGCAGCATCTCCCAGCAAGGCGGATTGAGCGAATCATGATCAGGACCATTTATAGAGAAAACGGGGCGGTATGCGTTCTGAACCAGAACCTTCTCCCGGCCCGGTTGGAATATGTTTGCCTATCCGACTATAGAGATGTAGTTACGGCTATCAAGGAACTCAAAGTCCGGGGCGCCCCATTGATAGGGGTTACGGCTGCTTATGGGATTGCCCTGGCCATGGATGTCTGCCCCGACCCCCTCGGCCAGCGCGGGCCCTACTTTGAAGATTTAATCCAGGCTTTTACTTCCTCCCGGCCCACCGCGGTCAATCTGTTTTGGGCCCTTGACCGGATGAAACGGGTTTTCGAAGCAACAGCCGATAGCCCCCTGGAAGAGTTGAGAAAGGGGATGTGGCAGGAAGCCGAAAGGATCTGCGCCGAAGACATTGCAGCCAACCTGGCCATGGGTGAGCATGGAGGACCGTTGCTTGTCCCCGGCGCCCGGGTCTTGACCATATGCAACGCCGGCGCTCTGGCTACCTGTGGATATGGGACCGCTCTGGGAGTAATCCGATCTGCCCATCGGGAGAAGCGTATCGATAAGGTATGGGTTTGTGAGACCCGGCCGGTTCTTCAAGGGGCCCGGCTTACCATCTGGGAGTTGCGCCAGGATGAAATACCAGTCAGTCTGATTACCGACAGCATGGCCGCCACCATAATGCAGCAGGGTAAGGTTGATGTAGTGGTAGTTGGAGCGGACCGGATCGCGGCCAACGGAGACGCAGCCAACAAGATCGGTACCTACGCTCTGGCTGTACTGGCCGCTTACCACCATATACCTTTCTATATCGCCGCCCCTTTATCTACCGTGGATATGAACATCGAATCGGGCCAGCAGATACCCATCGAGGAACGGAGCCAGGACGAAGTACGCCAGGTAGGCGGAATCTACATCACTGTGCCGGAAGTGGATGTGTATAACCCCGCTTTCGACGTAACCCCCAACCAGTTAATAACCGGGATAATCACCGAGGCGGGAGTCATAAGGCCACCTTACGGAGAAAAGCTATTAAAGGTTAAAGGGATGTGACCATATGCATTATCTGCAGGAGCGCCAGGATGTCCTGAGGACCGCCCAGACTATAGCCAGGACCAATATGGTGGTAGGCACCTGGGGCAACGTCAGTGTAAGGGTGCCCGATAAACCCTACCTTCTGATCACCCCCAGCGGGATGAAATACGACACCATGACCATAGAGGATATAGTCATGGTGGACTGGCACGGCAACACTGTTGAAGGGATATGGAAACCATCGGTGGAGACACCCACCCATGCCCGGATATACCAGCACCGTTCAGATGTCAATGCGGTGGTGCATGTGCACAGCCCGCATTTGACTGCCTTTGCGGTGGCTCGTCTGCCGGTCCCGGTCGTCCTGGAAGAAACCGCTCAGGTGATCGGCCACGAGATCAAAACCGCCCCTTACGCCATCTGCGGGACTGGCCGATTGGCCGACAATGTGGTCCAGACCCTTGGTTCGGGAGTGGCGGTATTGCTGGCCAATCATGGCATGGTGGGGGTGGGGCGGAATATCGAAGAGGCCCTGCGGGTTTGTAATATCGCTGAGGAGACCGCGCGCATCACATTGCTGGCCCAAAGCCTGGGTACAGCCTATTCACTTGACCCCGATGAGATAGAAAAGCTGCACCGGGGTTTCGCTGCCTACGGCCAAAAGAAAGAATAGCCAAGGTCGTCGGCCTGGAGAGATTTAGCAGACAGGAGGTGCCCAATGAGTTTACTGATCAAAAATATCAGTATGATCCCGATGACCGCCGATGATCTTGTTATCGAGCAAGGTTACCTGGAGGTGGCGGGGGATGAGATCAGGCAGGCAGCAGCAGGGGAGGCGCCGGAGGGCGATTACGAGCGGATAATCGATGGCACCAATCTAGTTGCCCTACCCGGTTTTGTCAATGCCCATACTCACGCAGCCATGACGCTGCTGCGCGGTTATGCCGACGATATGCCGCTGATGGAATGGCTGGAGAAAAAGATCTGGCCCCTGGAAGCCAAACTGACCGCGGAAGATGTGTACTGGGGAACTATGCTGGCGATAGTGGAAATGATCCGGTCAGGGACCACCTGTTTTGCCGATATGTATTTCTTTATGGACAAGGCAGCGGCAGCAGCAGACCGGACCGGGATCAGGGCTCTGCTGTCGCGCGGCCTTATCGGGGTGGGACCGGATAGTGAGAAAGCCCTGGCTGAGAGCCGGGAACTCATACAACATTGGAACCAATCCGGGCATGATCGGGTCAGGTTCAATCTCGGACCGCACGCACCTTACACCTGCCCTCCCGAATACCTGCGGCAGGTTGCCGACCTGGCGGGCGAACTGGGGGTGGGAATGCATATCCACCTGGCGGAAACAGCTTCTGAGGCAGCCGACAGTCTGAGAACTTACGGGCTGACCCCAGTTGCTCATATGGATAGCCTGGGTTTATTCGAGCACCCGGTTCTGGCGGCTCACTGTGTCCACCTGACCGATGAAGATATAGGGATACTAGCTCGCAAACGGGTGGGGGTGGCCCATAATCCTGAGAGCAATATGAAACTGGCCAGCGGCATCGCTCCGGTACCCAAACTCCTTGAGGCCGGCGTAGCCGTAGCTCTCGGCACAGACGGGGCTTCCAGCAACAACAACCTGGATATGATGCAGGAGATGCACAGCTGTGCCCTTTTACATAAAGTCAACAGTATGGATCCCACTATAGTTCCGGCCTACCAGGCGCTCAAGATGGCCACCTTCCACGGCGCCCAGGCTTTGGGCCTGGATGATAAAATAGGGACCCTCGAACCGGGCAAGAAAGCCGACATCATCCTGGTCAGGGTAGACGGACCGCACTGCATACCCCGTTACGACATCGTCGCCAACCTTGTCTATTCCGGGCAGGCATCCGATGTCGATACCGTCATCATTGACGGACGGATTGTAATGCACAAGCGGGTGATAAGGACCTTCGATGAGGAAGAAGTCCTGGAGCAGGCCAAGTATACCGCAGCCAGGTTAATGACCAGGTAAAAGAGCTGGCAAAGGGGGCTATCTTAATTTCCAACCACCTGTACCGTGGCATTAATGGGAGGAAAGGGCGGGTTGACAGCCTCGCCGTATGGATATGAACAAGCAAAACCGGGCCCAATATGCCCGGTTTTCGATATACATAATAAAATGAAGGAGCGCCTCGGCAGCATTTCCGGTGGTTCGCGTTAGGTTCAAGACTCTTCGTGACTGGTGTACCCTTTCTCCTGGGCCATCATATCCAGATAGATGGTCTCAATATTGGTTATGAATGGGTCGATACGGACCGCCTTCTGGCGTTCATCAAAACTCTTGCTGTAGCCCTTGCATTCTTCACAGATAAACGCTTGATAAGCGGGGAAGCCTTCCACGGTGAGGAAAGAGATGCTGTGGGGGTTGCTGTTGCCGCAATGAACGCAATAGATGTTGCGGGTCTCCCATTCCGTGAAACACCGGTCGCAGAACATGAAACGCCTCCCGTCGGTCGCCCGCACCCGGCTGAAATTGGATTTGGTAGCACAGAAGGGGCAAACGGTAGCGAAATCCCACGTGTCAAACCCAGCCTCGGAGATAGGTGAACGATAAGGAGCCGCCCAAGCCCTCAGGAATGGACGTAAGGCATGGTCGACGCTGAATATCAGGAGTTCTTTGGGTAAGTCATATGCTTGCGACAAGGAAGCAAAATAATCGCCGTCACCTTCCAAAACCTTGATGGCAAGCTCTTCAAAGGCGAAATTATCCATTGCCAACTTGATTTTTTCGATCTGGATCAACGTCTCCGGACGGGATTCTGCCAAGAACTGTAACAGCTCCAGGTATAGCTGTTTGAAGTACCCGGCATCCAAGTCGAAATCAACGGTTTGCATTATGGAACGGTTGGTGTTAACCAGGGTCTTCACTACATCTATGGCTACCGGAGCGGATTTCTGTTTGATTTTTACCTGCTGATGGTTTTGCCAGGATTCCAGGTTCTTATAAAAATCCAGGTATCCTTCGGGTAATTCTACCGGGGTTTTGGTGTTCATCCTGCCAGCACTCCTTTATAGGAACAAGGGGAGTTCAACTCCCCTTGTTCTTTATTATCTTTACTTTACCATGGGTTTATTCGGCTTTGGACTTATCTCCATAAGTCTCGTCATACCAGATAGCGTGATGGTGCTGAGCCCAATCGGCGCGGACGGTACCTTTCCACATACCCCAGAAGGATTCACCCGATCCGGGATGGAAGGAGCCCAAGTACCCATGCATACATACCATCAGGGTACCGAAGATCATGGCCAGGTCATGGACCCAGTAGGAGAATCTCACCAGGCCCGGCCACCAGATGGAGGGCCACCAGATGATCCATCCGCTTATCATCAGCAGGAAGACCATGGTCGGAGTGACTACCGAGTTCATCTTTTCACCGCCGTTGAACCTGGTCTGGGGTGGTATCTTGACCTTGAAGCCCAGGAATTCCAGCGGGAATACCATCAGGAATCCGATATCATTCATACCGAAGCGGAATAGGTCCTTGATCCAGGCTATAACACCTTTGAAGCCAACAGCCATAGCGGTCAATATAGTTACGGTCAAAACTACCGCTGCAATACGGTGTACCAGACCAGCACCCCTGTATCCGCCAAATATGGCTGCCAGCCAGTCGGCGCCATCCAGGAACAGGGCCAGACCTGTGAACAAACACAGCAGGAAGGTCACAGTATGACTCCAGTGAGTGAAACGAGCCAGGGTGTTGAATCTTTCAACGCGAGGAACATCATCTTTATATTCCGGAATCCATTGCATTACTCATGACCTCCTTCCGCATGTCCTCCATTTTTATTGGCTACTAATCTCGAGGTGACAAAACTGATCGCCGACCCACCCAAGGCCAAGGGGATGAGCCAGCCAGCATAGGGCTGGACCCAGTTCTGCCAGAAGATCGTATTGCCTTCGACCTGGGGCTTGACCGGCAGACCGAATTTATCTGGGGTGTCGGTTAGGATATATAACTTGTTGGTGCCGGAGCCTAATTCCGTCTCACCGTAGATCGTTGCTCTTGGGAAACCATTGGCCCGCAGGTATTTGACCCGGGCCCGGGCTTCTTCGAGCAGCTCATCCCGGTTACCGAATTTAATGGCTCCAGTCGGGCAAGTGCGGGCACAGGCCGGGGTAAGGCCTTCAGCCACCCGCTCGTAGCAGAGGGTACACTTGGTAATGGTGTCAGTGCGCTTGCGGTATTTGGGTATGCCGAACGGGCAGGCATAGACACAGTATTGACAGCCTATGCACTTATCCTCGTCGTGGAAGGTGGCGCCCCAGTCCAATTTGGTGTAGGCCGACTTGGGACAAACCTTGGCGCATTCTGGGTCCATGCAGTGCATGCACTGCCATTTCAGGAAGTTCCAGCGTACACCATCCACCGGATCCTCGGTCTCATTGAACCGGATCATCATATAGGTATTGGCATCGGTATCGCCGTCTTTGGAGTCGTAAGTTCCATTGCCCGGACCCCCAAAATAGGAATGGTCGAAGACGGCCGGAAGCTGATTGGAATCCTTGCATGCAGAAAAGCATCCCCGGCAGGCGGTACACTTACTGGAATCGTATAGATTGGTTTTTAATCTAGCCATACTTAAGCCCTCCTTATATTGCAAAGCCAGGCTTTGTACTCAGGTATCATCGTGTTGGCATCGCCTACATGGGGTGTCAGACGGTTGGCAGGGTCGCCGGTGGCATAACCCTTGAATCCGTACTGCCAAATAGCTCCGACCATATGATACTGTTCTCCATTGACAATGAAAGGTTTGATACGCTTGGTTACACAGGCCACTGCCTCGATATCGCCCCGGGAAGTCGAAACGATCACCTTGTCGCCATTTCTGATATCCTTAATGGCACCCAGTTCTTCGCTGATCTCGACAAACATATTGGGCATAAGCTCGGCCAACCATGGCAAAGTTCGGGTTAGAGCCCCGGTCTGCCAATGTTCCACCACCCGGTAGGTGGTGCCGATATACGGATAGTCTGCACTGGCACCTAATTTGTCGGGCTCCCAGATCTTGGTTGCTGGATTGACTGGCTGCGAGTTCATTAAATTCTTGACCGGGCTTTCCCAGGGTTCGTAATGCTCGGGGAATGGTCCGTCTTTGAATGAAGCTCCCGCTGCAAAGAAGCAACCGTAACCTTCAGGTCTCATCAGGAACGGAACTGCTTTCTCAGGAGGAGCAGTCTTGGTGCAGTCGCATACATCATCCCCTACCCAGGCTCCAACTACCTCCGGCTTGGTAGGATCGGATACAACTGCAGGATCCCAATGGATCAAGACACGATCGGCGTCGCCTTCCCACGGGGTAATACCATCGGGTTTGATCGAACAACGGTTGTAGATGATGCGACGATTGACCGGCCAGCACCATCCCCAGTTGGAATAGAGACCAAGACCGGCTTTGGAATTGTCTTTATTATCACGTTTCATCGGCTTGTACAGCCAGGAACCATCCGGATTGAGGCCCATCTGACCGCAATAGATCCATACCCCGCAGGCGGTGCTGCCGTCATCCTTCAGGTTGGCAAATCCGCCGGCGATCGGTTTCTTGTCAGCTACAAAGTAGCCGCTGACCTCATAACCTACATTGATAGGTTCCGGTTCTTCTCCATGACCGTAGCCCCAAGTAAGCTGGGTGATGGGTTTGTCTTCTTCCCGGGGACTGTCCTTATAGAGCTCTTTTATCTTCTTGGCCAGCTGATCGATTATCCACAGGTCAGACTTGGATTTTCCAACTTCATCGGCGCCTTTCCAGCGATATTGTACCCAGCGTCCGGTCTGGGCGGCGGTACCCTCCTTCTCATACACGGCGCAGGCCGGCAGGAAGAAGACCTCGGTCTGGATGTCTTTGGGTGCAAAGGTTTCAACATGGGCAGAACCACCGTGTGGTCTTTCCCAGGCCCGGTAGGTCCAGAACTCGGCGGTCTCATTCAACCACAAGTCACAGCTGACCAGCCATTTCAGTTTGGTCAGAGCGGCTTGTTCCTTGTTGGCATTGGGTCCGCCGACGACAGGATTGGAGCCCATCACGAACAGCCCGTCCAGCTCACCTTTGTACATGGCTTCAAACATGGACATATGGGAATAGTTCTTGGCCGCATCCCGCTTGGGCATATAGTGGTATGCAAATTGGTTTTCTTCAGTTGCCGCATCTCCCCACCAAGCCTTCAGAGTGCTGACGATCCATTTGGACATGTTGATTCTAAAGTTGCAGTTGGGAATACCGGCGGCGACCGCTGCCCGCCATTCCGCCATGGTTGTGGCGCCCTTGGCTGCCGGAACTTTGCCGGAACCTGGTGTTACGCCCTTGATAAAGGTTAATAGGTCTTTATTGGCATTGGTCGGGTGGCTGATGTAACCGGGGAACCAGTCGAACAACAAAGCCATGTCGGTTGCGCCCTGAACGTTATTCTCGCCGCGGAGGGCATTGATGCCGCCGCCCGGGCGTCCCATATTGCCGAGCAACATCTGGACATTGGCAAAACTTTTGACATTCTGGCTGCCTACGGTATGCTGGGTTATGCCCATGGCATACATGATGTTGCCAACCTTGTTGGGGGCTCCGGTTGAGGTGTAGAGTTTTAGAACTTCCAGGTATTTATTCTTGGGGGTCCCACAGATCTTGACTACGGAGTCGATATCATATCTCAAATAGTGCTTGGCCATCAATTGGAAAGCACAACGCGGATGGGACATGGTCGGGTCTTTCTTGATGGTGGTGCCATCTTCTTCATACTGGTAATCCCAAGTGCTGTTGTTATAACTCCGCTTGGCCGTGTCATAACCTGAGAACAAGCCGTCTTCGAACTCAAAACCGTCGGCTACCAGGAAAGTCGCGTTAGTATATGCTTTAACATATTCCTCGTGGTAGAGTTTGTTCTGAATAATATAATTGACCATGCCCCCCAGGAAAGCTATATCGGTTCCGGAGCGCATCGGGCAATACAGGTCGGCAACAACCGAAGTACGAGTATAGCGGGGGTCGACGTGAATTATCTTGGTGCCTCTTACCCGCCGGCCTTCGCCCAGCCATTTCATGCCTATGGGATGGTTTTCTGCCATGTTGCTGCCCATGATAAGGGCGACGTCGGTGTTCTTCAAGTCGACCATGTGATTGGTCATGGCACCGCGTCCAAATGCTGGTGACAAACCTGCCACCGTAGCACTGTGTCAGATACGGGCCTGGGTTTCGAGATACACCATACCCAGGGAGCGGGCCAACTTGGACCACAGGTAACATTCCTCGTTGTCTAGCCCGGAACCGCCGACGGAGCCTATTTTTTCAGTGCGGTTCACTATCACCTCACTACCGTCAGCGATCTTCTCTTTGTGAATGAAACTGCTGTCCCGGGTCTCCTTTATCCGGTGCGCTATCTGTTCGACCATCCATTCCCATTCTTTTTCTTCCCACTTGTCACTCCCCGGAGCACGGTACAGCGGCACCGTCGCCCGCATGGGATTGACTTTCTGTTCCCCGGTTTTTTCGTCATAAATCTCCCTTAGGTTAAACATGGCAGCTCCTTTGGCACAGGCGCAGCCACGGTTGATGGGATTGTCAGGATCACCCTCAACACTCAGGAGTTTGACAAATTTGCCAGCCGTATCTCTTTCCGAATACACTAACAGGCCGCAGCCGGAAGCGCAAAACGGGCAGACAGTCGGTATGCCTTTGACGTTTTTGATGCGTAACGTCCGAACGGCTGCTGCGGCTGGTTTCAGATCAAAACCAAGATCAGCGACTGCCATGACTGCTGCGCTGGCACCGGTTACCTTTAAGAATTGTCTGCGGGTAACCTTCATTCTACTAACACTCTCCTTTCCCCCTAAAAAGTACATCCAATTTCCCCAACTAGTATAGCATCCCAATACACTTAGAAACAGATGTTTTTTAGTGAGATTACTGATAATAATTACTAATAGATATCACTGGGTATAGTTACCGGTTATCAACCGAGATATGGGGGGCCAAGACCCCTAAACTCCCAAAGATTATCACCTCCATCGGGGAGTAAAAATATCTATTGCACCCTATAAGCCGAGTCCGGGTCCAATGACTGGTTATTAAGGAAAGCTCGTTTGGATTACTCTAAATGCTTATCCGAGATATTCTTCGACAAACAAAGTCAAATCCCTGCCGATTAAATATTGCAGGGATAGTGATATAAATAAATGTTATAATTATAATCTCTGTGGGTGATGTAATTGCTTACCCGGTGCCCTCCCACATAACCAAACCGGTTTGCTCGAGATGATATCCCCCCAAAGCTTGCATCCGCTGCTTGAATTCATCGCTGTTGATGGCCGAAAGCAGGCTGTTCAACTGGTGGTCAGTCAGAAGATCCGGCAGGATGCAGAGATCATATCGTTCCGTTTCCACCGGAATAAAGTCCAGGTTCAGGACCCGGGCACTTGCATATATCGCCATCCCCGTATCGCCAGCGTTATTTTTAATCGAAGCGGCCACGGCCAAATGCGAATATTCCTCGCGGTTATAACCATTGATTTGGCTATTATCCAAGTCGTGCTTTCTGAGCAGGTAGTCCAGTAACAATCGGGTACCCGCCCCTTTTTGTCGATTTATGTAACGGACCTCAGGCCGGACCAGGTCCTCCATCCCGGTGATCTTTAGTGGATTGCCTTTCTGTACTACCAGCCCCTGGTCACGGTTGACCAAGTTGACCAACAAAACCTTCGGTCGGTTCAGATACTTTTTGAGGTAACTGATATTGTAGTCTCCACTTTCGTAATCCAGTAAGTGGATCCCTGCACAATGGGTTTCGCCGCGGCTCAGGGATACTATCCCCCCCATACTGCCTACATTGGTGGATATCATTCGGATGCTGTAATCCTTCTGCAGGATGTCAATCAGCACGTCTATGGCCAGGTCATGACTGCCCAGGCACACCAGCGTATTTTCGATCACCGAGCGGGGACGACTCAATGTTATCCGGCAGGGACCTCCTGCCACTAGCCCCTCGCTGCCCCGCGGGATATGGAGCACCCCGTCTGATTTGACCAGCATGCTGGTGACCCCCGCGCCCCTATTCAATGGATATGCCAATACCTGGTTGGATATTCGGGCCAGGTTTACGTTTACAAACTCGTCCACCCCGGGGTGGGAGGGCAATTTGCGAGCCACATGACATTGAATGGTTTCTGATGGAGGCATCTCCCCTCCAGACCTTCTATGTATAATAGGCTGGGCGAACAGACTAAATATCAGCTGGGCGGAAACCGGATACCCGGGCACGCCAATAACCGGTTTGCGGTTGATAGTCCCAAGTATGGCGGGTTTCCCCGGCCGCGTGGCGATACCGTGGACTATAAGATTGCCCAGTTCCTGGACGATGGAGGCGGTGTAATCTTCCCGCCCGGCGGACGAACCCGAACAAATCACGACCATGTCGGCCTGCGGTTCCATTTCCATGACCGCTTGGCGGATCAAATCCTTGTCATCTATCACAATATCATGGCGGAGGGAGTCTCCTCCCCATTGCTCACAAAGCGCTGCCAGCATGCGACTGTTGCTTTCCACGATCTCACCGGGAGGCATATCGTCGTAGCCACGTTCCACTAATTCCGTGCCGGTTGGGATTATGGCCACCACCGGTCTTCTGATTACTGACACCCGTTCAACCGAGGCGGTCTTGAAGGAAGCCAATTCATAAGGCCCGATCAAAGTCCGGCTGGGTACGATCATATCCTGTTCGACCATGTCCTCGCCGACGGAACGGATATGCTGCCAGGGGACCGCCGCCCGGATGATCTGGTATTGGCCATCGATTATATTTACGTCTTCTATCATTATTACCGCGTCATATTCAGGCGGCACATAATCTCCGGTATCAACCATCAACACCTGGTCGGGATTCAGGTTTACGGGGTTTACTTCACTGGCCGCATAGGTGGAGAAGGCCTGGACTGCGATTCCGTCCATGGCCGATGCCATGTAGTGGGGATGGGAACGGCGAGCGTAGACCGGATGAGAGGTCCTACGCCCCAGGCATTGCATGAGGTCGACTTCCTCGTATTCCAACGATAGCCACCCGCAGTCTTCCAGATGTCGGGTAAACAATTCCAATGCTTCTTCCAGGGGTTTATTTTCGATGTAAACGTTTCTGTTCAAATGTGGTCCTCCTAACCGGTCGTTGGCCTGGCCATTTGTACGGACAGGCTTGTTTAAGTATAATTGATAAATACACCAAAAACAAAATAGGATAGGGGAGCCAGTCTATGCCAGAGTTTCTTAAAGTGCTGCGGTTTCAGGATGCTATACAGTTGCTCCGGGAGCGGGCACCTTTCCAGGATATGGAGGTCGTCGGCCTGGCGGAGAGTAATCATCGGGTCCTGGCCAGCGATATATTCAGCCCTGAAGATATGCCGTCTTTTAACCGTTCCACCGTGGATGGTTATGTAGTCAGGGCCGAGGATACCTTTGGCAGCAGCGAGTCCCTGCCTGGTATGGTCAACTATATAGGGTCGGTACAGATGGGTGTGGAACCCAGGTTCGCTATCGCCGGCGGGGAATGTGCCTGGATGCCGACTGGGGGTATGATGCCGGGGGGCAGCGACGCGGTAGTGATGGTGGAATATACGGAAAAGCTGGGCTTGGATACCATCCTCCTGTACCGCCCGGTAGCACCCGGCGAAAATGTGATGCATACCGGGGAGGACATCGGCAGGGGAGCCTTGATTTTCTGCCGCGGGAAACTGTTACAGGCCAAGGACATCGGTCTGCTGGCTTCCCTTGGGATAAGCACTGTCCCGGTTTTAAAGCCCTACCGGGTAGGTATCCTGTCGACCGGCGACGAAATCATACCCGTGGACCAGCACCCGATACTGGGGCAGGTAAGGGACGTCAATTCCTACTCCATAGCCGCCGCAGCGGAGTCATACGGTGCTGAACCCCGCCGCTACTCTTTGGTCAGGGATGATCGAATAGCCCTGCAAACGGCCATGGCCAAGGCATTGGGAGAGAATGATCTGGTTATCCTATCCGGGGGGAGTTCGGTGGGGGTGGCTGATTATTCACTGGAGGTAATGCTATCCATGCCGGATGCGGAAATGCTTTTTCACGGGATTGCGGTCAAACCCGGCAAGCCGACCATTGGGGTAAGGGCCGGCCGGAAACTGATAGTCGGGTTGCCCGGCCATCCCGTTTCCGCCCTCATGGTCTTCCATATATTATGTGCACCGGTCATAAACCTGGTGGCCCTGCGGTCGGTGCCTGCCCGGCTGACCGTAAACGTTGCTTCCCAACCGGGGAGAGATGATTTTGTACCGGTACAGCTGCAGGGAAATGCCGGCGTTTGGGAGGCATATCCGCTGCTGGGCAAATCAGGCTTGATGAGCATCTTGGCCCGGGCAGATGGATTTGTTCATATCGCCTATGAAAAGCAGGGTCTGGAAGCTGGGACCATGGTCGATGTCACCATCTTTTAAATTTGATTGTCAGGGAGACCATCAGGTCGCACCTAAACGGGCAGCAACACCGTAATTGCTTCACTGGATTTGGTGACCAACCTGCAGCAATCCATATCGAACCGACCCGACCCAAGACATTTGAGTTACCCCGATTTTACTCACCTGTTGATTCTCCTTGATACCCGCAATGAATCTGAGCTCAACATCTGAGAGCGCTACTAGGTTTATGACCTCGGTGTTGTTCCAGGCCGCTAGTTGAAAACCGACAAAAAATACTCCCCTCCGCTGCTGGAGGGGAGCCAGGCTCACCATTGTCCGCTGGTGGGTAAATCAAAATCAGGTGGTTGCCAGGTTCGTCATCAGTCTGTTCACCAAGGTCTGCCGGTACTCCTCCAAAGAGGCAAAATCCATAGCCGGTACATAACACTCCTCCAGTTCGTCGTGCCGGTCTTTGGCATTACGGATGAAAGAGAGCGCTTCCTGGAGGCTGGCGGCGAAGCGACGGGCGGCTGCTTCTATCCCTTTATTCCGGGTGTTTAATTCAGCTGGAACCAACAGCTGATCGAAATCAAGGATGCGCTTATATTGGTTGAGGCTCAGGTTGCGCTCATAATCGATTATGTGACTGCTGACATCGAGGATGGCGCTTTTACTGGCCGGAATCAGGATCAAGTCCAGGTCGGACGGATCGAAGGGGGAATGGAAAATTTCGGCGTAGACGTCATTAAGTCCGGTCATGGTTTCAATATGTTTGAGGAGATCCTTGACCCCAGAGCCCGGACTACCTTTTACGGCAAAGACCGACCAGGTATCGTCTATAAGGGATTCGACCTTGGTGACCGCTCCGCCCGCGGTAAGGGCGGCGGCAAACAAATGACGCGGGGGCCGTTTCGATTTGGGGGCGTTATGGATAAAGTCATCGGTTAAGGCCAATATATTACGGTTCACGACCGAGGAGTCGACCGCCGCCCCTACAAAAGAACCCCACTCCCACCGGGCACAGTTGGCTTCCTTTAAACGATTATAGGCCCTCTGAAACTGCATCCCTATCTCCTGGGTCAGGCTGATAATCTCCGGTTTGTTGGGCAGGATGGCTCCCGGGTCCCAAAATTCCCCCAGATTAATTATATAATCGACCGCACCTGGATAGCGCGGGTCTACGACATGGGGAGCAGTTCCATCCAAAAGGCAGACCTTTTGGTCACCGACTACAACCGCATCCAGGGAGGCATTATCCGAGGAACACCAATGTTGTTCGATATCATAACCTCTCGTGCCCAGATCAGCGGCGATCGACTTCATAAACGTAGACTTACCGGTCCCGGGACCGCCCTTAAGGATAATTTTTTGGTAGGCGTCGGGAGGGACTATATGATCATAGAAGGAATGGAAACCATAACAGGTATTGCCGCCCGGATAGACATGGCGTATTTTTGCCATCGTATCGACCTCCAATATATTTATGCCCGGTATCATTGCTTTGACTAATCTATATGTT
>JBEHWJ010000030.1:0-20792 GCA_040217755.1 Syntrophomonadaceae bacterium | reverse complement strand
TTTTTTATGCGGTCTCGTTTTAAGACCAATTCTTCTTCTTCGCCGGCATGCAAATCACTGGATTCGATCTCCTGGATCTGGTAGTCAAGGTAGTCAAGGCGCTGGTTGCGGTGTTGGATCCCCTCCTGTAATTCCTTCAACTGGCCCTGTTGCCTTTGAAGCATCTGGAAACTCGCGGCCACCTCCCGGCGCAGTTCATCAATGGGACCGGCGAAGCCGTCCACATAATCGACGTAATAAACCGGCTTCATTATGTTTTGGCGGTCATCCTGCAGGTGAATATCCACCAGGCAGGCAGCCAACGATTTAAGAGTGGCAACTGTCACCTGGCGCCCATTTACCCTGGCGGTCGATCTGCCTCCCGGGTGGATCTCCCGGCTTAGTATGACCCTGGCCTGATCGTCGTCATCGTGCAAGCCCTGCCGGGATAAAAAAAGGAGCGCTTCATGATTACCACTCACATCGAAAACCCCTTCGACCACCGCCCGGCGGAGGCTGTCCTTGACGAAATCGTTGTTGATGCGGTCGCCCAACAATACGCCCAAGGCGTCTATGATTATTGATTTACCCGCCCCGGTTTCTCCGCTCAGTACATTTACCCCGGCGCAGAACTGCAGATGCATATCATCTATCAGGACGAAATTGTCTATATATAGCTCTTCCAGCATGATTACCCCTACCCAGGTTCGGCCCTGATACGCCGGCCTCCCCGATTCGCCTCCAACCCAATTTTATACTTATCACCCGACCGACTTCAAGCAGCACCAGATATAAGGCCATCCCCAAAAGAAAAAAGGCCGCATTGGCTGCGGGGCATATCAATCAATCGGGCTAGGAAAGATTATGACCGGTTCTTTTAAGGCTGCATAAGACCCTCGAAATAGGTCTCAACTTCCCGGACGTGGTCCCTCGATCTTATCACTACCAGGATGGTGTCATCCCCGGCCACCGTACCCAGAATCCGGGGGTTGTCCAGCGAATCGATCAAAGAGCCGATGGACTGGGCTGCCCCCGGCAGGGTCTTGATCACGATGATATTTTCACTGAAATCCAGGCTTACCACTGAATCGCTGAAAACGCGTTTGGCCCGCTGCAGCTGCATAGGTATTTTGGCTTCCGGCCAGGCATAATAATAGCCGTTGTCAGCCGGCACCTTGATCAGGCGCAGTTCCTTGATGTCACGGGAAACGGTAGCCTGGGTGATATCGAAACCCTTGTTGCGGAGTGCATCGCACAATTCCTCCTGGGTCCTGACCCGCTCACTGCCCAATATCTCACGGATAGCAAAATGTCTTCTGGACTTCATGGTGTCCCCCCTATTTAATCCTGTCGTCATGGCTCAGGAATAAGTTGGAGTCATTACCCATTTTGGTCGCGCTGCAGCCGTTCCACGATGGACTCAAAGAAAAAGCGGGGTTTCATGATGGCCATCCGCAACCGGTGGTGAGCCTTCCTGATATGCACCGAACAATCTGCGGTGATATCTATACTGACCTGCCCGTCCACGGAGATATAGTACTGCTCGCCATCCCGGGGCTTGATCTCGATCTCTTTGTTGGCTGCGACGACCAGGGGGCGTCTGTTAAGCTGATATGATGTTATGGGAGTGAGGACAAAAACATCCAAAACCGGGTCGATGATCGGGCCTCCGCAGGAAAGCGAATAGGCGGTAGAGCCGCTGGGGGTAGCCACGATCAGGCCGTCACCCCGGTATAGCCCATGCTGGCGGCCCTCTACCGTCACCTCCAGGGATATGATCCGCGCAGCTTTGGACTTGATGCTGACTTCGTTGAGGCTCAGCAGCCTGTCGGCCAAGCTGCTTTCCCGGTAAACGCTTATCTCCAGCAGCATCCGTTCCTCCAGGCTGAAATCCCCAGCGGCGAAACGCTGTACATACCGGTCGAATTCATCCGCCCGGATATTACTGAGAAATCCTACTGTCCCCATATTCACGCCCAGGACCGGTACATTACGGTCCGCATATTGACGGGCGGTTCTGATCATGGTCCCGTCACCGCCCAGGACTATTATCGCCTCGAACGATTCGGAGGTTATATCGGCACTGCTGCTGTCGATCAGCACTTCAATTCCCATACTGCGCAGGGCCGCAGCCACCTTATCCCCCATCACCATGGTGCTGGAGAGCCTTTTGTTATTGACTATCATTATCTTCACTCGATTTATTCCCCCAGCGTGCGATGGGCTTTACTCACCGTATCTTCGATTTCAGCTGTGGTAGTTCCGGCCGTGGCCGCCCCTTTTTTAAGATGGATGAAATATTCTATATTGCCTTTGGGTCCCTTGATTGGGGAGAAGGTCACTCCTGCACATGCCAGCCCGGCCCGGGCCGCCGCTTCTATACACTGATGCAGTACCTGCAGGTGGACCTTGGGATCCCTGACCACCCCATGTTTGCCCACTTTATCTTTGCCCGCCTCGAACTGCGGCTTTATCAGGCTTACCACCTCACCGCCCTCTCTGAGCATTCCAGCCAGGACCGGAAATATGAGCTGGGTGGATATGAAAGACACATCCATAAGGATTAGGTCGACCGGTCCCCCCAACCGGGCGGGGTCGAAATAACGGATATTGGTTCTCTCTATGACTACCACCCGGGGATCGTTGCGCAGGGTCCAATCCAACTGCCCATAGCCCACATCCAGGGCAAAAACCCGCACGGCTCCTTTTTGCAGGGCGCAATCGCTGTAGCCGCCGGTAGAGGCGCCTACATCCAGGACTACCTTGCCGGTAAAATCGAGACCGAAATCTCTGGCCGCACCTTCCAGTTTATATCCGCCCCGGCTCACATACTTCTGGCGACGGGGCTTGATGCCAAGTTCTGCGCTCTCATCCACTTGGGAACCTGGTTTATGGACCAGCTCGCCATCGACGGCAACTTCCCCGGCGATGATCATCGCCCGGGCTTTCTCGCGGCTGTCGGTCAATCCCCGGCTGTGAACCAGGGTATCCAGTCTAACTTTGGCCAAATTTACGCAACTCCAATGTGATACGGCTGGCCAGTTCCGGCCAGCGGCCGAAAATCCGTTCCATGATCGATTCTGCTTCCATATTAAGTAATTCCAACAGTATCTCCACCCGGCCCTGCTCGACGAACTCGTCGGGAATGCCTATGCAGAGGATGTCTCCATGAAAACCCTGCTGGCTGAGCAGTTCCAATAATGCACTGCCGAAGCCCCCGGAGGCGGCATTATCCTCCAGGGCAACGATCCGGTTGAAACGGCTGGCTATATTACGTATGAACCTGTTGTCGAGGGGTTTGATGTAGCGGGCATCAACCAGCTCAACGCTTAGTCCGCGGTCGGTCAGCAAACCGGAGGCTTCCCGGGCCAGGCCGACTGCCCGTCCCACCGCTATGAGGGCCAGATCAGAACCGGTGGACAAGACTCGCGGCTGCCCAATTGGCAAAACAGTGCGCTCAGGTGTTACCGCCATGCCCTCACCCGCCCCCCGCGGATACCTGACCGCCACCGGGGAGTCTGACGCCAGAGCGGTATGCATCATGTCGGCCAGTTCATTTTCATTGCTGGGGGCCATAATGGTTAGATTGGGTATGGGCCGCAGATAAGACAGGTCGAATACCCCGTGGTGGGTCGGGCCGTCTTCACCGACCAGACCGGCCCGGTCGATGGCAAAAACCACTGGCAGGTTCTGCAGGGCTACATCATGGATAATCTGGTCATAAGCTCTTTGCAGAAAAGTTGAATAGATGCTGACCACCGGCTTAAGGCCGGCGCGAGCCATACCGGCCGCCAGAGTCACGGCATGTTCTTCGCAGATGCCGACATCGAAAAAGCGATCGGGATACAACCGGGCAAAATTACTCAGCCCGGTGCCGCTGGTCATGGCCGCGGTTATCGCCACTATCCTTCTATCGCAGCTGCCGGCGCAACACATGTATTCGCCGAAAACTTCGGTATAGGTTTTCAGTGTTTTGGGGAACTGCATGCCTGTATCAGGATTGAACGGCCCCACCCCGTGAAAGATATCGGGATTCTGGCGGGCCGGTTCATAACCCCGGCCTTTTTCAGTAATGGTATGTATCAATACCGGGCCTTTCATGCGGCGGGCATTCCTCAGCACCTGAACCAAAGTATCAATTTCGTGCCCATTGACCGGTCCGATATAATGGAAGCCCAGTTCCTCGAACCACATGCCCGGCACCATCAGGTATTTGACCGTATCTTTGAGCCGGCCCGCTGCCCTGGCAATATTGGGACCTATACCAGGGATGCGGGAAAGCATGCTTTCAACCTCTTCCTTGGTGCGGTTGTAATTGGGATCGGTGCGGAGGCGGTTGAGATAACTTGACATGGCCCCCACATTCCTGGAGATCGACATCTCGTTATCATTCAATATGACTATCAAATCACAGCCCTGCTGGCCGCCATGGTTCAGGGCTTCATAGGTCATGCCCCCGGTCATGGCCCCATCGCCGGTGACCGCCACCACAGCGTAGTCTTGTTTCTGAATATCGCGGGCCAGAGCCAGGCCCAAAGCGGCTGATATCGAAGTGCTGCTATGACCGGTGTTGAACGCATCGTAAGGCGACTCTTCATATTTGGGGAATCCGCTTATCCCGCCAAACTGCCGCAGTCCTGACATACGGTCTTTACGCCCGGTCAGTATCTTATGGGTATAACTCTGGTGCCCCACATCCCAGATGATTTTATCCCGGGGGGCATCGAACACATAATGAAGGGCTATGGTCAGTTCCACTACCCCTAAATTGGCAGCCAGGTGACCCCCGCAGGCGGCTACGCTCTCTATCAACACCTGTCTGATTTCCGCGGCCAGATCATACATTTCGGCTACCGAAAGTTTTTTTAAATCACGCGGCCAGTTAACCCGATCCAACACCCGCTCCACCAGGTCACCTCCTGTCCCGGAATAATTCCAGCCCGGTAAGTCTTTCCCACCATCCTAATAATACCGCTACATTGAATATTATGGAATTGGCATTGCGAATAGCAATGCTTTTCCCGATCGCCTTGCCGCCAACGGTGAGGGCGGCGATGAAGCTGGTCATGGCTGCCCCGGTCAGGACCAGATCCTGGATTGCGAACATCTGGGTCAAATTATAGACGATTCCGGCTCCCACCGCACCGCTCAGGGTACCCGCGATATCCCCTCCCACATCGGCGGTATAATTGGCCACCACACTGGCATTTTTGGTGATCTTCACCGCCTGGGCGGCCCCAAATACTCTTTTGGCCGCCTTGGCATTGAATGGCGGCAATTGCGCTGCCGTGGCAGCGGTGCCTATTATATCAAATAATATTCCCGACAGGATAATTAATAACAACAAAACGAACGCAAGCAGGGTATTGTTGACTGCCCTCACCAGAGCTTCGGATCCAATACTCACTACCAGCGCAATAAAAAAAGTTAGAAAAGCTACGATTAAACCGGATAACAGCGTGCCCCTGATATATCCTGCCAAAATGTATTCCACCCTGGTGATGCTAATCCCTAAGTAATTAAGCAAAAGGTAGTTTATCAAGTAAACGTTGTGACATAGGTCCAGCAGGTTTTCCCCGCAGGTCTCCCCTTTGTTGCCAAATGGGCGGTTTCCCTTTACGCCTGCTACATGCCGTCGCCGTACATGTTTGTTGGATTACCACTAAGTGCACACTTTAATCCTTGATAAACCATGCTATCGCGCACACAGTCTAGGAGTTTTCCTCGACAGCTCTCACCGACTTCTAGCCTCTTTTGCAGCCGCAATTTCAAAGCGGACGACGATGCTTCGGCCAAAGCACCACCGCCCTGATACGCTTATCCGCTGCCGCCACTCAAGGCAGGCTACACTACACCCAGTTTTCCCGGAATGCAGGTTTTCCCAAGCTTGGCTGGCAAGCCTGGGCCTCCACGAATGTGGGGTCATGCCCGCATGCCATTGCGGATTGCCCCATCACCCTTAACTCCCAGCAGCGACCCCCGACTGGGCGTCGCAAGCCGCTACCAGAAGCTTCATCGATGTGCCCTTGATGGATTTTTAGGCCCGTCTTCAAAATTGGCAGAGCTGACTAGAATACTGCAACCTTTTGCTGCTGGTTTCTAGTGTGATATTATATCATTTCTGTTTTGGCAGGTCCAAGGAATGGTTTGACGGGGTTTTAATCATTTATGGCTGGATTGGGCGGCGGCTTTCGAGGCATTTATTATTATCTCAAATTATCTCCGATTATCACCATTATGGTTTGAATATATAGGCGACCTGGCTCCGCCGGCCATAACAGAACCCGGTCGATCGTGGCCGGGTTCCCCATACATGATATTCTTTTTGAAACCATATAGGCGTGCGCGAGCGCTGAATCGCTTAGGCCGTGGCGAGCGTCCGTAAAGATTCTCCCCCGGTGGGTTTGGTCCGCACCTGCAGAGAGATACTGGAGCCGAAACACCGCTGCCATTCTTCACATCTCTCCCGTACCGACAAGGCTGGATGAAGATCCCATTCCCCATGCAGTTCCTCCATCATATTTAGGTAGGCATCCCTGCCGCCCAGGAAGATGTCGGTTTCAGGTTGGTCGACAGCCATCGCACCAAAAACCCTTTGCCATTCTTCACCGATCTCCATCAGCGTCATCGGCGGGAATTCACGTACTCCGTGCAGACTATCGATCGCGTCCATATAAGCATCGCACCAATTACCGAATACCCCTAACTGCCTTTTCATATTTTCACCTCCTGACTCCTATATTCTTTGATAAACCCAGGATCGACTTCCTTTGTGAAATAACGCACATGGTTTACCTCTTGGATAAGTATAGTACTTGTCGAAAGATAACGAAACTTGTATCTCTGTTGGTTCTTGGAAATTAAGCCTGATACTTGTTGTTTACTCGGAAATATGGTCTCTATGCTTTCTATTCCTGGTATTTGGATGTGAATTCGGCCAATTTGTGGTTATTGTCAAAGCAGCATGGGTTATCGAAGTCTTCTAGATCGTTTGCTGCCCAGATACCACCATGGTCTGTAATAGCCATGGTTTCGAAGGCAGACCGATATTTCCGCGCCGATACAGATCCCCACAGCGACCATCGCATAGAAAAACCGGCAACAGGATAATCTAGTATTGACGTTCTTAAAAAACCAGTGAAGGAGTTCGGGCATGGAGAATGACAATAAGCGGCATCTGAATATCCTGCTGTTCAGCGGGGATTATGACAAATGCCTGGCGGCCATGATATTGGCCAACGGGGCCAGGGAGACAGGGATGAGCACCACTGTATTCTGCGCCTTCTGGGGCCTGTTTTTGCTCCGCGATATTGATAGGATCTCGTCCGCAGACAAGAGCATCCAGGAGAGGATGTTTGCTTCCATCACTCCGTCTCACGCCGAGCAGCTGCCCCTGTCGAAACTTAACCTGGGCGGCTTGGGCAAAACTATGTTACTGGATATGATGGAAGCCAACCAGACTCCGCATCTGCAGGACTTTTTACGGGGAGCCCGCCACAAGGGAGTGCGCTTCTGCGCCTGTAAATTATCCCTAGAGATCATGGGATTCAAAGCTGAGGAATTATTGGAAGGCATCGAGGTAATCGATGTCCATGCTTATCTGGAGGATGCTGCCAGGGCGGACATACAGCTTTTTATTTGATCGGATCATCGGTAACTTCTGCTCTGAAGTGTTCATAGTATATATACAAAACTATAAAGAAATTGGGTGTACTATGAATACCAGACCAACAGCAGCCCTAAAGCTAAGGCGGGATATCAAGGGCATCGACCGCAAGGTCCCGGTTTTGAACGGGCGCAAGAGTCGTTATATATATCTTGATAATGCCGCCAGCACTCCACCCCTGCAGACTGTTTTAAATCAAATCGATGAATATTGGAACTGGTATTCCGGAGTACACCGGGGTACCGGCTACAAATCGCTCATCAGTTCCAAGCTCTATGATGAATGTCACGCAACCATAGCCAGATTCGTGGGGGCCGACCCGGACCACGATACCGTGGTGCTGGTCAAGAATACCACCGATGCCATCAATAAGCTATCCTATCGTCTGCAGCTGCAGCCGCAGGACATTGTCGCCATCACCGCTATGGAGCATCATTCCAATGAACTGCCCTGGCGGGCCCGGGCCCAGGTCAGGTACATCCGGGTCGATGAAAACGGCTTGCTCGATCCCGATCATTTGGAACATCTGTTCCGGCAATTCCGGTCCCGCATCAAATTGGTGGCAGTCTGCGGCGCTTCCAATGTGACCGGGCATATCAACGATGTCCATCGCCTGGCCCGGATCGCTCACACCCATGGATGCCCGATCCTGGTGGATGGAGCCCAGCTCATACCCCACCGCCATTTCGATATGAAACCCCATTCCCATAGTGATCATATCGACTTTCTGGCCTTCTCCAGCCATAAGATATTTGCCCCCTTCGGGATCGGAGTGCTGATCGGCCCCCGGCAGACTTTTGCGGCCGGGGTACCAGATTATCAAGGCGGGGGTACGGTCAAGCTGGTAACCAGGGACCGTATCTGGTGGGCCGAACCTCCCGACAAGGATGAAGCCGGAGTACCCAACGTGGGGGGCGCCTTCGGGCTGGCGGCTACCTTGAAACACCTGGACCGCCTGGGAATGTACGATTTGGCCAGTTATGAAGAAGACCTGGCCGATTATGCCCTGGAACAGCTCCGCGCCATCAGGGGATTGAAAATCTATGGAGCCAAGCCGCGAGTGGGTGTGATCGCTTTCAATCTGGCCGATCTGCCCCATGCTTTGGTGGGTGCGGTGATGTGTTTTGAAGCCGGTATCGGTTTGCGCACCGGATGTTTCTGTGCCCAGGGTTACCTTCGCCATCTGCTGGGTTTGTCCGAAAACGATGTGGACCCAGGGCTCTATGCCAGCAACCGCCTTGATAAGATTCCCGGCATGGTCCGGATCAGCCTGGCCCCATACAACACCCGCGAAGAGATCGACATCCTGATCAAATGGCTGAAAATCCTCCGTGACAATAAATTGGAGTTCCGCCGCCGTTACCGATTCTCACCGCAATTAGGCGGCTACTGGCCGATCGGTCTCGACGAGGAATCCTACTTCAGTCTTGCCGCCATATCCTTATAACCGCTCCCGCCGCCGAACTACAGATAGTACAACCGGCTCCTCCGCTATTGCAAAGCACCCCGCTAGTTTTATAATAAGAATAGATAGCTTTAAATTCTAAGGGAATTGCTTAAAAAAGCGAGGGGGGTCACCTATGATAGGAAAAATCTTAGTCGCCTATGATGATGGCAATCAGGCCCGGAAAGCATTGGATGCAGCCATGGAAATCGCCCGGGGCACGGGTGCCGTGATTCATATCGTATCGGCGTACGCCCTGCCCATCGTGTATCAAAGCACCGTATCCCTGGAAGGGATCTACCCCGACAATACCGCCATCATGAAATATCTGCAGGAAAACAGCCAAGCTCATCTGACCGCCATCCTGAAAGAAGCAGCCGCCCGGGTGAGTGCCGAAAATATTCCTGTGCACACGGAGATCCTGGAAGGAAGCCCGGGGCGGGTCATCGTACAGTATATCGAAAAAGAGGGTATCGATCTGGTCGCGGTCGGTTCCCATAACCGCACCGCCGTAAACCGGTTTTTTATGGGCAGCGTCTCCAATTACATCCTCCAGCACGTTAAGTGCATGGTACTGATAACCAAGGATGCTTGATTGACCTAGTAAGTCCTGACCAGGGTAAAGCGGGCCAGGTCACGGAGGAAGTCGGCTTCCGGTCCGAAGCGGCTCAGGTCCTCCAGGCAATCGGCCACGCTCAGGCGCGCTTTTTCCCTCGCACCTGCCAGTCCGTATAGGCTTATATAGGTGGTACGGGCATTTTTGTCGTCGCTGCCGACCGGTTTGCCCAGCACCGCCTGATCGCCGCTGACGTCAAGGATATCGTCGGTAATCTGGAAAGCCAAACCAAAATTATATGCAAAGCGGGTCAAGGCTTCCAGGTCTTGGCCCTCCATTTTGCCCAATATGGCACCGGCTCTAAGGGCAGCCTTGAAGAGTTCGCCGGTCTTAAGACGGTGCAGTTCACTCAACCCATCGGGCGCGAGATGAGTGTCTCCCGCCAGGTCCAACACCTGCCCCCCGATCATGCCGCGGCTGCCGGCTGCAGATGCTACTTCCCTGATCACTTGGACCACATCTTGCAATTCGATGCCCTCTATTTCGGAATTGGCTGCCAGCAGGTCGAAGGCCGCAGTCAGAAGCGCGTCGCCGGTTAAAATCGCATTGGCTTCGCCGAATACCTTATGGCAGGTGGGCTTGCCCCGGCGAAAGTCATCATCATCCATGGCCGGCAGATCATCATGTACCAGGGAATAACAGTGGATAAATTCCAGGGCACAAGCCGATGGAGTGACCTGGTCCGGCTCGGCCCCGGCAATGCGGGCCGCCTCCAGAACCAGTATCGGTCTCAACCGTTTGCCTCCATTCATCACTGCATAGCGCATGGCCTCATGGATCAGGGCCGGTCGGGGCATCTCTCCGCCCAGGTACTGCTCCAGGCTCCGGTCGATGTATCGTTTGCGGTTGATCAGCTCTAGCTCAAAAAGTGCCATATCCAAATTCATGCCTGTCATCTCCATATATTAAGCTTCAATGTCTTCCAATTCGAATTCCCCGTTCAGCTTGCGCAGCAGGCGCTGCACTTTACCATCGGCCCTGGCCAACTCCTTCTGGCAATACAATGAAAGCCTGACCCCCTCCTCGAAAACGGCCAGACTGGACTCCAAATTGAGTTGACCGGATTCCAACTGCTCCACTATCTCTTCCAGTCTCTCCAACGCGCTTTCAAAATCTAGTTCTTCCATCTTGCAATCTTCTCCTTGCCTTGAATTACCACCGTTAACCGGCCATCGATCATTTCTACCTGCAGCCGGTCTCCTTCGGAAACCTCATCGATACGTTTCACTACAACTCCTTCGCGGGCCACTATCGCGTAGCCCCGGGTCAAGACATTCAAAGGACTCCGGCTCTCCAATCCCTGAACGGTCAAGGTAAAGCGGTGGTGGTCGGTCTTTAAATTCTCCAGCATGGCTGCGCCCAGTCTCTGTTGGCAGGCGAGCAACAAATCCGCTTGTCTTTTGGCCAACAGCTGCGGCTGGCTCCACACCTTTTTCATCAGGCAGCGGTCTAGACTCTCCAAACGGGCGGCCAGCAGCCGCTGCATGCTGCGTGCCATGCGAAGGCCGAGTTCGTCGCGGTGTTTCTTTATCGAGGTATAGTCAGGCACGGCAAATTGGGCCGCCTGGGTGGGGGTGGCGGCGCGCAGGTCAGCCGCCAGGTCGCAGAAGGTAACGTCTACCTCATGCCCTACCCCCGATATGACCGGTATATCTGATGCATATACGGCCTGGACCACTTCCTCGCTGTTGAAGGCCATAAGGTCCTCTACGGAACCTCCTCCCCGGGCGATTATGATTACCTCTACCAGCCCATATTCATTGAGCATCCTTATCCCTGCCGCCAGCTCCTTCGGGGCTTCACTGCCCTGAACCGAGCTATGGGCCAGGATTACCTGAGCCCCGGGGTGGCGTTGTCTGATCACTCTCAGGATATCCTGAAGAGCGGCTCCATCCTGAGAGGTCACCACCCCTATCCGGTTTACGATTGGGGGGATAAGCCTCTTGCGGGTCGCTTCGAAATACCCCTGTCCGGCTAACTGGGCTTTTAACTTCTCCAGGTAAATGAATAGGCTGCCGGTTCCATAAGGAAGCATCTCCTCGACGTAAACTTGGTATTTACCCTGGCGCGCATATACCGACACATACCCGCGCAGTAATACCTCCATACCGTCTTCAGGCTGGAAATTGACCGCCTGATTGCGGCTTTTAAACATTACGCAGCTTACCGCCGAATCCTTGTCCTTCAGAGAAAAATAGCTATGCCCTGACTGTTTGTAGAAGCGGTAACCCGACAGTTCGCCCTTGAGCCAGAACTCCTGCAGAAGCTCATCCTGGTCCAGCAGACGTGAGACATAGGCATTTAACATACTTACGGTAATATAATCGCGCACTGCTATATGCCTTTCCTGGCCCGGCGGGCCGCCCGGCTGAGGTTTATCATCAATTGGGCGACCAACAGTGGTCCCATTCCGCCCGGAACCGGCAGCAGGCAGCCGGATACGGGGGACATCCTCTCGCGGTCGACATTGCCGCAGGTCCGGCCTTGATGCCAATAAAAGCCGGCATCGATCAAAAGTGCACCGGCTTTGATGTCCTCAGGGGCGACCACCAAGGGTGACCCCTTCTCCACCACTGCTATGTCAGCATCCTGGGTATAGGAAGATTCATAGCAGGGGATGACCGTCAACCGGCACCCTTCTTTTATAAAAGCAACCGCCAGGGGCAGTACGACATCAAAAGAATCCCCCACCAGCACAACCTTCTTGCCGGCCAAGGGACCGGCATATCGCCGGCTCACCTCCAGGCAGGCCCGGGCTGCGCAACTGATATAAAGAGGGTCCCCTGCTATGAGGTTACCCAGATTGTATGGATTGAAGCCATCAACGTCTTTGGATGGTGAAATGGCCGCCAGGAATTCCTCCTGGAAAGCAGCCAGGGCAGCCGGCAGCGGAAGTTGCAGCAAAATGCCATCCACCGAGTCGTCCTGGTTCAGGCCCTCTATCCGGGCCAGCAATTCCTCCCGCCCGGTATCTTGGTCCAGAATCACATCCCGGGTAATTCCACCCGCCGCACCGGCAGCTTTCCTCTTCAAGCCGATGTATCGTTTATTATCAGGGTTTTCGCCCACATCTATAGCGGCCAGGCACGGTGTAAGGCCCTCGGCAGCATTGGCTTCCCGCAAGTTGGACAGAATCTGGTCGGCCAGGCTCTTGCCATCGATTACTTCCATAAAAACCTCCATGTCGTGATTATCGCTATTGCCGGGATGATCCTCACCGCTGTTTATCACATGCTTTCTACCAGCGCGACCTTCAATCCATGTGATCTCTGCCAGACGGATATGCCCATGGGACTACGTGATAAACAAAAGGAGCAGGCGTTAAAGAAGGCTGCCCTTTTTTAGCCCTCATCAGTGTTGTTCGGTAATAATGATGTTTTCACGCTAATCATCTCCATATCCAAGAGGTTGGGCCTAAATATTCGCTTAAACCCATCCAAAAAGCAAAAAAGGCCGTGCGGCCCTTTTCCCTCCTTTACAATACTGACTACCTCACGGCTTCTGGTCTTTGATGCGGTCCAGGATAGCGTTGATAAAACCCACCGAGGCTGGCTCGCTGTATCGTTTGGCAATCTCCAGGGCCTCATCGATGGCCACCACCGCCTGTGAACCGGTATGATACATTATCTCATAGGCAGCCAGGCGGAGCAGGTTGCGATCCACCGATGACATCCTTTTGACCGACCATTCCTTGGACAGACCGGCCAGAATATCGTCTATCTCAGGCAGCTTTTCAGCCGCGCCTTCGGCTAGGGACCAGGCGAACTCCCGGTCTTTTTCGGCCAGGGGAGTCTCCTCCAGCAGGTATTCATAAGCTTGCCGGGGATCGGCCTGGACCTGATCGACCTGGAAAAGGACCTTAAATGCTAGTTCCCGGGCTTTTCGTCTGCTCAACCAATTCTTCCTTTCCCTGGTACTCTACTTTTTGAATAGGTTCTTGACCCATAATTCCAGGTCCACCTGCTGATCAATTTTTTTGCCGAGCTGATAGCCGATGAATATACAAAGGACTACGAAAAGTGTCTGCCAGAAACCAAAGGTGATAAAAAGTATGCTGGCCAGCAGACCCAGGGTCACACCTATAGCTTTACCCCGATGTTCACTCATTATATAGGTGAAATACTTTTCGAACATGATATATTCTCCTTATTTACCGGCAGCAACGAAGTCATCTATCAATATCTTGATCTCAGCCACCTGCAGCCCCCCCACCTTCTCCAGGCTCTCCCGGACCGTGGTTTGGAGTGTATGCGATATCTCCGGTACGTTGTGCTCGGGATTTATCATGGTGTGCAGTTTAACTTTTACACCGTTAGGCGAAGAAACCACCTCGGGTCTCATTTCTTTGACCCCATCAACCTGACGGATGGCTTTCATGATAATAGCCTTGACCGCCGCGATGCTCATGGTTACATCACCTTCGATACCCTTGTCCACCATAACGGTATCGGTCCGCGGTGAAGGTCTTAAAGACCACATCAACATCAGCAAAGCCAGGAATCCCACCAAAATTCCCAACACCCCGGCAATCATCCGGTTTTGGGTGGAGTCCAGGACTGAACTTAGGTAGACCTGGGGATCCAACCATCCCAGGGTGGCGGCAACGGTAAGTCCGGCCAGGCCAAGAATCACCAGATTGTATATAAATAGAATCAAACGACCAAAGGCTGTCATATCCGCACCTCCTTAATAATCGCAATAGAGATAACCCCCTGTTTCTGCAGGGGGCTATCTCTATGTAATACCCATCGGTTAGTCTACCTGAGACTCAATGGCTGCTTCTTCAGCGGATTTCTTGGTGGCAACCGACACTACATGAACATTGACTGCCGTCACGGTCAGGCCGGTCATAGTTTCAACCGCTTGTTTTACCTCCCTTTGGACATTTTCAGCTACCTTGGGAATAGCATACCCGAACTCGATGACGATAAATATATCGATACTGGTTTGATCCCCAGTGGATTCGACTTTGATACCTTTGCCCAGATTCTTCCGACCCAGTTTTTCCACCAAGTCGGTGCCCCAACCCCCGCTCATATTGGCAACACCTTCCACCTCTACGGCAGCCAGGCCAGCCACTGTGGACACCACCTCATCGGCAATACGAATAACGCCTAAATCATTGGGGATTTCCGGTTTGATATTGTCCATTGGTTTCCACCTCCATTTTTATTATATTGTTATTTTAACAGACCCGACGAATATTTATCAATGTCTGTCATCCTTACTATTCATCAGTTAGATATTATTCATACGCCGGGAAATAAAATTGGTATACACCTCACCCCTTTGGAAGAAGGCGTTATCCAGAACCTTCAAGTGAAAGGGTATGGTAGTAGCCACATCTTGCACAATTAACTCCTGCAGCGCCCGCCTCATCCTGGCGATGGCCTCCTCCCGGTCCCGGCCCCAGGCTATGACCTTTGCGATCATGGAGTCATAAAACGGCGGGATATTGTAGCCGGTATAGATGCAGGAATCGACCCGGATACCTGGTCCGCCCGGCGGCAGATAGTTGGATACCAGGCCCGGCGAAGGCCGGAAATCATTAGCGGGGTCTTCAGCGTTGATCCTGCATTCGATCGCCCAGCCGCTGGTTCTGACATCTTCCTGCCGATAGCCCAGCCTGGCGCCGGCTGCGATCCTGATCTGTTCCTTGACTATATCGATCCCGGTTACCATTTCGGTTACCGGGTGTTCTACCTGAACCCGGGTATTCATCTCTATGAAGTAGAAGTTTTTATTCTTGTCCACCAGGAACTCCACCGTACCGGCGCTGGAATAATTGGCCGCCCGGGCCGCTTTCAGCGCCGCTTCCCCCAGCCGGGACCTCAGTTCTTCATCCACGAACGAGGAGGGCGCTTCCTCCAGCAGTTTCTGGTGGCGCCGCTGCAGGGAGCAGTCTCTCTCGCCCAGATGAATTATGTTGCCATGCTCATCACCCAGAATCTGGATCTCAATATGGCGCGGTTCTTCTATATACTTTTCTATATAGACCTCATCATTACCGAATGCCGCTCCCGCCTCCAGACGAGCCATACCGAGGGCTTCTTTGAGAGCCGATTTGTTGTGGGCCAGCCGCATCCCCCGGCCCCCGCCGCCAGCCGAAGCCTTGATGATAATCGGATAACCGATCGACTCGGCCAGGACGATGGTATCCTGCAGGGTTCCTGCCGCCCCCTCGCTCCCGGGCACCACCGGTACCCCCACCTGCTGGGCCATCTCCTTGCCTTTCACCTTGTCCCCCAGCAGCCTGATTACCGGAGCGGGCGGACCTATGAATTTTATGTCATTGGCCAGGCATAGTTCCGCAAAGTAGTCATTTTCGGCCAGAAAGCCATATCCCGGATGGATCGCCTGACAACCGCGGTTCACGGCTGCGGAAATGATATTGGCCAGATGCAGATAGCTCTGGCTGGCCGGGGCCCCGCCTATGCAGACTGCCTCATCGGCCATCTTGACATGCAGACTGTCCCGGTCGGCTTCCGAATATACCGCTACGCTCTCGATGCCCATCTCCTGGCAGGCCCTTATCAACCGCAGGGCTATTTCCCCGCGATTAGCTATCAATATCCTGGTAAACAAATCAACACCCCTAGCTACGTTTTATCCAGAACAATACCTGGTTATATTCTACCGCTTGGCCGTTCTCGACCGCGATCTCGACAATAGTGCCATCATATTGCGATTGGATATCGTTCATCAGCTTCATAGCTTCCACTATGCACAAGGTCTGGCCCTTGCTCACCACATCACCCACCTTTACGAACGGTGCGCTGTCTGGAGAGGGGGCCTGGTAGTAAGTGCCCACCATAGGTGAATTGATACTGGCCAGATCCTCATCAGGCATCACCACTGCCGGCGGCAGCACGGCCGGCCTTCGGTCTTCGACAGTCGGTGCCGCGGTTGAGGCGGTTTCTTGCCCAGCGGAGCCTTTGCGCAGGGTCAATTTGAAATCCTCTGCCTGGACTTTCAGCTCTGTCAGGCTGGTCTTTTCCAGCAGCATAACAAGTTCCTTTATCTCCTCCAAATTCATGTCCTCACTCCTCTGATCATAGGCGTTATTTAGGCTTGGCGGGATTGTTGCTACCCCGGCGAGGAATCCGTTTGTACCTGCTAATCAATGGCTATACCGGTGGGGAAATACTTACCCACCGTTTCTGGTTGGGCACAGCCTTTTCAGCTAACCCATAAACCACATAAATACGAAACATACCCAAGCCACACCTGAGTACGTCCGAATTACAACGCTTCTTTATTATAGGGATTAAATCCAGGTTTTTCAATCTATTGGCAAGCCGGGATTACGGTATTCTACTCACCAGGGCTGAGCTGCAGGACCGATACACTTTTTTCCGTGATACCGGTGGCAACACTGACCGATTTTCTTATCCTTTCCTGCCCGGCTGTATCTGCCGGGCTGCCCGAGATCATCACCATGGTAGCGGAAGGATTCACTATGACCGCGCAATCGGCAAATCCTTGCGCTTTGATCAGGGCTTCGGCCCGCAGTTCCTTCTCCTCCCGGTCAGCCAGTTCAACCAATTTAGCGTAGGCTTCTTCCTTGGCCCGGGCCGTACTGGCCGCATCGCCGGCGATCTCCCGCAGCAAGGTCGTCTCTTTCCCGCGCACCCGATCTCTCTCCAAACGGTACTCTGATAGAGACCCTCCCCTGTCTTCCCGGGATATATTAGTCGTCCAGGTCTCTCCCCCAGCAACGTCTGCAGATCCCACCCCATCGGTCAAGGCCGGTTGGGAACGGTTCTCCAAATAACCGGTGAGGAGCCGCACCCCGATCAGAGACACAATCACGATAGCGGCCAGAGTCAGAATGATCTTATCTCTATCCCTGATTATTATCATTGCCCAGCTCCTTTCCGGGTTTCTACCCTGACCTGATGGGGTGATACATTCAATAAAACCGTGGTGGCATCAGTCAACCTCTCCTTGACCCGATTATCGGCGGCCCCTTCCGCCACTACCAGCACCCCTACCACCTGGGGAGCACTGTCCTCCACCAGCAGGGCGGCCCCCCCGGAAATGGCTATGTCGCTGTTCTGGTTTGCCTCGGTGACCTCCCGGTCTCCACCCATGCGGTCCGCTTCCTGGGTCACCCGGTGCTCGGTCTTGGTGTTGCGGGCATAACTCCTCAGACCGTCCGAGCTTAAAGTAATACTGACCTGGACCGGGCCGGCTCCCTCAACTTGCGATAATATCCTTTCCAGATCAGCGGCCAAAGCTGCCCGGGCCTGGTATACCCCGCTCGCCTGGCTTACCGCCGGGGGTGATTCCGGCACAGACCTGGTATCTGCGGACGGCCACAGCAGAGCCAGCAAACCCAGGCATACTGCAGCCACCAGCAGGTACAAACCGTATCTCCCTCCAGCCTGGCTGGAGGAATCTTTGCCCCATTTCCTTTTCCATTCTTCCAACATTTCCTCAGCTCCCTTCAAATACGATCTCTATATCCTCGGCCTTCAAACCATATAAACTGGTGATGATTTTGGTCATCTTGCTGGTGATCTCGTCTTTATCGCGGCTGGTTGCGGCTTCGGTTCCGGCCCACACCTCAACCGGCCGTATACCGTCTGTCTCAGCGGCGCCGGAAGATCTCACGGTCAGGCCCAATTTGCGGGGATTGCCGTTTTGGTCCAGGGTGAGGGCGGCCTGGACATCTTCGACCCCTGGAACCAGGATAGCTACCGCACTTACCTGCTCCTCCAGTTTTTCCTGCAGGAAAGAGGTGCTCTGCGCCTTTATCTGTTCCTGAATCATAGTGCCGGTGCTGCTGATATACTTGGAGTCATATCCTCGGATCCGATCATCCCAGGCCGAGACCTGAAAGCTGGCCCCATCGTACAAATAATCGAGGCTAGGGGCCAGGATAGCGATGAGGACGAACATACCCACCGCAAAGCGCACGAAGGGACGAGTATTTCCGTCTGGCAGCATCATTTCCAAAAGGGAAGAAATGATGATGATTACCAGCAGGTTTCTGACTATCTCCGCCAATACCTCCATATCGACTCCTCCCTCAACGCAGCATGGTAAAACTGTTGGACATTCCCGCCAGGATGGCGATCATTATGAAAAACATCACTGCTACCGCCGCCGTAGCCGCCATCAAGAGAAAAAGGTGAACGCTCATGATTTCCAGGATGGCAGCGGTTCTGGTATCTCCCATCGGTTCGACCACCGCCCCCACCAGTCTATAAATCAACCCGAGAGCGGCGATCTTCAACACCGGAAAGATGATTATCCCCAGGATGGACAAAGCGGCGAATAACCCCAAGGCATCCTTGATCATCACCACATAACCGGCAGCCACTTCCACCGTATCCCCCACCATTTTGCCCACGATCGGGATAGCATTGTCGGTAACGAAACGGGTAGTGCGCAGGGCGACTTTGTCCAGAACCGATGCATACAGCGAGCGCAGGGTGAGTACCCCGACAAACACCGTCATCAGAAACCCCAGCGATATCTGCGCCATCTGGGTGAAGAAGCGGGCCAGTCTTTCCACCCGGACAGTTTCTGAAAGATGGTTGGCCAGACTTAACAAGGCGGACATGATTATCAGCGGGAAGACTACGTTTTTTATCGCATTCCCAAATACGGTGGCCACCATCATCAAGAGGGGAAACAGCATGGCCGAGGCATTCAGATTACCCAATCCGGCGACCAGGGCCATCATCGGCGGGAGAATCCCCATCATAAAATCGGTCATATTGCTGATGGTTTGCTGACCTATCCCCAGGGCCACTCTGAAACTGCCCAAGGCCAAAGCGCACATGGCTAGAAAACAAGCCAGGTAGGAAAATTTGCTTATCCCGGAAGCGAAAGATGTCTGCAGGTTGATCAGCAATGCGGCCAGGACTGACAAGATAATGAGCTTGGACAGCAGGCTGGAGTTGGCCAGGATCTCTTTGAACAGAAACTTGACGATGGTCTCGGTGACCTGCCCGAAATCAAAGCGCCAATTTCCTCTGGCAAAGTCGGCCAGCCATTCTCGTACGCTTGTACCGGTGAGAAAGGGATCCAGTTCGCCTTCGACTTGGCTGCGGAATTCCTCCAACTCCGTCAGGTCAAGGCTGTCCATGGTATCCTGGACAGAAAATGTCGGGGCGGCAGGGACAGAGGCGGCCATCGCGATGCCCGGACTCAACAACGCCAGGAAAACCGAAAATATAAGTAAGCTGATTCTTGTGACCAAATGCCATCACCTGCTGATTAGATATTATCCCGGCATCAGTTCCAGGAGTGATTCCAATATGGCGACCAGGATGGGCAAAGCCAGCACTGCGATAATTATTTTGGCAGCGAATTCTATCTTCTTGGCCACCGCCTGCTCACCCGCATCCTGGCAGATAACGGCGGCAAACTCACCCAGATAGGCAACCCCCATGATTTTAAGTACAGTGCTGAGGAAAAAACCGTTGATGCCGGCCTTTTGAGTCAAGTCCTTCATCACATCGATTATGGCCGACAGTTTATCCAGCATGGCTACGAATATTATCACGCCGAAGGCCAGGCTGAGCAGGACCGCCATTACCGGCTTTTCCTGCCTCAGCAACATCAAAAATACAGTCGTGATTAGAGCCAGTCCAATTACTTGAGCTATGTCCATGTCAACGTCCCCTTCCGAGGCTACAGAGCGAATACCGAACGCACCGTAGTGAAGAGCTGGTTCATCAATTGCACGACCATAATAAGTACCACTACCACTCCCGCCAGGGTCAGCATTTCCGCCTGTTCCTGCTTCTGGGCCTGCTTCAGAACAATGCATAAGACCGAAATCAAGATGCCTATGCCGGCTATGCGGAAGAGAATATCGATGTCCATGGTGTCATTCCTCCTAATATTTGTACCTGGGCCGGTCCCCGTCCGCTTCCGATACCCCCATCACCCGATAAACAGCGGATCTAGAGCAGTAACAGGACCACGGTGGCGCCAAAGGCAAACCCTCCATATATCCTCAGTTTGCGCCCACTATCCTCTTCGAGGCGGGCTTTACCTTCCTGTACCTTCAACTGCTCCTGAACCATCGCCAGCAGTTTCACCTGTTCCTCCACTCCGGACATCCCCAG
>JBEHWJ010000029.1:0-21015 GCA_040217755.1 Syntrophomonadaceae bacterium | reverse complement strand
CCCGACGGCACGGTGAACCTGGGCGGATCAGAGGGCAATGGCGCTTTGCCTGATATGGACTCAGAACTGCACGTCACCATCAAGTGGAATGACCGGACGGAGAGTTTCACCGCCCGTTCCAAATAGGAGGGCCTGTAGCGCAGCCGGACAAGCGCCCAGGGCCGCAAATGGGCGTCTCAGGTAGTATTTATTTACCTTTCTTTCGGGTGGTGAGCAGGTAAACTGTTCCTATCCCCATAACAGCGACTGCCGCCAGTAAAAAGGGTATCAGGGAGGATGGCTGGGTTTTTTTCTCAGCCTGGTCCGTCTCCCCGGCAGCGGGCACATCGGCCGGCCCTTCCTCAGGGGCTATGGCAGGTGTACCGGGACCGACCTTGATGTAATCTTGTTTGGTCACATCAGCGCTGCCGAAACTATTCTGAACCGTGAGCCGCACGGTGTAAATCCCGTCTTTCTCATAAGTGAAGGAGGGGTTGGCTAAGCTGCTGTCAATTTTACCGTCATTATCGAAATCCCAGGCCCAGGACGTGGGGGAATTGGCCGACTGATCGTTGAACTTCACCGTGAGCGGAAACTGGCCGGAGGTGACATCGGCGGTGAAGGCGGCCACCGGAACCGCTGAACCGGATGGTGCCGGTTGGGCGCTGACTATGGTCAATTCGGAAACATACTGAATCGAAAGCCCGGTGGTAGTAGGATATTTCTCATTGCCGCTCTGGTAGAAATACCAATAGCGTGGTTCGGCGGCCTCATGCCAGTCCCAATTGCCGAACACATGCAGGCCCCAGGGGTTGACGGAGGTGTCTGCCAGCCAAACCAGGCGCATGCCCTCGCTATATCCGCTATCAGGATACTGACCGTCCTTGTACCAGCACAATACTATGGGTCCCTCCCGGGAAGAGTAGCGATAGATGTTCTTGTAGGCGAAGGATTTGACCAGCCCGTCCCGGGCTTTGATTTTCAGGGTATCGCCCGCGGTCATGCCGCCCACCAGGCCGCACAGGTCTTTGACATTGGTTCCTTTCACCGCGCCCATGTCTTTGCTTTCGATGTTGGTATCCTCGGCGGGATTCCAGCGCAGGGACTGTTCCTTGGCCTCATCGGCATCGTCCGCGAAAACTGGGCCCTGGTGATAATAATGGGTTACTCCGTCACCCATCACCGGCAGGTTGTTCATCAGCCAGCGATAGTCGACGGTCTTCTTAGCCAGTTCAGTAGTACCGTCGGCGGCCACCTTCTTCATGGTGATGCTGGTGGTCGGAGCGGCGGCCGATTGGCCGGGGAATACGAAGGCCTGGATGCCTACGGCGGCGATGATCAAGACGGCCAGCACCCATGCAGTGGTCATGATGCTGCATCTTTTCGGCAATGATCTCCCCTCCCTTAACTAATAATCGGACACATCTTAACCGGATAAAATAATAAATCCCTTTCCATGCTGCCCAAGCTATTGGCTGGTCAGCCGCTAAACAAGTGGACCGAGGCTGGGGGAACCGTAAGGTAAACCGATCGTCCTGGCTCCAGGTCCATCTCATCGAAGATGTGGCGGGTCAGCAGGCAGGTCATTACCGGAGGCAGGTCGACTTTAACCTCGATTATCGAACCCTTATTGGTGATACCGGCTACGACTGCCGGGAAGACATTGATCCCGTGATCCGCCGGGAGTACGGTCGAGAGCAGGATATTTTCCGGCCGGATGGCAGCCCAACAGGGGCCCTCCTGGCGGGAACCGGTAACCAGACGCGTATCGCCAACGGCGAAGGTGTTCGTTCCGCCAATGATCTGGGCCATCCCTTTAAAGATATTGATCGCCATGGTGAAACGGGCCACGAATTCCGAATTGGGATAGCGGAAGACTTCGTCAGCCCGGCCCGTCTGCCGGATGGTGCCGGCCCCGATTACAGCGATGTGTTGCCCCATGGTGACCGCCTCTTCGAAGTCGTGGGTGACATGGATTATGGTGACGCCCAGTTCGGCATGGATCTTGATGATCTCCTGCCTTACATTCTCCCGGGTTTGCGGATCCAAGGCGCCTAAGGGTTCATCCAGCAATAGCACTGCCGGGTCGGTGACCAATGCCCGGGCCAGAGCCACCTTTTGTTTCTCGCCCCCGCTCAGGTGAATCGGCTTCCTGGGCAGCAGGTGACTTATCTCCAACAGGGTGACCAACCGGTTCATTTGCGGATCCCATTGCTCCGTTTTCCTGCCCCGGACGATCAGACCGAAGGCTATATTCTGGGCGACGGTGAGATGAGGGAAGAGGGCGCTATCCTGATACACCATACCGATCTGGCGCTTTTCGGGTTCCCGCCAGGTTATGTCGCGGTCATTCAGCCATATCCGGCCGGCCCTCACTTTATGCATTCCGGCGATGGACTCCAGCAGTACGGTTTTGCCGGAAGCAGAGGGTCCAACCAGAATGAAGTAGTCCCCCTTGTCGATAGCAAGGTTTATATCTCGCAGGGCGAACCCCGGTAGTTCCACGCGAAGATTTTCTATCCTAATCATTTTGGCCCCTCCAGCGCAACAATGCCTGCACACCGATGAACACGAAGGCGCTGATGATTATCATGATGGCGGCCACCGGGATGGCCTGAGCCAGCCCATAGGTCTCGAACCGTTGGTAGATCAGGATGGGGGCAATCGATGGATGATAGGCCAGGATGACCACAGCTCCGAATTCACTCATCCCCCGCGCCCACATCATGAGGCTGCCGGCCAGGATGCTGCGCCAGGCCAGGGGAAAGGTCACCCGCGAAAAGACCTGCCAGGGAGAGGCCCCCAAGGTGCGGGCCACCTTCTCCAGGCGTACATCGACCTTGCGAAAACTCTCTTTGGCTGAAGTGATAAGGATGGGCACACTTACGAAAAGCATGGCGATGACGATACCAGCCAGCGAGTCGATGAACTGGATCCCCACCAGCTTGAATCCCCGCCCCACCAGGAAATTGCTGCCGAAAACGAACAGCAGGGCGATGCCGGCGGCCGTATGGGGGACCACGACGGGTAAATCGATCAGTCCCTCCAGTATGCCTTTGCCCGGAAACTCATAGCGGGCGAAGAGATAAGCCAGCGGCACCCCCAGCAGAAAACCTATACCGGTAGCGATCAGGGCCGCAAAAACGGTAAGCCAGACCGCGTTCAAGGTTTCCTGATCGAGCAGGGCGTTCCATAAGGCGTCCTTGTTGGACAGAAACACCATCTTGAACAGCGGCACCAGGATGAACAACAGTATGAGCGTTCCCAAGAGGGCGAACAGCCACACCATCCCATGGCCGGCTATAGGCCTTTCCCCTTTATCATCGGTTCTTTCCTGGCTCTTCATGCTGTTCTCCTATTTAAACAACGAACGCAGTTCGGCAGGCATTACCCCGCTATTGTCTCCCTGCGGCGTCATCAGCAGTGGTTGATGGGAATCTTCGAATATCCTCCGTCCTTCCGGCCCGAGCATGAAGTTGATAAAACGGGCCGCCTCCCGTGGATGGAGCGCGTTGTTGGGAATAGTCAAACCGTACACTATCTGCGTACCCTTAAAATTAGGCACTACTGACGCGAACCTTTTGAAATCCAGGTTGACCTCTACCTGCCGGTAGCCATCTTCACTGGCCGGGTCGCTGAGGTCGATGGCGGCGGGCAGGGTGAGAAACTTGAGCCCCCGTTGTTTGGCCACACTCTCGTATTCAAAGGAATAGTCCAGGTCGCCGGATTCCAGCAGAGCCATGAGCTGGATGCTGTAGCTGCGCAGTTTGACCCGGGCCTGGGCGGATTTGACCACCTCCGGGACGGTGATGGTATTATGACTGCCTTGGCCGGTAATCATTATCGGGGGCTGAAAAGCAGAGCCGATGGTTGTTTCGAATATAGTGTCATCCCGGTAATAATCCTCAGCCAGTTGGATGGCCATCAGGGTACGGTAGCCCATGGCATCGATACGGGGGTCGGCCAGGCCGATCGACACATCCGGGCGGGAGAGCACCCGATACCAGTTGTCGGCGCTTATCTCGGAGGCATGGGCGCTTGCATCCGTATAGGCTATCCCCAGCCGGTTGGTGGAGAACTTCAAGGTCCAATCGGCATAGGCTCGGTCACTTTCCGGCATCGGGGTGGAATACATCATTAGCGGAATCAACTGGGCATCAGCCACCGCCGTGATGTCGGCAATGTTGCCCAGCTCGGTGACGCTGCGGATGACCTGGACACTGCCATGTCCATCCAGTAGTACATCGATATCAGGGTTGCGGCTCTCGAACTCCTTTTCCAGGGCTTGAAAGGGCACCAGCAGACTGCCGGCGATGATGACTTTCAAACCCACTTTGGCTGGCTCTTGTTTGACAGCCGGCCCTGAACAACCGGGGGCGAAAGATAATAACGAGATTATCAGGAATAAGCATAAATATTTCGGAAAATTCATAGATCATCCACCTTTACGCAATAGGTGTGTTATTTAAGGAGTCTTAAGCACTTCGATTTTGTTTACCCATTTTACCCAGTAATTGCCCTCGGTAAGGAGACCTTTCCTGGTGCCGATGATAGCCAGCCGCAGCGGTTTACCATCTTCATCCGGGAGGGGCTGGCCGTCCTGACGGTATATAAGCACCGTCTTCAATTCATCGTGCGGCACTTCCTTAAGGTTGGTATCGTAGGTGATGAAACCACCCATGACCTGTTCATAATCGAGGACGGTCGAATAACCATCCCGTGCAGATATCATTACTGCGTCACCGGGTGTAATTCCTCCCACCTGTCTGCATAATTCCTCCAAGGTTACACCCTGGGCAGAATAGGGGCCGTAAACGATTCCTACGGTGGAAAAGAATCCCCCCTCACCTTTGTATGTGGGAAGGGCGGTTAGGTCTTTATAAGACAGGACCTTTTCAGTGCCGTCGCGGCCAACCAGAGTCAAGGTCCAGGCCTTGGTCTCGGCGTCCAGTTGCCGGCTCCAGGGCTGGAAGTATATCAGGGCCGACGCCAGGATAAGCAGGATGCCGGCCAGCAGTATCAGCGTAGAGCGTTTGTCCTTCATCGCGCATTTCTCCTCATATAGTAATACACTCCCAGCAATCCCAGCCCGCCTATGGCCATGGCTATAGGCAGCCAGGGTGTCTTAGCCTTCGAAGGGACCGGGTGGGATTGATCGGGCAATTCGATGATAACGCCCTGGGGTACCCCCCCGCTGTATATCCTCACCTCGGTTATCCACTTGCCGGAGAGGCCATTAGTGCTGGGATACTGTCCTTCGAAGAAATGCTGGTATTTCTCCTGGGGCAGGACGGTTTTCATGTCGGTGTTGCCGAAGACGTGTTGGCCCTCCCGGTTGGTTTGAGCGGTCATAAAGACGATCTGCATAGCCGTTCGGTAACCATTGTTGGCGGGGTAACCCACCCCATAACGCTCTCCTTCGGCAGCATCCTCGCCGTTGTACCAGCACAGGGCTATGACCCCCTGGGCATCCGACGGGGTGTATATGTTGGGATAGGCGAACTCGGTATGCCATTTGTCGACCGAGATCAGCATGACCTCGTCATCAGCGGCCATCCCGCCGATAAGGTCGCATAAATCCTTGACCGCCGTACCCTTTACAGCCCCCTTGTCCTTAAGGTTGTTGAGCTCCCCGGGATCCCATAGATCACCTTCAAAGATCGGCCCCTGATGATAATAGTGGGTCCGTCCGTCCCCATAGACGGTTAGATTTTTCTCCATCCATTTATAGTCGACGGTTTTCTCGGCTAAAACGGTGCTGCCGTCGGCGGCATATTTGACCAGGTGGAGTGAAGTCGTCGCCCCGGCCGTGGCCGCATCGGTGTGCCCGGGCAGTCCCAATTGGGAGATGACCATGACCAGCACCAAAGCCAGACAGGATAGACGCCAGCGCGTCCTCAGCGAATTACCCATCATATTTCTCCTTTGCTATAGATGATTTCTGCCTTCATAAGTCTGGGGGGACAGCTGGCTTTGTACAGCCTAGCGTCTAAATCCGCCTGCCGGTCCCGGTATGTATAGAGGCGAATTGGTCAGTAGGGGGTTACAGTGCGTCATTGAGCCTGACTGCTTCCCATTACCGATATCAATATGCCGCGGAGCCAGGATTTGAACCTGCTCCAGATCGAACCCGGCCGACCCTCCCCGTATTCATCGGGCCCCAGTGCCGGTCCGGCTGCGGGCGGCGATGTCAGGATGAACGTTTCGAACACTACACCGGGAGGCAGCAAGGTTACCTGTTTACCGTCAATTGATATATCGGCGACCTGGATGAACTGTACGATAGCCGTGCCCAGAACAGGATTAAGGGTAACCTTGGAGTAACCCAGGCAGTGCTCCAGGCTGTTCTGGTGGCCGGCGAACCTGGTGGGTTCGAGAATATCATATGGCCCGCCCCCGGTGCCCCCTACTATGTACATAATACCGTTTTCCAGGTAACGTTCGTAGACATGGATATGGCCGCTCCAAACAGCAGCGACCTGGTTGGCGATGAAAATATTCTCCCAATCACTCTTGAAGTTTTCCCAGCCGCCGAAGTGGTTGGCTTCCGAGGTATAGATAGGGTAGTGACAGAATACGAATTTCCACGGCTGGTGGTTGGCCAGATCTGCTTTCAGCCACTCGGTCTGGCCAGGGTGATCGCCGATGGTGTCCAGCATGGTAAAGTGGGCGTCGCCGCAGTCGAATGAATAGTAAGGACTAATGCCGAAGATGTCATAAAATTTCGTATCGCCATCATGATTCCCCCGAACCGGATAAACCGGCAGCCGGGCACTCATAGATCGGGCGGCAGCGAAATAACGGTCCCAGTTGGCGTTATCGCTGCCATCGTTGACCAGGTCTCCGGTATTGAGTACAAACAGGACGTCTTCTTCCGCAGCGATCCGCTCCGCCACCAGCTGATGCCGTTCGGCCTGGCTGAATTGGGGCAGTTCGTCCTGGTTATCCCCATAAACGATGAAGGAAATGGCGCCGCTGGTCGGGAAGGTAGAGAAGGTGTAGACCGGGGTTATCGCCCCGTTGCAGCTTACCTGGTAACAGTAAGTGGTACCTGCTTCCAGGCCGTTGAGGGTGACATGGTGCAGTAAACCGGTCAGCCCATCGGTGGCGCTTTTATTCAAGGTATGCTGGGTCTTGTAGTATCCTTCCTCGGCGTAAAAGACAGTGACGAGCGAGATGTCATGAGTTTTAACGTTGATGACCGTGCCGGAGGCACTGGTCCCGGTCATGTAGGGCCCCCAAGCCAGACTGACTGGAGCTGAAGATATGGAAACCAAACTGGTATTGGCAGTAGAGGCACCGGTAGTGACAGCTGTCAATATTGCGGCCAGTACCAGTATCACCGCTAGTTTGGGTTTCATGCCTGCAGTTGGTTTAACGCTTGGCCAATGCATTATTCTCACTCCTAGGGCAGGGAATCAGAGACATGCCCCCAAGGGCCCCAAAAACAAAGTATGGAGCAAAGGGCGATATAAACCGCCCTTTGCTCCTGTTATGAGTTATTTACCTATGGTCTCAAGGATGGAAACAGTGGTAGCCGGGCCGTCGGTAGACCAGTTGCCCGCTTTATCTCCTGCCTGGACCGTAAAGATACAGTCGCCGGCCTGATTGGAGCGATAGAGCTTCTTCAGTTCACCTTGGCTTACGGAATAAGTCGTCTTTTTGCCGGGGGCTTTGCCAACCAGTTCGCCGTTGCAGCAGATTTTATACTCGGTAACCTGTACGTTATCGACGGCAGCACTCCAGGTGAGGACAATACTGTTCCGGCTGGTCTGAGCGGATAGGGTGGCATCCGTCCACACTGGAGCATGTTCGTCTTTGGTGGTGACCCGGGCCGAGGGGCCGTTTTTGGTCCAGTTGCCCGCTTGGTCGCCAGCTTCTACTTTGAATCGGTAGGCTGTCACGGCCGACAAGCCTTCCACCTGGCAGCTGGATGTATCTCCAGCGACTGTGTCCCACAGGTCTCCATCGATAAATATCTTGTATTCCGTTACCTCGATATTATCGGTGGCTGGGGTCCAGGTCAGAATTAATGAGGTTTCGGAAATGTCATCGGCGGTCAATCGGGCTGAACGCCATTTGGGGGAAATCGTGTCCCCTTGAATAGAGCCTACCTTGATGAAATTGGTCTTTAGCTCTATGTCGCTGCCGGCGGCATTGGTCACCGTCAGTTTGACCGAGTAGGTTCCCGCCTGGGTGTATTCATAGGACGGGTTCTGGTCGGTCGAGTCGACACTACCGTCGTTGTCGAAGTCCCAGGCGTAAGTCAATGGCGCCGTGCCGGTAGACTCGTCGGTGAAGGCCACCGTCAGTGGTGTAGTGCCGCTGGTGGGGGTAGCGCTGAATGCGGCGACCGGAGCCATGTCGGGAGCATCCACGGTGATGTAATCAGTCTTGATCTCGTCGTCACTGCCAGCGGCATTGGTCACCGTCAGTCTGACCGAGTAGGTCCCCGCCTGGGTATATTCATAGGACGGGTTCTGGTCAGTCGAGTCGACATTACCGTCGTTGTCGAAGTCCCAGGCATAGGTCAATGGTGCTGTGCCGGTGGAACTGCTGGTGAAGGCCACCGGCAAAGGTGCAGTGCCGCTGGTGGGGGTTGCGTTGAATGCGGCGACCGGGGCAACCGAAGCAGCATTGACTATGATGTAATCAGTCTTGATCTCATCATCACTGCCGGCTCCATTGGAGACCGTCAGTTTGACCGAGTAGGTCCCCGCCTGGGTGTATTCATAGGACGGGTTCTGATCGGTCGAGTCAACATTGCCGTCGTTGTCGAAGTCCCAGGCATAGGTCAATGGAGCGGTGCCGGTAGAACTGTTGGTGAAGGCGACCGTAAGGGGTGCAACCCCAGTCTGAATATCTGAAGAGAAGGCAGCCACAGGAGTCAGGCCGGGCAGCAACTCGATTTTGGCGATTTGCCCCACCGAGGCCTTTTTGCTAACTGCCGGTCCCACCAGTTTCAGCGGCCAGTAGCCGCTATCTTCCGCCAGGGAAACACCATCCAGGGTGTTAGCTATGATGTAATCACTGTTACGGATAATACTGGGGCTGTCGATGGTGGTTGAATAATTGTCGGTGGCGGTGATCACCACCCGGTATCCGGCTTGGGCCAACGTTTCATTGAATGCATGATCGGAGTGCTGGTCGGAGTCATCCACATATCCGGCCAGGAACCACAGCGGCATACCTTCCCACTGCCCGCTGGCATCAGTATAAGAGGTCTTGTGGTTGGCACCCATGGTGCATCCCAGGGCGGTTTCAAACCAGGACTTGCTGACCTCATACTTCATGCCGCCGACAGCCTCACCATCGAGCTGTAATTTCCAGTCACTGGCCGGGACGGAGTAAATCTTGATGGTAGTGATGTTCTTGGTTGATAAGCCGGCGCAGGAAGGGTAGTTTACGCCGTTTTGGTAGTTATAATGCCAATAGTTTTCGGACAGCGTTTCGTGCATATCCCACTGTCCGTAAACATGGTCCTCGGGCGTGAAGAACAGGCGCATGCCATCGCCATAGCCGGGAACGTACTTGCCATCAGCGTACCAGGCGAGAATGGCATCTCCCTGCCGGGCTTGCACAATCGGGTCCGGGTAGATCGAAGAGTAGGGCAGAATCGTCCGGTAACCATCACTAGCTATGAGTTCGATCTCGGTTCCTGCTCCCATGCCCCCGACCAGCTCGCATAGATCCTGGACCCGGGTACCTTTGATGGCGTTGGCGATTTTGAAACCACCGGGATAGGTTTCTTCCGGATCCCACAGGTTGTCGGGCTGCAGAGTCAGACCCTCGTATCTGTATATGGTCGTGCCGTCACCGATCACGTCCAGGTTACCCTGCATCCACAGGTAGTCGACCGTTTTCTCATCAATTATGGTGGTCAGGTCGGCATCGTATTTTACGATACGGAGTTCGGGTACGGGCACGACCGTATTGAAATCGGTCAGTTCGATTTCGGCAATTTGGCCGACACTGGAGCCGCTCAGGCTGCCATCAGGCCTGGTCACGCCGGGGCCGACCAGCCGCAGCGGCCATGCATCGCCCAGCGGTGCACCATTAAGCCGGTTGGCTACGATATAGTTATTGCTCCAGGATACATCGCCACTGGCAAATCCCTTGCTGTAACCATCGCCGGCTTTAACCAGGATGGTATAACCGGAGAGGGCCTGATTGGTATTGAATTCGTGGGGCTGGCGGTCATCCGCCCAACCAGCCAGGAACCACAGCGGGATACCGGACCAGACGTCGCCGTTGATGTCCGCCCACTCTGCATAATGTCCTGCGGTGGGGCAGGCCAGGGCGGCTTGGAACTCGGCCTCAGAAATCACATCGCTGATTTTGCCGGTGAGCTTGAGGTTCCAACTTCCCGGCAGGGCTGCCGGGGTCTGCAATTCGGGGATTTCAATCTTGACTATTTGCCCGACAGAAGCGCCGCTAAGGCTCCCATCAGGTTTCTTGACCCCATCACCGACCAGGCGCAGCGGGTACTTGTCGGTAAGCGGGGCGCCGTTCATACGATTGGCAACTATATAATTGTTGTTTTTGGCTACAACCGCGCCGTCAAAGGTCCGGGAATAGCCGTCGCTGGCAATGACCTTGACCGTATAGGGGTTGGTTGTCACTACGCCGTCGTTAAAGGTCCAATGATTGGCCATCTCGATATCATCGATGACTCCCAGCAGGAGCCAGAGGGGCACGCCGGAGTAAACATCATCGTCACTGGTGTCGACTGTGCCCTTGGTATCGGTCCAGCTCACAAGATGCCCTGAGCCGGTGCAGGCCAGGCCATCTTCGAATTCTTCCTGGGTTATGGTGTCGCCGACCTGCCCGAGCATTTGCAGGGTCCACCCTTGTGGAGGTTCAGGCAGGCCTGAAAGCTCTATCCGCACGATGTTACCCACCTGCTGGCCTCCGGAGATCATGGAGCCTTTCAGATGGAGCGGCCAACAGGGTTTGCCGTTGGCGGTCTGCAAGGGCAAAGGTTGGCCATTGAGGGTATTGGCCACTATATACCCATCATTGCGGGCTATGGCCGCGCTGTCCAGGGTGGTGGACCAGCCGTCGCCGCCGATTACGGTGATGTCGTAGTTCTGGGCAGCCAGATCATCATTGAAGTTGTAATGCAGGGGACCGATATCGGGATCATCATCGACCATACCGACCAGCAGCCAGAGTGGTACACCGCCCCAGACCTCGTCGTCGCTGGTGTCGGTCGGGGTACCTTTGTCGTCGGTCCAGAACACCTGATGGCCCGAGTATGAACAGGCCAGGCCATTTTCGAAATAGGTTTTGCTGACCGATTGGGTTTTAGCTCCGGCCAGCTGCAGGGTCCAATCGGCGGGAACGATGCCGGTGGAGGCTACCGTTTTCACGGCTGCGGTGGCCGCTGCCTTTACGGCGTTGAGATCAGTGGGATCGGTTATGCCGGCCGCGTAGTAGAATTCGACCCGGTCGCCATGAACTAATTCAATAATGTTGAGGGCGTCGGAAGCAGCAACGTATCCATCCTTGTAGACATCATTGACGTAAGCCATCCATTTGCTGCCGTTTTTTACATAGTCGTAATCGCCTATATTGTCCAGTAGCAAGACGCCGGAAGTAGAGAATTTCTTGTCAGTTATATCGTAGGACAGACCGGTGGCTTGCAGTGCTCCCAGGGCTGTGGTCCCGCTGACCGTATAGGATACACTGCTGTTGTAGGCTGTTGCGCTGAATGTGCTGCCGGGTGTAAGATTTACGGTTCCTTCATAGAGCACATCCATCGGCTCGACAACATCGGCTACTGTTTTGACGGCGGCGACAGCAGCGGCCATAACCGCATTCACATCATTTGGATTACTAATGTTCGCCGCATAGTAAAATTCCACCTTGTCGCCATCAACTAATTGAATTACGTTAAGGGCGTCGGCAACACCATTGTACCCATCTTTATAGCTATCATTGACATAGGCGTACCAGTAGGTTTTGTTGGTTTTGTCACGTAGATAAGTACCTACATTATCCAACAGCAGTACATTTGCCACCTTATCAGTAACGTCATAAGCCAATCCGGTGGCCTGCAGTGCTCCCAGTGGTGTTGTCTGACCAACTGTATGAACGGCAGCAGAGTTGTAGGCTGTTATGTCGTAAGTCGCACCGGTGGTCAATGTGACCGTGCCATCGTAAAGCACATCCAGGGTAGGGGCAGCGCTGACGGTGATGTAATTGGTCTTGATCGCATCGTCGCTGCCGCCCCCGTTGGTGACAGTCAGCTTGACCGTGTAAGTTCCGGCGCTGTCATAGGTATGGGATGGGTTTTGGGCGTTTGAGTCAACCGTCCCGTCATTGTCGAAATCCCATGACCAAGCAGTGGGACCGTTGGTGGACTGGTCGGTGAAGCTAACCGTCAGGGGAGCTTGCCCGGAGGTGACATCAGCAGTGAAAGCCGCCACCGGTGCTACCGGGGCAGCGCTGACGGTGATGTAATCGGTCTTGATCTCTTCGTCGCTGCCGACATCATTGGTAACAGTCAGTTTGACTGTATATGTGCCTGCAGTATCATAGATGTGAGACGGGTTCTTGGCGGTTGAATCAGGTGTCCCGTCGTTGTCAAAGTCCCAGGCCCAGCTTAACGGCGTGGTTCCCGTCGATGCATCAGTGAAGTTGACCGTCAGCGGAGCGGTACCGCTGGTGGGGGCGGCGCTGAAAGCAGCGGTTGGAGCTACCGGGGTGATTCCGGTCAGCTCGATCTTGTACAGTCCGCCGACCCGATATGAATTTGCTGTACTAATAATGTTATTGCCGCTGACTATGGCCGGCCGCCAGTTCTTGGGGGTGCTGGCCGGATTGACGGCCGGCAGGTCCACAAAGTCACCGGTCCCACCGATTTTTACTTTGGTAGCGATAAATATATCATTGGTCTGTATATTGCCATCAGTGAAGACGGTCCCCCAGCTGCCGGCTGAAATCTCTTTGGGAAAGTCGGTGCCGTTTTGGTTCAGACCAGTGAATATTATTTTGTAGGTTCCCAACAGAGATTCATTCAGCGTTGCCGGATCGCTGTCATCCACCTTGGCAATCAGCTGCTGCAGAGGTACGCCCTCAAAAACATTGCCGCTGCCATCGGTGTAGGTATTGGCGGTGTTCAGCATGGCGTCCATATCGGCCTTGCTCAGGTTAATGGTCGAGTTGCCGATCAACTGGATGGGGAAATCGGCATAGACGATCACGGTGATGTAATTGGTCTTGATCACATCGTTGCTGCCGACGGAATTGGTAGCCGTAAGCTTGACAGTATAGGGCCCGGGCTTGGTATAGGTGTAGCTGGGATTCTGCAGGGTCGAGTCCACTATACCATCATTATTGAAATCCCAGGCCCAGGAAGTCGGAGTGTTGGTGGATTGATCGGTGAAATTGACCGTCAGCGGGGCCGCACCCGAAGTCTTGTCAGCGGTGAAAGCAGCTACCGGGGCAAGCGGGGCAGGATTCACGGTGATATAATCGGTCTTGATCTCTTCGTCGCTGCCGCCGGCATTGGTTACTGTCAGCTTGACACTGTATGTCCCGGCTGCAGCATATTCATGGCTGGGATTCTGCAGGGTCGAATCTGTGGCTCCATCATTATTGAAGTCCCAGGCCCAGCTTAATGGAGCGGTTCCGGTGGAGGCATCAGTGAAGTTGACCGTCAGCGGGGCAGTGCCGCTGGTGGGGGTCGCGCTGAAAGCAGCTACCGGTGCGGGAACCGGATCATCGCTGTAGATGATGATCTCAGAGACGTTCTGGACTGAGAGGCCGGTGGTAGTAGGATATATTCCACTGAAATAGTACCAGTATTGGGAATCGGCCGCCTCATGCCAATCCCAGTTACCAAAAACGTGGTAACCCCAGGGATTGACCGATGTATCGGCAAACCAGTGAAGACGCATCCCATCGGCGTAACCACTGTCGGGATATAAACCATTTTTGTACCAGCATATTACCATGGGACCTTCGCGATCGGAGTACTGGTATACGTTTTTGTAGGCAAAAGTCTTGTTAAAATTATCAGCGGCTTTGATCTTGACCGTTTCACCAGTCGACATTCCGCCTACCAGATTGCAAAGATCTTTGACATTGGTCCCCTTTAGAGCCCCGTTATTCTTATCTGTAATATTAGTGTTCTCCTCAGGATTCCAGCGGCGTATCTCCAGCGTTTCGTCAACCGGCTCGTCAATAAATACTGGCCCTTGAGAATAATATTCGATCGCTCCATCCCCCAATATGGGCATCGGGGTTCCATCGCCCAACTTCCCAGCCATCAATTCCTGATAGGTCACTGTCTTCTGGCTGAGAATGGTGGTCCCATCCACTGCCAGTTTCTTGATAGTCAGGCTGGTAGTGGCGGCGGCGCTGGCGTCGGATGGGAATATAGCTGCCGGCAGCAGGAACATCAAGGCCAGCAATAGCATTCCGAAACAGGTTTTAATAGATCGTTTCACTATTCTGATTCCTCCTCTCCAAATTATCAGGTTTCCCCGGTATCATCTCCAGGTTATCACCCCTTTCGAATATAAAGCTTGCGCTCACATCTACATCAGCTTTGGGTATTTGGCTTCGCTACCTTTGAACCGATAAATCAGATCCTCAATGCGTTTATCAGTACCGTAACCGCCTCGGCCCGGGTGGCTTTACCCTGGGGCCGGAAGGTGTTATCGGGGTAGCCGCTCATGATCCGACTGTTTACCGCCTGGGCGACTGCGTCCCCAGCCCAGGCCGATATCAGATTATTGTCAGTAAATGCGGTGCCCGGAGATGGTTGCTTCACCCCAGCGGCCTTGGTGATCATCACCGCCATCTGTTCACGGGTGATGGGGTCATCCGGGCCGAAGCTGAGGGCGTTATACCCGGATAAGATGCCTAAAGCGGTGGCGGTGGCGATATTCTCCCGGGCCCAGTGGTTAGCGGTGTCGGCAAAGGTTTTGCCAGGCCTGGCATCGAATCGGAATGCTTTGACCAGCATGGTAGCGAACTCCGCCCGGGTTATGGTCGCATTCGGTCTGAAGCTGGCATCCGGATAACCGCTGACTGTGCCCCGGGCTACCAGTTTCTCTATATTGGCCTGCGCCCAGTGGCCGGTGATATCGGTGAAATTGACCGGCTGGGCCGGGTTCACCAGGATGTACGCGGGCTTGGTCTCGTCATCGCTGCCGGCGCTGTTGGTCACGGTCAGCTTTACGGTGTACACCCCGGGAAGATCATAGAAGTGAGTCGGATTGAAGGTGGTTGAATCCACCGTACCGTCATTATCGAAATCCCAGCCATATTTTAAAGTCCCGGAACCGGTGGACTGGTTGATGAAGGAGACGGCCAGCGAAGCATTACCGGTTAAAGGATTGGCTTGGAAAGCGGCTACTGGCTTGGTGACTGGAGTAATGTCGACGGTTATCCTTATCTCGGCCAGAGCAGCGACTTCAACTGCCTCGTGGTCGGCAGGGTCGTCGATATCATCGGCGTAGTAGAGGTCGACGTCATCACCATCCGCCACCTTTATTAGGTTCAAGGCCTGACTCTTCTTGTTATAACTGTCCTTATAGACATTATTGACATAGACGTACCAGTAGCCCGGCTTACCGCGCTCGTAACTCTCGATGTTATCCAGCAGGAGAGTACCGGATTGTGAATAATTCTTATCGGTCATTTCATAATCGAAGTCACCCGCGAGCGAGGCCGCTTGCAATGCTCCCAGGGCGGTATCCTGGTCGATGGTATACTCGCGGCCCGAGTCGTAAGCGGTTAGGGTGAATGTTTCCCCCGGGGTGAGATTCACTTTTCCATTAAAAAGGACCTCGGTGTCGGGCTGTTCCTTGACGGTAATGTAATTGGTCCTGACCTTCGTGTCTTCCCCCATGCTGTTGGATACGGTAAGGGTCACCGTATACACACCGGGTTCACTGTATTGGTATTCCGGGTCCTGTTCATCGGAATCGATACTTCCATCATCGTCGAAATCCCACTCCCATGAGGTGGGGGAATTGGCAGACTTATCAGAGAATTTGACCGTAAGCGGGGCCACGCCCGAGCGTTTGTTGGCGGCGAAGTCGGCTTCCGGAGCCTCAGGAGGTTCTTCGCTGCTGTATATGATCAATTGCGATATGTTCTGAACCGAAAGGCCGGTGGTAGTGGGATATTCCTCGCCGCCGCTGCGATAATAGTACCAATATTCCTCATCAGCAGCCTCATGCCAATCCCAATTGCCAAACACATTGTCATCGGCGAACCAGACCAAACGCATTCCATCGCTATAACCGCTGTCCGGGTAGTCGCCATCCTTATACCAGCAGACCACCATTGGTCCTTCCCGGCCTGAGTATTCATATACGTTGTCATAAGCGAATTCCTTGATGAATCCGTCGCTGGCTTTTATTTTGATGGTGTCACCATTGGACATGCCCCCTACCAGGTCGCATAGATCAGTTAGGTTGGTACCCATTACCGCGCCCATATCCTTTTCTATATTGGTGTCTTCTTCAGGATTCCAACGCAGTTCTTCCTGGGTCTCCTCGTCCGGGTCGTCGATAAATACCGGGCCCTGGTGATAATAATGAGTATTGCCATCGCCTATAACCGGCAGATTGTCCATCATCCATTCGTAGTCGACCGTCTTCTTGGCGATCACCGTAGAGCCGTCATTGGCCAACTTGGTGATGGTAAGGCGGGTGGTGGCCGCATTGGCTGGGCTGGACATTACTGACAGTGAAAACAACAGCAGCAGTACGGCCAGTAAGACCCCGGTCTTTTTTCCTTCTAATCTGTTCAAATCCCATTCCCCCTAAATATTATTTTTGCCGGTGGTGCGATGACACGAAATATCCCGACCACCCGGTTGCATCCACGGCTGTTTGGGCGGGTGCTGATGCCGGGAAAAAAATAAGCCGGAATAGCAGACTATCCCAGCTTTAAAAATAGTGATAAGGCCTATTACAGGCTGTTCCTTTCCAAAGCGGGAGGTTAATCTGTTTCCAGGTTAGCCCAATAATCTTTTCCCATACCGTTTGCGGCTGCAGGAGAAAAGACTCGGAACAAGCGATAGAGTTTTTAGGTACAAGCCGACCGGTCTCGGACCGGATCCGTTATTACTGCCTCCAAAGACAAAAAACCGACCCTAAGGCCGGTTACGCTACTAGCTCGACTGGAGTCTCAAGCGTCCAAATTAGACCCCAGTTTCATAGCTTCCTCTGCAAAATCTTGGATTATTAATATGAATATACAAGGTATACTCATTTATATTATACCATTAACGGGTAATTTCGCCAGTGGGGGTGATGAAACCGAAGCGAATTATGATGAAAGATAGCGGCACCGAAAGTGCCACCGATCTGTACCGCCAAGCCTCCAACCGCCGCAGTTCCAAGCACAAAAAAATACCGGGCTATTGCGTGAATCCCAGAAATAGGCTATTACTAGTAACAAGGCACGGGTTGGTTATTTTCACGTGGGGATAACATCGTGGGGAAGCAGGTGAGGAAAATGATATCGGTGACCCAGAAGGCCTGGAATAAATTCAAAGCCGGCCAGGCGAAGGGGAGAATTTCGCCCGGCGCGCGGCTGCGGGTCAGTTCGCCCGGCACGACCTGAAGCGGGCGGCCTGAGCTGCATGTGACTCTGGACGAGTCAAAGAACGACAACGATATTGTGATCGAACCGGCCGGGATCCCGATGATATTCGACCGGGAACTGGAGTCCTACCTCCAGGACGGGATTCTGGATTACAATTTCCCGCTCAAGTGGATTGTCAGCGTCCCGGAAGCCAAAGGATAATAAGGGAGTACCGGGGTACCAAGGCAGGCGGGGAGCAACGCGGTTATGTCCGGTGGTCAGCCGCCGGGGAACCGGGCCCAGCCTGGTACCAGGTTGGGCCGGCATCTGTGCCGATGGGGCCGGGACGAAGGAGGAGACAGGTTGAATTCTTATATAATCAATTACCTTATCCCGGTTTTCCTTCTGATGGCGTTCGCTTTCTATTTTATAAGCAAGAGCAAAGAGGGCATCGATTTGGAAAAAGGCGTATTTCTGGTCATCGGCTTCATACTCGGGTGGGTATCGGCATTTGCGTTGATGAATTTACGTTAAGAGGGACAAGGCCTACTCATGACTATTCTCGCCCAGACCGGGTTTGGCCGCATAGGCGAGGCGACGGGCCCGCCACCCGTGCTGCCAGGACGATGTCCACTCCAGCGCCTGATCCAGGCACCAGCCGGCGGCAACGACCAGCACCAGATCGAACACGAAATTGAACAGAAACAGCTGTTTGGCGGTATCCGCATAGCCGTTGCCCGCGAGAGGCATCGGGAACTGCAGGATGCCGATGGCCATCACTGCCCACAGCAAGGCCATCCGGGCCCGTAAGTCGGCGCGCCCCCGGTTTTGGCGGTAAATCCGCAGCGACACCGCCATCACCCCCAGGAAAACCAGGGTGATGAAGGCCAGATTGGGGGGGAGTTGCTGGCGCAGCCGCGACCACCCGGTCAGACGTTCGAACTCCCGTACCGGGGCCAGGCTGTATTCCCGGCTGTATTTGCCCATCCAGGTAGCAGTAGTAAAGGCTTGGCCGGCGGTATATTCCATCCCCTGCAGCAACCGGGCGGGGTGGGTGACATAGAACCTGATGAGGTCCAGGTTGCCGATCCGGTCATAGAATTCACTCCTGGTCAGGGCGGCCGAAGGGGCATACTTGATGTAATCCCCCCTGGCCTGGAAGGCGTGTTTGCCCGCCTCCACTGCCATATCGGGATTAAGGCCGAGGTCGATGAGATCCGCGGCCGGGTCGGGGGAGTCCTTCAAGATACCGTAGAATACGGAGTTGTATTTGGTCAGCTCGCCGATGCTGCGATTGTGCATATTTATCTGGATAGGGTAGTAGGCCACCATACCCAGGAGAATCAGGACCAGGGCCGCCTGGGTCCGGTTCAGCTGGCTCCAGTTGGCACGGATGAGCAGCACCAGCATGGCCAGGATGACGGGCAGGGCAGATATGACCTGCAGCTTGGAACCCAGGAAGAGGTGGGCGGCGGCCATGATCAGTAATATCTCGACGAACCGGTTGCCGGTGGCGGGCTGTACATGGCGGCGGTGGATGTAGTACACCCAGGCGGCGATATACAGCAGCAGGGTGACGATCATCATCGGCTCGCCATACAGACTGTTGAACCATACCAGATAATTGCCATCCAGCAGAACCGGCCAGGCGAGCAGGGCCAGACCGGCCTGCTTGAGGGGGCCGCCCGGGTCCATATACCTGACAATGACCAATAAGGCCGATAAGTACAGGGCCGCATAAACGAAGGCCAGGTAGGATGTCTTGAAGGTTTCTTGCCCCAGGGCCCGGCATATCAGACCGATGAGGGTGATCAGGTAGGATATGCTGGTGGCTTTTACCCGGGAGAACAGTTGGCCCGGACCGGCGGCGGTGATATGGTAGTCCGTCACCGGGTAGTCGAGGAACCGTACGAATTCGCCGTCGTCCGCGTCCCGGGCAGGCAGTTCCAGACCGGATACGTTCATCACCCGGTCGAAATCCCCTTGGTCAGCCACCCCCGGGCGGGGCTCCTGCACCAGTACAAAAGCTGCCATATTCAAAGCCAGCAGCGCCAGTATCAGCCACATACAAGTCGGATACAACCCTCTCGCTCCATTTTCCAATCCGGTTCGCCTCTATCTTTCGCCCTTCCAGAACAGCCGCCCATGGTCAAATAACTGATCAGGCCAGAATTTTATGTATATCCTTTCCATATACTGGTCAAATTATGATTACGACCAGATTTATTTGACTAATGCCGCAGCGGCCGGGAGCCAATATGTTTACCATTTACCAGAGATTCAGGACCGGATTGGCCTACCTTTTCTTCGGGGGTTTGACCACCCTGGTCAACATAGCCGTCTACCTGGGCCTGGCCCACGGGCTGCGGCTGCCCTACCTGGCGGCTAACGTGACGGCCTGGGTAGTTTCGGTGCTGTTCGCCTACGCCACCAACCGGGCCTACGTTTTTGCCAGCCGCCAGCGGGGTTGGGGTAACATCCTGAAGGAATGCGGCGCTTTCATCGGCTGCCGGTTGCTGTCCAGCGGGGCAGACACCGCCATCATGTACGTGATGATCGACCTGCTGGGCCTGGGTGACCTGACTGTCAAGATATTCGCCAACCTGGTCGTCATCATCATGAATTATGTGATCAGCCGGGATTTGATCTTCAAAGACCGGCGACGGGGGGTTGTGACGTCATGACCAGGATTTCTGTAGTGGTCCCCTGCTATAACGAGCAGGACGTATTGGAGATGTTTTATGTGGAGGTGGCCCGGCTGGCTGAGACCATGCCGGAGGCAGGCTTCGAGTTCGTGTTTGTGGACGATGGTTCCCGGGATCGTACCCTGGATTTACTCAAGGAATTGCAGCTCCGCGATGACCGGGTGCGCTACTATTCGTTTTCCCGCAACTTCGGCAAGGAGTCGGCCATCTACGCGGGGATGGAGAAATCCAGCGGGGATTATGTGGCCATCATCGACGCCGACCTGCAGGACCCGCCCGGGCTGATAAAGGACATGTACAGGGCCATCATCGATGACGGCTACGACTGCGTGGCCACCCGCCGCACCGACCGGGCCGGGGAACCGCCCATCCGCTCCTTCTTCGCCCGCCGTTTCTACCGCCTCATCAACCGCATCTCCGACGTCAAGCTGGTCGACGGGGAGCGGGATTTCCGCCTCATGACCCGGCAGATGGTCGATTCCATCCTGCAGGTGTGCGAATGCAATCGGTTTTCGAAGGGGATATTCGCCTGGGTGGGGTTCAAGACCAAATGGATCGAGTACGACAACCGGGAACGGGCCGCCGGCACCACTAAATGGTCCTTCTGGAAGCTCTACCTGTATTCGCTGGATGGTATTATCGCCTTTTCCACCACCCCGCTGGCCATCTCGTCCATAATCGGGGCGGTCTTCTTCCTGGTCGCTCTCATCATAGGAGGGGGCCTGGCGGTGCAAAGGCTGGCCGGGGGCGGGCCACCCGATACCTGGGCAGCCCTGGT
>JBEHWJ010000028.1:0-21672 GCA_040217755.1 Syntrophomonadaceae bacterium | reverse complement strand
TGAACCCCTGACACTACGGGTATGAACCGTATGCTCTAGCCAGCTGAGCTACGCCGCCAGATGGAGCCCTTAACCGGACTTGAACCGGTGACCTCATCCTTACCAAGGATGCGCTCTGCCGACTGAGCTATAAGGGCAGTTATTTGGATCTTCCCCCATGGGCTGATCATTGGGGAGATGCCCGCCCCCTACGCACCCTAGGATATTCCTGCGGTCGCAATCGCGGTTGCGGGGACCTATTTTAAGTTTCCAGCGGAAACCAAAACTTTATGGTTGCGGGAGCCGGACTTGAACCGACAACCTTCGGGTTATGAGCCCGACGAGCTACCAACTGCTCCATCCCGCGTCGAAAATGGTGGAGGGAGAAGGATTCGAACCTTCGAAAGCGTCGCTAACAGATTTACAGTCTGCCCCCTTTAGCCTCTTGGGTATCCCTCCCGGTAACAGAGTTGCGCAGACCTGGAATCCGGCTGATCCCTAAGGTTATCCCCTGTCAACTCAGCGAATTACATTTTAACGTCAATGGCCTGCAAAGTCAAGGCTATTGTTATAAATATATGGGTCGCAGTTCTTTGCTATTGTCACCCTGCAATAGTCCTGAGATTACACCTATTATAGATTAGAATCAGCTGCTCGCAACAGACTTAATAACGCGACGGTGCTTATCGGCAATAAGGACCAACATCAGAAACATACCCCAGTTGGGTCCGTTAAATACAGTAAACAATAAGGCTGCCAGGGTTGCGGCCAGATTCGCCTTGTCACCATTTTTCCCCACCAGCAAGTAATAGACTGGCAACCACGCCAGGCAAAATACCAAGATCGTACTTATCTCCCTCAATACCAGCAGGCCGCCTAAAGCTGCCGCCAGACCTTTGCCTCCCCGGAAACCCAGCCAAGGGGGGTAGATATGTCCGGCCACGCCCAGGGCCAGTCCTAAATAAGGGTCGGCTTGGGCTGCCCGGCATAACCAGACAATAACCGCCCCCTTGGTTGCATCGATCAAGAGGACCGCCAGTGCCGCCCCTATTCCCATTTGCCCGCGTACGTTCATAGTGCCGACGTTGCCGCTCCCCATTTGTCGGATATCTTTATGACGCAATATTTGGACCATGATGTAAGCGGTGGGTATGGAACCGATCAGGAACGAACCCAACAGACTTCCCCAGACAGCCAATTAATCATCCCCTAACCACTGATTTAGTAATGAAGCCTATGGCTCGATCTCATCCCCTCCGGAAATATGGGTTCAAAAATCTCTCCCCATCCCATCTTTACAGATTGGTTTTTCCCGTAGTTTGCAGCCTTACCAATACTAGCGTAAGATGGTGCCATGAATTCTATCACCATGAGATTCTATGCCCAACTGAATGATTTTCTGCCTGCCTCTAGACGGCAGGCAACGCTCATTCACTCCTTTAACGGTACCCCGGCGGTAAAAGACGTCATCGAATCGCTGGGGGTGCCGCACCCGGAGGTGGGCCTGATCCTTATTGACGGTTACCCGGTCGATTTTAGCCAGCGCCTGCGTGGCGGGGAAAGAGTCTCGGTCTACCCGGTTTTCCATAGCTTGGAAATAGAGAAAACCTGCCGGGTGCTTCCCCAGCCCCAACCGGTTGGCAAATTCGCCCTGGACACCCACCTGGGCAAACTCGCCTCATATTTACGGATGCTGGGATTCGATGCCTTTTACCGTAATCAGATGGATGATGAGGAACTGGCTGCCTTGGCCAAAGCCGAACATAGGATCGTACTGACCCGGGACCGGGGCCTTTTAAAAAGGAATTTAATCGAGTACGGATACTGTCTTCGCAGTGTTGAACCGATCGAGCAGTTGGCCGAAGTACTCAACCGCTATGATCTCAAATCCAGTATCTGTCCCTTTACCAGATGTATGAGTTGCAATGCAATGATAATTCCCGTTGCCAAGGAGGAAGTATGGGATACCTTGCCCCCCAAGGTTCAAGAACTATGCCACGAATTTCATCGCTGCAGCGGTTGTGGTCGGGTATACTGGGCGGGTACCCATCACCGGCGGATGCTGGAGCTCATCAACCGCATTCAAATGCAGCCGAATCCTTAGGAGCAGGCCAGATTGGATAACCTCCGCCGCAATACTCTTAATATCCAGAGCGGCCTATCTCTATTATTCCAGCCCGGGATCCCTCCCGGAATATGGTGATCCCCTTAAGCCCCTCCTGCCAGGCTTTACGGTATAAAGCCGAAATGGTGCCGGCAGTGGTAGCAGTCGGCAGATTGATAGTCTTGGAAATGGCATTATCGACCCATTTTTGTAAAGTTACCTGCATGGCCAGATGATCATGGGCGTCAATCTCCCGGGCCCCTTTAAACAACTGCTGTATGTCAGGAGGTATCCCTTCCACCTCCTGACATGTTCCCCGGTCGGCGGCTTCATGCAAGGCCCCTGATTCCACCCCTTGCCTCTGGCAAGCCGCCAAAAACAGCGGAGAAAAAACATTAAACCTATGCGGCTGACCTTCCTGAAGATATGTCTTACGATAGGCCACTGCAAATATGGGCTCGATCCCATACCCTTCCACACCAGCCAAGAGACTGATAGTGCCGGTGGGCGCTATGGTCAGACAGGAGGCATTGCGGCGCGGTTGCCGGGATACTGCGAATTTTGAACTTCCCCAAAGGGGAAAGTTACCTTTTTCCTGACCCAATGCGGCGGTAGCCTCCTGGACCTGTTCAGCAATAAATGCCATCAGTTTTGCACTTTGCCGCCGACCTTCTTCGCTGTCATAGGCCAGGCCCAGTTTAATCAGCAGGTCGTGGAGTCCCAAAATACCGACCCCGATTTTGCGGCTGGCCATGGTATTGGTCTTTATGAATGGGAAGGGGTATTCCCCGGCGTCGATAAGGTTATCTAAAAATCTGACGGCGGTCCGGGCAGTTAAAGCCAGGCGCTCCCAGTGAATATCTGTTTCTGGTTCGTCCATCATGCGCGCCAGGTTAATCGAGCCCAATAGGCAAGATTCACCCGGGCTCAGCGGTTGTTCCCCACAAGGGTTGGTAGCATCGATAACCTGGCCGGGGATCGGGTTGCCGGCTTGAATATGATCCAGGAAAATAAGTCCGGGTTCACCGCAGGCCCAGGCTGAATCTACTATTTCATCCCATACCTGCCGGGCGGGAATAGTCCCCCGGGCCTTACCCCGAAAAGATAGGGTCCAATCCCCATCCCTGGCCAGAGTATGCATAAACTGATCGGAAATCCCCACCGAAAGGTTGAAATTATCCAGTTCACCCCGGAGTTTACACTTCACGAATTCACTTATATCCGGATGGGTACAGTCAAGTATCCCCATATAGGCGCCGCGCCTTACTCCCCCTTGGGCAATCATGGCCGCGCTGCAGTTGTAAAGGCGGATCAGTTCCACCGGACCACTAGCCCGGCCTTTAGTTGAGTGGATAATATCTCCTTTGGGCCTGATTCCGGAAAAGTTGTAGCCCAATCCGCCGCCATACTTGGCGATCAAGGCGGATTCCAACAACGTCTGGTACATGGATTCGAGATTATCCTCGATGCCCAGCACAAAACAAGCGGCTGGTTGTTGCATGCAATCAGGCTTGCCCATATTGGCCCAGATCGGGGTAGACGGGATAAACAATAATTCGCTGATAAGGCCACTGAATTCGGAAGCCCAATGGTCCTGCCGTTGCTTCTCGGCTGAGGCCGCCGCTCTGCTTATCCGGCTCACGGCCTGCTCGGGGGTTTCGACAACCTGTCCCCGGTCATCCCGCAATGCGTAACGGGCCTTAAATATAGTCAATCCTGCCTTGGTCAGTTTCATTCGCTCCACTCCCTGATCCGGTTGGATAATCGGAATCGAGGCTAGATTCCGGCGGCAATTTGTTATCTTCCCGCCCCGGCCGCCAATATTGCTCCGGAAAAAACATCTGCTTGTATCAGTTGTCCTACCGCTGTTAGACTTAAATATATGATTATGCCAAACGGGAGTGCACCGCCATGAACAGCCTCGATCCCCTGGCCCGTTTTTTGATCGTGACCGGATTGCTTATCCTCATCATAGGATTGATCATGCTGGCCAGCTCCAGGCTGGGATTTGGCCTGTTCCGCCTGCCGGGAGATATTGTGATTAAACGTGATAATTTTACCTTCTACTTTCCTTGGGTGACCGGGATAGTAATCAGCCTGGTTCTTTCTCTTATTTTAGGTCTATTTGCCCGCAGATAAAACCCAAATTATGCTATATCATAATATTGGATACTGGCCTTCACATCGAACCACTTGCTTATCAATAGCGGCTCCATATATACAAAAACCACGCAAACTGCGTGGTTTAGGTTTTTCTTATGGAGCCGAGCACAGGACTCGAACCCGCAACCTGCTGATTACAAATCAGCTGCTCTACCGATTGAGCTAGCTCGGCGCGGCAAATAAGATTTTAGCCCCAGTGCTGGTTAAAGTCAAGATTAAGTCTTTTCAATGACAAGTTGGCTTTATAAGTTCATGGCTATCAACGTGCTTGCTCCCGGTCTTCCAGATATTTCTCCAGTTTTCGTTTCACTCTCTGCAGGGCATTGTCTATCGATTTGACGTGCCGTTTCAAGTCCACCGATATCTCCTGGTAGGATTTCCCCTCCAGATAAGACATCAAGACCTTCCATTCGAGTGAACTCAGTATCTCGCCCATCTTCTTTTCAATAAAAATATATTCTTCGCGGCTGATGATAATTTCTTCAGGATTGGTAATTCCGGTGGTAGTTATGATGTCCATCAATGTGCGGTCGGACTCTTCATCATAAATGGGTTTATTGAGGGAAACATAAGAATTAAGCGGGATATGTTTCTGACGGGTGGCTGTCTTAATGGCGGTAATTATCTGCCGGGTAATACATAATTCGGCAAAGGCCCTAAAAGAGGTAAGCTTGTCCACACGATAATCACGTATGGCTTTAAAGAGACCGATCATTCCCTCCTGAATGATGTCTTCCCTGTCCGCTCCAATCAAAAAGTAGGAACGGGCTTTGGCTCGTACAAAGTTCTTGTACTTATCGATGAGAAACTCAATAGCGAATTGCTCACCTTGTTGAGCTAATTCCACGGTTTCTTCGTCCTGCATCTCCGCGTAGGTCAAATAATACTCCTTCGCAGCGACGGAACTGATCATTCGATCGCCCCCATATTATGATTTTAGCAAATGGTTAAAAGCGATTTGCGGTTCGACAGGTGAGACCTCTCATATTATAGCGATTGACGCTGGAAACGTCAAGGCATGTCCGGGCAACGGCGTTGGCGGACCACTTCATATATTATAAGTCCAGCGGCCACCGAAGCGTTGAGTGAGGTTATCTTTCCCGCCATTGGAATGCTGACCAGAATATCACAGTTCTGGCGCACCAATTTCCTTATCCCGCTGCCCTCCCCGCCGATAACCAGCGCTGTGGGAGTCGGTATATTGCTCTGGTAATAGACCAAGCCTTCCAAATCAGCCCCAACCACCCATAAACCTTGTTTTTTCAAGTCTTTGATACAGTTGACCAGATTGGTAACCCGTGCCACCAGCATATGTTCCACCGCTCCGGCAGAGGCCCGGACCACTGCCGCGGTTATTTCCGCTGAATTATGCTGGGGGATGATGACACCGTGGACTCCAGCGCCTTCCGCTGTCCTGATTATCGACCCCATGTTCTGCGGATCTTCAATGCCATCTAAAATTAATACGAAGGGAGGCTCCCCTTTTAGGGCGGCATTCTCTAAAATCTCTTCCGGGCCGGAATATTCATAACTATCTACCAACGCCACTACCCCCTGGTGATTGGCGATGGTATACATCCCGTCCAGGCGTTGCTTTTCGACATACTGACAGAATACCCCTTTTTTACGGGCCAAATTGAGCAGGTCTTCTATCCGCTTGCCTCCCCGGCCTTCCTGTATAAATATCTTATGGACCCTGCGTTTCCCTCGCATGGCCTCCATGATGCTGTTGACTCCGGCCAATTTATCCTGCATATATACTCCTTTCCGAGAAAATAGGCCAGCAGCTGCCCTCATTACTCAATCCATATTAGTATGCCCGAGTCTGGTCTCGTATCATTTCGGAGAAACAAACGAGTTCCTTAAGCAGCATCCGGCGAAATGCCTGTTTAGCGGTTCCATCCCCGTCTATCCGATTCGGATATACACCCCCGGTCCCTTCCTTATATAGGATGGACAATATCGAGGCTGAAAAACCGGAAGTGATGGGTTATAGGAGTAGGCCAATTGGTCAGGTAATATTGGTCCTCGCTGGCCTTGGGTCCGCAATTATGAATCATCAGGGGGACCCCGTCCCTCCTACTCCGATCAGATATCACCCCAATATGTTCCAGCCGGCCTCCGAATATAACGATATCTCCAGGCTGCCAGTCGGCCAGATTATCGACATCCCCTGGACTTATACGGGTGGTCAGTTCCTGGGCATGACGGGCAAAGAATACCTGGAGGTTGCCGACCCGGCGGAAATCGATGTTGGGGTCGGGGTGGAGCCCGGTCTGCCCATACGCAGCCGGTGACTGTCTGATATCATCGTCCACCATTTCTTTAAGATCATAACCAGCCGCCGCAAAAGCCCTCCATATAACATCAGTACAAGCGCCCCGGCCTTCCGGCGGGTAACCCTGGTAATATGAAGCGTCATATATGGTCTCCCGCATCACTTCCTCCCGGCCCCCCCTGACGATGTCAAGGGAATCGGGTACCCCATTCCGGTTTTGGTCCTGCGAGGAAACCATCCGGGGTACTACGCAGGCCGGCTTCGGTTGAAGAATGTTGATCCGGCCAAGTGGGGTGATTCGGTTGGCAGCCAAACCCACTATCATACCCGCAGTTATGACCACTATTAATGCTACCCCCAGGTAAATCCTGGTTTTTCTTTGCACGCTTATCCCCCTGGTTGCTGTAACTAATCAGCTACGATTGCATATTGCCTTCCTAATTATAAACCAGTTGCCTTTATTGTTGAGCAGAGTGATGGGTGGGGATTGCCAGTCCGATGCCCCCTGGCTTTAATAATCTATGTCCTACGCGGAGCGGGGAATCCTGCCTTGGATCAGACTCTTCATTTCGTTCAGAGTGACATTGTTACCAGACTCTTCACTGCGTTCAGAGTGACATGCAGCGTTCAGAGTGACACTATTGTCATCCTGAGGCGGAGCCGAAGGATCTCGCCCCAGCGGGAATAGACTTTTCACGACGTTCAGAGTGACAATGTCCTGCGTTCTGAGTGACAGTGTCCTACGTTCAGAATTATCGTGCGGCACCCGCACCACAATAAACGAATACTAACAGAGTATTCATAGCAGTGACAGTGACAGTGCCCTGCGCTCAGAGTGACGGCAGGGGGATCGCTGTCGTGGGGCGGGTCGATGGTCAGGCTAACTCTGCCTTGCAGCCGGTGGAGGTGTTTAACTGTTGCAGAAGACCCTGGACCATAGTCTCATAGCCCGAGGGTCGGCGCATATAATCTTCCAGGGCCGGCAAAGCGTGGGGGAAGTACTGACGGTAAACGGCTTTTAGCCGGTGAACAACTGCCGGATAGGGATTGAGGCAGTCTACCAATACTTCTTCTACTCCGGCTTGGCGAAATCTCAACAGCATATCCTTCAAAATTTCATGGCGGTCTGTCAGCCCCGGCAGGAGGGGGGCGATGAAGATCCATACCGGTATCCCGGCTTGAACCAGCTTCTGGGCTGCCTCCATGCGCCGGATCGGGGCTGAAGCCCTCGGTTCCATGACCCGCGCGATACGGCTGTCGATGGTGGTGACAGTGAATCCTACCTTACAGGCGGGCAGTCGTTGCAGAACTGTTACGTCTCTTTCCACCAAGGCCGATTTGGTCAGTATGTCGACTTCCAGCAACTGATATTCAGCCAGCAGCTGCAGGCAGGAACGGGTAATATTATATGAAGCTTCCACGGGTTGGTAGGCATCCGTCACTGTTCCCACAATGACCTTGCCGGTTGGATGAGAACGGCGACTCAGCTGTTTGGACAAAACCTGCGCAGCATTTACCTTGACATCCAGGAATTCACCCCACTTCTCTTTATGACCACTGAAACGGCACATGAAGCTGGCGTAGCAGTACGCGCAGGCATGGGTGCAGCCTACATATGGGTTCAGGCAATAGTCGTAGCCCGGGATTCCGGTCTTGTTGAGTATTGATTGGCAGGTTATTTCGCCCGGTATGATGTGGCCGTTCATCGTTTTCCTCTATTCTGGGCTGTCCCGGATTTCCCTCTCAAGCGACTACTGGGTGGCAGTTGCTCAGATAGAGTTGCTGCTTGGATATAATTCAACCATTTAACCAATGGGGTTGAATATCTCGTCGGTGACAATCACCGGGGCGTAATGGTCCTGCGGGAATTTTCCGTCGTAGGGGATTTCATCGAACAAAGCCGGTATCTTCTCACGGAAATAAAGCAGCAGCGGGATAGCCACCTGACGCATTTGGGGATGTGCCGCCGCATCACAGCGCAAACGGAAGAAATGGCGCCATTCCCTCAGGTTATAAGTTACCACTATCTCCGTTTTCAACGAATTGGGCAATATCGAACGGGCTTCCTGAGGAGAACAGCCGTTGCCAAGCATCGCCATATAATTCTTTTCCGCCAACTGGCATGATTCGGACCAAAGCTGGTAATCGCGGTCCCGTCCCCGGAAGAAATAGGGCTCGATAACCGTTATCTCGTTGCCAAACTTGTCCTTGCTGTAGCGGCAATAACGGGTGCTCTCCTGGCTGTAGGCGGCAATTCGATGCCTCACCAGTTCGTGCGAAATGCCGCGGTCGATAATGAACATCACCGTGGCCTTTTCATGCTCGATTATCGATTCATGACCCAGGGTCAGCTTCGACTTCAGGAAGTTGGGGTTGGTGGTCCCGGTCATCATATCTTCAGATTTGTAACAGGTCCGGGCATAACGTTCCAACCGGCGCAGCAGTCCCGGGTTGAGTTCTGACTCCGCAATTAATATTTGCGGTTGCTGTATTATCATGGTTATCACTGCCCCTATTGCTCTTCATTTTTAACCTCGGGATAAGTATACACAAAAACCTGCCGGGCCTCTACGTATAGTTGCCGGCAGGTTCTCTGCTTCATTTCGTAATTCCGCGTGGCGAATAGTCAGTTGGCGACCACCAATGTTAGCCTTATATACCGGGCAGAAACTGTTGCAGGTGACTCCAACCTTCAGTTTACCTCTTCGCTAAGGTCAAAAAGCTCCTGCAGCCTTTGCTGATCACCCTTGAGGTAAAGGTATCCGATTAGGGCTTCGAAGCCGGTACTGAGACGGTATTCCTGCACATCGGCATTCTTGGGCGGGGTACTCTTGGCATTACGTCCCCGCCGGACGACATCCTGTTCCGTTTCCGGCAGTTGATCGAAAATGGCTTTTATTACCCGGGCTTGGTGTTCAGCCTTCACCCTCCCAACCGTATCCTGGTGAATTTCCTTGACTCGGCGCTGCCCGGCAGCCACCATCCGGGTACGCACCAGCAGTTCATAGACAGCGTCCCCCACATAAGCCAGCAACAGCGGGGAATACTGCTTCAGAGTCCTTTCATCCAGGGGCTTATGCATCAGCAAACTTCCAACGGACTCCTTCCCGGGTATCCTCCAGTGTGATACCGGCATCTTTCAATTCATCCCGTAACCGATCCGCCCGACCATATTCCTTTTTGACTTTGAAATCCTGCCGCAAAGCCAACAGGAAATTTACCATCACTTCGATATCCGGGGCCTTTTCATAACGGAACTGACTGCCGCCGGCTTTATCCTCAACCTTGATATCCTGCTTATTCAGGAAATCCCGCAGCGAATCAGCCAGGGCATAATATTTTTCATGGCGGGCCTGATCCCTCATGGTCAATATGGTCTTGATCAAATCATCAACCACCTGTTGACCAGCCGGCGAGGTGTCCATAAATATCCCCAAAACTCCACCCAAGACGCTGAAGATCTCGATCGCCTGGCGCAAAATTGCCTTATCGGTCGCCTGGGTAGGATCAGCGCCTGAAATAAAGGCGTTAATCTGATGGGATAATTCGAACAGGTATCCCAGGGCTTTGGCGCTGTTGAAATCATCATCCATAGCTTCGATGAACTTGTCCTTCAGTTCCGTTACCCGGGTTGTCAACTCCGCTTCTGCAACCAGCGGGACCGGTTCGACAGTCGCCCCGGCCAGAAATTCTTTCGCCAGCGACATCGTCGTTTTGAGCCGCCCCAAAGCCTTCTTGGCCTCCTCCAGCTTGCCGTCGTCAAAGTCCAGCGGGCTGCGGTAATGGGTAGCTATAAGGTAGTAGCGCACCACATCATGGGGGTAGCGGGCCAGTATATCCCGCAGGATAAAGAAATTCCCCAGGGACTTGGACATCTTTTCACTGTTGACGGTTATGAAGCCATTATGCATCCAGTAGTTCACGAAAGGTTTGCCGGTGTATGCTTCAGCCTGGGCAATCTCATTCTCATGATGGGGAAATATCAAATCAGCCCCGCCGCCATGTATGTCAAACGTGTCCCCCAGGTATTTGGTCGACATGACCGAACATTCTATGTGCCAGCCAGGTCGCCCCGGCCCCCAGGGACTATCCCAATATGGTTCGCCCGGTTTGGCCTGCTTCCACAGGGCAAAATCGACCGGCGCTTCTTTGCGCTCATCCACCTCCACCCTGGCCCCGGCCAGCATGTCGTCCAGGGAGCGTCCAGATAATTTGCCATATTCCGGGAACGCTTTGACCCGGTAGTAGACATCGCCATCTATCTCATAAGCAAATCCTTTGGCGATGAGGCCTTCTATCGCAGTTATTATGTCTGGGATATGCTGACTGACCCGGGGATGGATATCGGCCCGGTTAATCCCCAGCGCATCAGCATCAATAAAATACTCGTTGATGTAACGCTCCGCCAACTTAATCGGATCGTCGCCCTCTTCACGGGCCCGGTTGATTATTTTGTCATCCACGTCGGTAAAATTTTGCACATAACGAACATTGTAACCCTGAAAAACCAGGTACCGCCTCACCGTATCGAAGACGACCAGCGGGCGGGCATTGCCCAGATGAATGTAGTTGTAAGTGGTGGGACCGCAAACATACATGTTGACCCGGCCCGGATTAAGAGTTACTAACTCTTCTTTGCGACCACTCAGGGTGTTGTAAATCTTCATCCACCGCTATCTCCTTTTGCAGTATTTCTACCTTCTGCTGCAGTTCATCGATGGTTGCCTGCATGGTCGCCAATACATCGGCCACCGGATCGGGGAGGATATTGTGGTTAAGATCGACCTCATCACAACCATCCGCCATCTTGAGTCCATCATAGGCCACTACCCGCCCGGGTATTCCTACCACCGTGCAATGCGGAGGAACTGCTTTAACCACCACCGAACCGCCGCCGATTTTGGCGTGGTCGCCTACGGTAAAAGACCCCAGGACCTTGGCACCGGCGCTGATGGTGACATTATTGCCGATAGTCGGATGCCGCTTACCTTTCTCTTTACCCGACCCCCCCAGAGTGACTCCCTGGTATATCGTTACATTATCGCCTATCTCGGTAGTTTCGCCAATGACTACCCCGCTGCCGTGATCGATAAAAAATCCTTTACCTATCTTGGCTCCCGGGTGAATCTCGATCCCGGTCAAGAAACGACTGATATGTGATATCAGGCGGGCCAGGAAATACAAACGCTGTTTATAAAAGGCGTGGGCGATGCGGTGATTGATGACCGCATGAAAACCCGGGTACAGGAAAATAATCTCGGCCACACTTCGAGCCGCTGGGTCTCTGTCAAAGACAACCTGTATCTCACGCTTGAATGCTGCCAGCATTGTCCCCTCTCCTTTCCAAAACTTACTCCCCAAACAAAAACCTTCCATCTCCATACCAGAGACGAAAGGTTACGCTTCCGCGGTTCCACTCTGCTTGAGCACTGTCTGATGCCCCGCTTGAATCGACTTTAACGGTTCTCACCGGGTATACCTACTAATAGTTTCAGCATACCTGCTCCCGGGCGCACTTCAGGCGACTTCCTACTGATGGAGGGCTTTCAGCCGGTGACCCTCCTTCTCTGGCAGCGATCGACGCTTACTTTTCCCGTTCTCGGCATTTTTCAGATGTTTGGATATATTTCATTATATTCAAGAATGACGAACCCTGTCAACCAACCGAAGCCCATAAGCCCAGTAAATCTTGGCAACCAGGGTGACATATCACCCTGGATTCAGCACAGCCGCTCCGCATTCTTGAACAGACCACTGATATCATTCACCGTCGCCGGCGTCCCAAACAAAACCACCTGGTCGCCCGCCTGCAGCGAATCATCACGCCCCGGATTTACAATGGTCTGGTCGCCGCGTTGGATAAGCAGTATCGATCCCCCAAACTTTCCCCTTAAGTCAATCTCGGCCAAGGTCTTGCCAACTGTGCAGGAGTTATTCTCTACCACCAAGTTTACGATTTCGGCATCATGGTGATGAAGCTTGATATCCTGGAATGTAGGCGATCTTGCCGATAAGCTGCGCAGCATTTCATAACCGTCGGAACGTACCTCAGCGATGAAGGCTTCGATATCGTCCCGGGGTACCAGGTATTTCTTCAATACCAGGGAGAATATTTCAATCGATGTCTCAAACTCCTGGGTAATTACATCGTTGGCACCTACCTCGTATAAAGGTTGGATTTCCTGAACATAATGGGTTCGTACTATTATATGCACCGCCGGGCTCATCCGCCTTACTATATCGGTAATCCTAACCGTGGCGGCCGGGTCGGAAATGGCTACCACCACCACCCGGGCCTCTCTCAGATTGGCGTGTTGCAGCACCTCGATCTGGGTAGCGTCACCGAAGAATATGGGCTCCCCTTTCTTTTTCTCCTCCCTGACCGTATCCGGATTGTGCTCGATAATCATATAAGGGATGCCGGAGGCAGCCGCTGCCCGAGCTAGGTTCCGGCCATTTATGCCATATCCGATGATTATCAAATGGTCGGTGAGGGGATTGCTTTCCTCAGTTATCTCCGGTACGGCCCCACTTTTCAATTTGGCTGGCAGGGGCAATCGCAGTCCGGCAAGAGCCACCCGCGGGGCCAGGGCGATGATAAATGGGGTCAGGGCCATAGTCAGTACCGATACCGCAATAAAAAGCTGATAAAATTCATCACTCAACAGGCCATAATTTATCCCCACTTTGGACAGGATGAATGAGAACTCCCCTACCTGACCCAGCGCGAGACCCGTTAAAACCGCGGTGCGCAGAGGAAATCCGAGGGTGATTATGGCTAGCATCCCGACCAGGGCTTTGATTAGAATCACCACGGCGGTAATGGAGATCACCTGCAAAGGCTGTTGGGCGAATATGTTTACGTCCAGCAACATGCCGATGGATACAAAAAATATGCTGGTGAAGACATCTTTAAAAGGCAGGATGTTACCCAATGCCTGGTGACTGTATTCCGATTCGGAGATCAGTAGTCCGGCCAGAAAAGCCCCCAAAGACAGCGAAAGCCCCAGACTGGATGTGAACCAGGCTACTGCCATACAGATGGTTATGATGCTGATCAGGAAGAGTTCCCGGCTGCGCTGGCGGGCTATCCTGTGTAATAGGAAAGGTACCGCCCACTTGACTCCTATGTAGAGCATGGCCAGGATAAGTACCGCCTTAAATATCATCAACAGCGGCGATCCACCCGGACCCAACCCGCTGTCGGCCAGCAACGGGGTGAATAACATCATGGGGATGATAACGATATCCTGGAATATTAAAATGGCCAAGGTGCTGCGGCCGTAGGGGGAGTCGATTTCAGCCCGGTCCTGGATAATCTTCATAACAATGGCCGTACTGCTTAATGAGATCAGGAAACCGATAAAGATTGCCTCTCCCGGGGGCCGCCCGGCCTGTATCATTATCAGGGCGATAATCAGGGTAGTAAGAGCTACCTGCAGGGTACCGCCAACCAGCACCGTTTTCTTGACCTGCAATAGCTTTCCGAGTGAAAACTCCAGGCCGATGGTGAACAATAGGAGGATTACCCCGACCTCCGCCATAACCTCAACCGTTTGTACATGTTCTATGAGAGCCAACCCGTTGGGTCCAGCCAATACACCGGTGATGAGCAGCCCTACAATGCTGGGGATGTTCAGCTTCTGGCAGATGTAGATGACCAGAATGGCCAGGGTAAACATTATCACTATGTCATTTAGGATAGATGATTCTATCGTAATCCCCCCTGGCATAATCTGAATTGGAATGGGCCCCGTTTTTACTTCCGGTATTATCGCCGTAGTCGGGGATGTCGGCCGCTTCCGCAATGAAGCCGCTTTAGCCCAATTCGCCGGGTTAACCTGGCCTCGTCATCCGTCCGGTAAATTCGATGCTGAAGAACGCTCTCTCACCAAAACCGGTAACCGCTGCCGGCGCCACTAGCTAGTCGAAGCTGCCAACTCGTTGCGGGTGCACTGCGAGGAATACTAGCTCCGTGAGTCTTTGGTTGATGGAAATAAAAAGGGATGGTCGGGTCGGACTATCCCTGACAAACATTATAATGATCTTGACTACTAACCCCAGGCAAATACGGTATTGCCATTCATCCCGAGGAGCGTGGTCAGTCTTGATTTATTTTACCTTCCATAAATTATATCGTAAATCATATCAAATTTCTGCATACTGGAGTAAGCCCCGGAATTTTCTCATCGCCCCGCGCCCTGCGGTTGCTCACTGCAGGGCGCATTCCATACTGGTGGATTACAGGGGGTGCCCAAAGGTGTCTATCGCCCGGTCGATACGGCGTAAAGACTCTTCCCTTCCCAGCACCAGAATCAGATAGGGCAACTCCGGTCCATGGGTGCGGCCGGTTAAAGCGCTGCGCAAGGGCATATAGACATCCTTGGCCTTTAAGTTGAGCTTTTTAACTATACCCTTGATAAAGGCTTTAGCCTCCGCCGGCTGGTTAAATTCAGGGAGGTCATTACGGACTGTCTGCAAAACTGTCTGGGGTCCCTCGGTGGATAAAATTTGCCGGGCATCCTCCCCCCATTCGACCTCACGGAAGAATATATCTGCCTGGCTGTTGATATCTGCCAGGCAGGCTAAATGATCACGTACCGCTTCGACCAGGTAATGATAGCGCTGTTGGTTCAATTGCTTGAACATCTCGGACCATTCCGAGCCCTCCAGGTAAGGCCTCAACAATTCTGCCAGTTCCGGGACCGACTTCTGCTTAAGGTACTGCTGGTTCATCCAGTTGAGCTTGTCCATATCAAAGACCGCTGGGCTCTTCGCCACCCTTTCCAAAGTGAAGGCCTGAATCAGTTCCTCCCGGCTGAGGATCTCCTGTTCACCCTCTGGCGACCAACCCAATAAGGCCAGGAAATTGAAGAGGGCTTCGGGGAGGTACCCCATCCGGCGGTATTGGACCAAGGAAGTAGCCCCGTGGCGTTTGCTCATCTTCTGGCGATCACTGCCCAGAATCAAGGAAATGTGGGCAAACTCAGGGCGGGCGAAGTTCAGGGCGTCGTATAGCATCAACTGCCGGGGGGTATTGGACAGGTGCTCTTCCGCCCTGATCACGTGAGTAATTCCCATCAGTACATCATCGATGACTACCGCAAAGTTGTACACCGGGATACCATCCGATTTGAGAATTATGAAGTCGCCGCTGTTATCACTTTCAAAACTGACCGTACCCCTAACCAGATCGTTGACCACATAGATCTGGTGGGCCGGCACCCGGAAGCGCACACTGGGTTTCAGCCCGGCCTCCAGTCTTGCGTTGACCTCCTGGTCACTCAAACCACAGCACTTGCCGGAATAGCGCTGCATCTGTCCGCTCTGCAACTGATGCAGGCGTTCACTTTCCAGTTCTTCCGGGGTACAAAAGCAATAGTAGGCGTCGCCTTGCTCCAAGAGATTTTGTATAAACTGCTGATAGATTTCCAGGCGTTCGGTTTGCCGGTAAGGACCGTTGTCCCCGCCCTGCTGTATACCCTCGGTCCATTTTATCCCCAGCCATTGTAATGATTCCAGGATTTCTTCTTCATACTCGCGCCGGGACCGATCCAGATCAGTATCCTCGATTCTGACCACGAATTCGCCCCCCTCATGAGCAGCGAACAAATAATTGAATAAAGCCGAGCGGGCCCCGCCGATATGTAATGGTCCGGTCGGACTGGGTGCAAACCTCACCTTGCTCTTTCTCATCCCATTCCCCCCTTATTCTGGGTAATTATAACCTTAAGCCGGAAAATCGGCAACCAAAGGGCCCACGCCAGCAACCGACCATATGGAACATTGAGGGGAAAAAAGGGCGCCCCCTCGGGTAGGTTATGCCATCACCGCAGGACGGATTCATAGACTCCCAGGTAATCGTCCACCATCCGCTCTTTACTGAACCGTTCTTCAGTCCAGTGGCGACAGGTTGCCCGGCACACGCTGGATATGTCCTTCACCGCAGTGACTGCCTCCTCGACCGAGTGGACCAGAAACCCGGTCTCCCCGCTTTTTATCACTTCGGCCATAGAACCCCGGTCGTAGGCGACTACCGGGGTTCCGCACGCCATGGCTTCAACCACGCTAAGCCCGAAAGGTTCGGCAAAGTGTATGGGATGCAGCAGGGCCAGGGCCTCCCGCAGAAGCACGTTTCGGGGTTCCGGTCCGACCGACCCGACGTAGACCACGTTGCTATCGTCAAGATACGGGACTACGTAGGACTGATAATAATCATAATCCTGGATAATGCCGGCAATCACCAATTTCATCCCCAGGCGCCGGGCAATCTGGATGGCGTCATAGGTTCCTTTGTCTGGATGGATGCGCCCGAAATAGAGCAAGTAATCGTCCGGATTATCATTAAAATTAAACAAATCCAGATCTATGCCGTGATAGATATTGGCATAGTAATCAAGCTGCGGACTGCGGTCGGCGATACTTATGGAAACATAGTGACTGCCCTTGTTGAACTTTTTGTATACAGGCAGTATCTTGGGGCTGGAGAAGCCGTGAATGGTAGTGACCATCGGAGTCTGCACCAATCGGCTGTATGATAAGGGAAGAAAATCATAATGGTTGTGGATTATATCAAACTCTCCCGCCTGTTCAAACAGATGGGCAATATGCAGGCACTCCCATACCTTGGCATCTAGGTCCGGGGTCTCCTCATAAGGGGTGGGGCAGACGGCTTCCAGCCGTCCACTAGTGAGGGAATCGCCGGTGGCAAATAGGGTCACATCCATCCCCCGGCATATCAAGCCTTCTGCCAACATCGAGACGATGGCTTCCCACGGACCATAATGACGCGGAGGGGTGCGCCAGGCAATCGGGGCCAGGAGTGCGATCTTCATCTTCTCACCTTAATTCACAAGTAAGTCCTGGCGCGCATCGGGCATAACCCGTCTGGCCAGTCCTACCTTTTATCTTGGGTAAAGTGCGGCCAGATTATGCCCCGGTTGAAGATAAAATCCTTTCGGTCCATATTTGCGAAAATGTTGGCGGGCTTTATTGGGCTTCGATCAAAACTGCCGCATGGGCGGCGATACCCTCGCCCCGCCCTGAAAATCCTAATCCTTCCGTGGTTGTAGCCTTAATGCTGATCTGTCTGGTGTCTATCGTCAGTATTTGGGCCAGATTGGCCCGCATGGCCGCTATATAAGCCGCCACTTTCGGCCTCTGGGCGATTATGGTGCAGTCTATGTTTATGATGGACCAACCCTCACCCTGCAGCAGCCAATTAACCTTCTCCAACAAGCGTCGGCTGTCGATATCCTTGTATTCGTCGGCCGTATCCGGGAAATGACCGCCTATATCGCCCAATGCCGCCGCTCCTAATAACGCGTCGCAGATGGCATGAATTAACACATCGGCATCGGAATGGCCCAGCAAGCCCTTTTCAAAGGGGATGTCCACGCCCCCCAGGACCAACCGGCGCCCTTCCACCAGGCGGTGAACATCATAACCCGAGCCTACCCGCAGCGCGCCCTGGGCCATATCAATCTTTGCCCCTCAGCAGGGCTCCCGCTACGATCATGTCTTCCGGGGTGGTTATCTTGATATTGTTGTAATCACCGGGTACGATCTTGACCCGGCCTATATAACGTTCGAAAAGCGACGCATCGTCGGTGCCCAGGAATTGTTCCTCCTGGGCCTCCCGATAGGCGGTAACCAGTTCATTATAATTGAACACCTGGGGGGTCTGTATGGCATACACCGAGTTTCGATCCAGAGTTTGGCGGACGAATCCATCCCGATCTCCTAATTTGACCGTGTCTTTACTGGGTATGCCCGGTATGGCTGCCCCCCATTCCCTGGCTTCGGCCAGCAGCCGCGTCAATACTTCTGCGGACAAAAGCGGCCGTGCACCGTCATGCACAGCCACCAGGTCGGTGTCCTTTCCCAGTTGTTGCAACCCGGCCCAGACCGAATCCTGTCTTTCCTGGCCTCCCGCAACAACTGCCGCCACCTTATTAAACTTAAAGCGCTTGACTATCTGGTCCTCACAATATTCAACCTCATCCCGGGCGCAAACCACCACTATTTCATGGACAACCGGCAGTTTCTCGAAGAAATCCAAGGAATACGATAGAACAGGTCTCCCGTTCAAAAGCATGTACTGCTTGTTGGTACTGCTTCCCATACGGCTGCCTTTACCGGCTGCCGCTATAACAACCCGAAGGTTGTCATCCATACATATTCACCTCTCGCACTGCTTCCCCCGACAAGCTGGTTTTTCCTATGCCAGCACTCCGCTCTTCCCTTATCCGGCGGCTGAATATCATGCGTCCGGCAGCGGTCTGGAATACACTGGTCACGATGACCTCAAGGTTGTTCCCTATTTCCGCCTGTGCATCCTCGACCACTACCATGGTGCCGTCTTCCAGATAACCTACCCCTTGTCCGGGTTCCTTACCTTCTTTTAATATATTAATATACATGGTTTCACCGGGATAGACAACAACCTTGACTGCATTTGTCAACTCATTGATATTCAATACCTTAATGCCATGTAATTCGGCGACCTTGTTGAGATTATAGTCGTTGGTGATTATGCTGGCATGCAACCGCTTGCATAATCTCACCAGTTTCATGTCCACTTCCTTCTCTGCACTGATATCACAATCGATTATGCGGATATTGATGGCGGCGTCCTTTTGCATCTTGGACAGAAGATCAAGACCACGACGCCCCTTGCTGCGGCGCAGGTTATCGGACGAATCTGCGATATGCTGCAATTCTTCAATTACAAAGACCGGCACCATCAACGTTCCTTCCAGGAACTTGCTTTGGCACACATCATAGATGCGCCCATCGATGATGGCACTGGTATCCAAAATCTTGTTGAAATCGTCATATCTCTCGGCGGTAAGCTCCGGCTCGGTCAATTGTGAGGGCAACATCCTCCAAACCTCCGCGGCCCTGCGGCTGCCTATCTTCATTCCCAAGTAACCACATAGAACAAAAGTGATGATGGTTAAATAATTGCCGGCTCCGCGCATCACCGATAGGGGATAACTGCTCAGTAATCCCACCAGGGCTCCGGCAATCAAACCTGCACTGCCGCACAAAAGCACTTCAATCGAGGTATTATCCAGCCAGCGGTTAAGAATTATGATGCCCCTGGACAAAATCCCTAAGACAAGCTTCCCGGAAAGATAGAACAGCAAGCAGACGAGCATTCCGGCCCCAATTTGCCCGGCAATCCCTAAATCAAAATACACCCTCAAGGAATGACTCCCCCACAAGCCTGCCAAAATACCTGCCAATATCAATTGCCATGAAATAAATCTATTTTTCATGAAGATATCACCTCCTGATAATATCATTCTAGGAAATGGCAACTATTATACGGAGGCAGAAAAATTTTGGCAGCCTCACCATTAAGTAGTCTCACCACCATATGTGAGGCAAACAAACGGAGGGCAGAATTGACAAGGTATTTGGGTCAAGACTATAATTATCTTTAATTAAATGGCGTGCAGACGGGGGGAGTTAGCATTTTATGAAAGATTTGATATGTGATGAATTTCAGAATACAGTTGGAGACCTCCTTATACGACACCACAGTTTGATAGATGTTCTCAGCAAACTGTCTGAGTGCAGCGGCCGGGTAAATCGCTCGGTAATAAAAGCAGTCACTGATTGCGGATGTATTTGCATTGAAGCCAAAAAGGTGGATATACCTGAACACCTGGAGTCAGTAGCTGAATTGAAAGCCTGTCTGGACAGCCATTTACGGGGTGATGTGTGCCCCCGGTGCAATGAAGTGATAATGGGTGAAATGGGCAAGATGTTGTTCTACACTGCCGCTCTGTGCAATATCCTGGATATAAACCTTTATGACGTTTTCATCAAGGAAAATAAAAAAGCCCATGCCCTGGGCTATTTCAATATGACCTGATAGTTATCTGGCTTGCTTGGTTAAAAAACCGCCTGGTGGCGGTTTTTTTATTGGGCTATGCTGGGCCGAAGTTATTCGGCATGACACCGTATACAGCTAAATAGAGCCTTGGGGCGTCATCCCTGCCTTTACCTGACTAAACCATGTATTCCAATAGGAATTGTTCCCGCATTCTCATCAGGCCGTTCTTGATGGACCGGGCCCGGACCTCGCCGATTCCCTCTACATCGTCGAGTTCCTCGATGGTGGCCCGCAAGATCCGGCTCAGGAACTTGAAGCGGTCCACCAGGTTTTCTATTATCGCCGGGGGGATACGGGGTATCTTATTTAGCATACGGTACCCGCGCGGCGCGGTTGGTTGCTCCAGGTGGGCACCGGTAGTACCAAGGCCCAGACTCCTCATCAAGAACAGGGAATCCGATATATCATCCTCATAGGCCCGGCGCACGCTGCTTAAAATTTCAGTCGGGGATTTCTCTCGAATATTGCAATAGTCCTTTATGATTAAAGTGGCTTCCTCCTGGACATTGGCCACCATCTCGTCCAACTGCATCTTAACCAGACGCCCTTCGTTGCCCAGCTCGCTTATATAATTCTCAATCTCTGCCGATATATTCAACACTTTTATACAGCGGTGCAGAACACTGCAAACCTCCCCGGTGGTAGCCAATTCTTCAAATTCCAGCCCCCCGAGATGTTGCAGGTCGCGGCTTAAGACATTGCGATATTTCTCCAGGGTCTGGAGGGCCTGGTTGGCCTGCACCAGAATAGTGGCGATATCCCGCAGTCTGAAACTGGAATTATCCTGGAAGAGGGTCACCACCTGGCGGCGCTGGGATATCGCCACCACCAGTTCCCCCGTCTGGAGGGCCACCCTTTCCGCGGTACGATGCCGGATACCGGTTTCTTGCGAAGGAAGATTGGGATTAGGGTCCAATTGGGCGTTAACCCTCAGTATTCGGCTGGCATCATGATTGGTAATAATAGCACCGTCCATTTTGGCCAACTCGTACAAACGGGCCGGGGTGTATTCACAATCGATCAGAAATCCGCCGCTCACCATGCCCATGACTTCGGGCGAATCCCCAACCACGATAAGGGCTCCGGTCTTGGCCTGGAGAACATTCTCGATGCCCTGGCGAAAATCGGTCCCTGGGGCCAGCATCTGCAGGGAGCGGCGGAATCGCGCCCGGAAAATATCTTCTAACACTAATAACCCTCCATCACCACTTCAATGAAATCATCAAGATTCTTTACTTCGGT